>JBDVMP010000100.1:0-2756 GCA_039970095.1 Cyclobacteriaceae bacterium
CAAAAGAGATTAGCAGCAAAAGAAACAATAGTGATAGTGGTTTACGTGAGCTTTTCATTTGTATATGCTTTAGGTTCTTAAAGTGAGCTATCTTCTAAGTTAACACTTACCGCGTTACATTAAAAATGATTTTTAAAATAAGATGATTTAATTGTAACAATTGGGCGGCATTTGAGAGATTGTTTAGAAGGGTGAAAAACCCGTTCAAAGGATAATGGTTGGCGTAGGTCTCAACTAATGATTCCTTATGCATATAAGTGGTATTTTAGTTTAAGCATCTATTTCCAGCCTCACTTCCCATACGCTACCAAAGTTTCATAAGAGTGGACTAGACGTCCCCACACTCCTACACTAAGGTGATATGACCGCATCATTGGACGAATCCCTGTTGCTAACTATTGATCCCCTCCTCGAGCCAAACCTGCCCTACCTGCAGCCACATAGCCCCCAATCATGTTTGGGGCAGGCTAAAGCAGCGCATTATGCGTCAAAAGATGATATCAAGACAGGCTCGCAGCAATGCTAGTTTAGTTCCTTTAGATCACTCTTCGAATAGTTGGTTAAGCCTTCACGCTCGCTTGCGGAAAGGTCTGGATCATGCTCAACAAGCGACAGTGTATTCTTATAATGTTTAATTGCCTTTGCATTTTGGCCTACCTTCATGGAGTAATAGGCCAGGTAGTAATTCATCCGAGCGGATTCAGGATAGCTATCGTACCCAAGTTCATATAGTCTCTGACGGTACGAATAATCCTCATCTTTCTGCCAGGCAAGCCAACTCCGATAATCCTTATAGAAGGACTTGGAATACGGTTGAAGATTCCCACTCCCTTTTAACTCTTTATAAATATGCTCGATCTCATCAAATCCGCCTTTCATGAATCGATCTTTCAGAAGTGCAATGTTTGGAGGTGCTGGAATAGCTTCCCAAACAAAAGTACTATCAATCTCAGTCTGTGAGTTCAGGAAGGCTGTATCAAAAACCGTCTCAGTTTCATCCCCGCCGGCCTGATTACTTGTACGGCGGACAGGTTTGATTTTTTGGTTCAGGAATCTCAACATGAGTTGATGTGCCTCTTCGAATCCTTTTTGGGTGTTCGCTTTATGTTCTCCCAAAATATTTGGAACAAAAGCATCGAACATGCCATAATTAAGCATGGCAAATTCTGACATATTTGGAAATTGGGCAAAGTACCGATCAGCGTATTTCAATTGAAAAGTGTATTTCGGATCAATTGATGGATGAGATGAATAAATGATTAAGATGGGAGTCGTAATGTTCTCTGGCAAATAAAAAACCGATTCATTCAGCAGACCTTGCTCAAACGCGCTCGGAAGTCCTCCCTCCAGGCTGATCAGCGCTTTGAGTTTGTCGTTTCTCGAGATAGCTGCAGCGCCAACAGAAGATGAGATCGCATTGGCTACAATAGATACTTTGTCCATATCAACATTGGCTTGTTCACTCACTTTACCCAGGACGAATTCAAAATCATCAACTGCTACTTCTAAGCCTATCGCAGACACTTCCATTCCGGAAGAAAATCGACCCTTAGGCGTAAAGGCTATTACAACATATCCATGGCTCGCCAGGTATTCACACGTGATACTTTGAAATGCTGGACTGCCACCGTTTGGGTATATAACTACCGGAAATTTTCCTTTAAGAGGAGTTGCATCGAGTCGACCATATACTTCCAACTCAAGCAGCTGATCAAGATGCTCACTTGTGAAATCCTCCTTCGTACTTCCAAGTACTCCAATGGTAACATTTCCAAGGCCTTGAGTCTGTTCAATAAACGTCTGCTTGGCAGATTCCTTCTGCCCTTCTGTCTCTCCAAAATCTGTTTGTCGACCCCTTAGATAAACATAGTGCGAATAGTTGATTCGATCACCCGAACCACTCTCTGCCGGGTACCAAACATTCATCTGGAACTGACGTCCTAGTTCAAGCTTGTGGTTATTCGTCAGATTTCCATCCCAATCGGAATATGGCACGCCATTTCTTGTTCGATCGTAAGTGAAGATTGTTTTATACCCGACCGAATAGTCTCCCAATATAAGATCTCCCATTATGGGTAGATTCTCACTGGTTACTTCTTCTGTCTGACATCCGCTTAATATGATAAGTATAGAAAATACAATTGGCAACCTCATTTTCATGTTGATATACATCTCTTGCGTCCGTTTAGGCGTATCGTTTATTGAGTTTCCAACAAATTAGTAGGTTGCAGCTAACATAAAGTCTCACTTTCGGTAAACAGGTCTCATTTCCAGTATGCTAAGAATTTTGAGATTTAAACTCTTTTGGTGTCATTGCGGTGAACTGCTTAAAAACTCTATTAAAGCTTGCCTTGGAATTGAACCCTGCATCTATTGCCAGACTCAGTATCTTCAGATGATCATTGCTAGGGTCTTGCAATAACATTTTAATTTCTTCTACCCGGTATTCGTTAATCAATTGATAAAAGTTCTTATTTAGCTCCTGATTAATGGTGTCGGAAATTGAACGCTCAGATATGTCAACAGCTTGGCTTAAATCTGTAAGTGATAGTTCTGGGTTTCTATAAAGTTTTTGAGTTCTTATTGTTTCGTCAAGTTTCTTAACAATTTCAGATGGTCTTTTCGATTCATTTCGTTCAATTTCATGTGCAGGAATTTTGTGTATTTGCGCCTGCTTGAATCCACTGATACTAATCCAGTATAGAATACCTGCGTAGATGAGCAATAAAAAAGCTCTTGGATCATCCCACTCTTCC
>JBDVMP010000101.1:0-5254 GCA_039970095.1 Cyclobacteriaceae bacterium
AGAGAACCCGCCAAGTCCTAAGAAATGGTATAGACTGGGGCCTGACAGGCAGGTTCGTCTGAAATATGCCTATATCATTAATTGTACAGGTTTCAAAAAGAATGATGCAGGTGAGATCGAGGAAATTTATGCGGAATATGATCCTGAGACAAAAAGTGGGCAGGATACCTCTGGCAAGAAGGTGAAAGGAACCTTGGGCTGGGTGTCTGCAGACGATGCAGTGAGCGCCGAAATTAGACTTTACGACAGGTTGTTCAAGACAGAAAACCTGGGGGATATTGACGATGATTTCAAAAATCACCTCAACCCGGATTCTTTGGAGGTCAACACCAAAGCGCTTTTGGAAGGCTCATTGAAAAACGCAAAGGTGGGAGATCAGATGCAATTTGAGCGAGTGGGCTACTTTAGGGTAGATGAAGACTCCACACCGGAGAATCTTGTTTTCAATCAGACCATAACTTTGAGGGACAACTGGCAGAAAAAAGGGGGGCACTAATACCCCCTGTAATATGCTGATACTTTAGAGATCACCTGATCGTAAAGTGGTGCGGTAAACTCCTCAAACATGATTTGTGGGTTTGGGATGGAAACATTGGATTGATTCACCATTTCCAGCTCTTCATCACTGAGTGCTCTTTTGTCACCATTGTAGGAGGCCCACATTATACTCCACGTGTATTCACTTGGCATTTTTTCCTGTGTGATCACTTTGCCGGTTTCGTTATCCAAAATCCTGAAATCCAAAATGCCACCTCCGGTAATTGATTTCTCAGAGATTTTGAGAGTAGCCTTTACTGTGCCGTAGATATCTTCACCATTTTTTGTGGCGATCACCACACTGTCTTTCGAAACCTCCTTTTGCGTGTTGTTTTGGAACACATTCCCCAGTGAGAACCTGTCGAATTCCATCTGAATCACATGATCAATAAATTCTAAATTCTGATTGTTTGCTTCGTCTGGCGTATAGAACCTCACATACTTGTTGATAGGCTGGTGATGCAGGTATTCATTGATTTTGTTCACAAAAAACTCATGCTTTACCTCCAGGATTCTTGTTGGGCTTGGTATCGGTTCAACCACCACTTTGAGTGTAGCGAAATATAGTGATTCGGCGAGTTTATCCTCCACGTCTTTGTAGCGTGGCACCATCTCTTTCACTATCTCGAAGTGTCCGTGAGCTTCAAGAGCCTTTTCTCGTATTTTTTTGTTGGCCAAAGCCGTGACACCTAGATTGTATCTCGTTTCAGCTGCTTTTAGTCTGGCCGATTGCAGTTCGCTATCGTACGTCACAGGGTTAGGCACCAGATCCAGACATGCAGGGCATTTGCGAATGGCGTCATACAGTCTATTGATCGAAAGGTACTCGTTGGCCATTTTTTCCCATTTGAACATATCCGCCGAGGCATTGGCACGTGATACATTGTCCAGATGGGTCGATACGGCAAATCGGTATGCCTTCTTTAGGGTTGAGCGGGCTTTTTTGCTATCTCCGTTTGATTTTAATCTGTTAACCGCCTGAGATACTGCCAGGTCATACTGGCCTTGCTCCAGGGCTTTTTTTCCTGTTTTGCATCCGGAAAGGGCAATTGTAATGCTGAAAAATGCGAGTATGTACAATCTGTTCATGGCTGATGTATTTGGTCTTAAAGTTATTCAGTCCAGAAATAATGCCAACTATAAAACAGTATTCAGTGAAGCTGAAAGTGCGATATTAAAATATTTAATTAAATTCATAAAAATATCCAATATTATCATGCCTATTACAGTAAGAGATTTCGTCCCCGAAAAAAGTAAAGGAGGAATGTTTAAATCCGGAAAAGTTCAACAGTTTGACGAGGTGCTTGCCTCAATGAACCAATGGATTGACGGGAACCCCGACATTGAGATTATAAACGTCGAAACGGTGGTGCTGCCCAACATTCACGACAGCAACGAAGAGGGTAGTCAGGATACCGAATTGTGGACTGGCGGTGAGTCCAGTTCTCAGTGGTACCAGCTGCTGCGTGTCTGGTACAAAGAGTAAAAATGCAGTTTTTCTGACGAACTAAGAGTGTTTTGCGGCTTCACTTTTGATAAACCATACTATTCCATGGTTATGGTTTATCATTGCATTTTTGTTTTCTGATCAGCAAAAATTCAAACCGTGGCACAATCGGATAAACCCGTCTTGATGTTTTTTGGGGACAGCATAACCGCTGGTTATGATCTGGACCCGAAGGAGGCATTTCCTGCTATCATAGAGCAGAAAATGCTTGATCTGGGTTATGACTATGAGGTCATCAACGCTGGGCTAAGTGGTGAAGCCTCTGCCGAAGGTTTGCTCCGTGTCGATACGGTGCTAAGAACCATTCCAGACATTTTTGTTTTAGAACTTGGAGCAAATGACGGCCTTCGGGAGCTGGATTTTGGGTTGCTCAAGAATAACCTCCAGCTAATTATCAACAAGGTCAAAAACGAAAATCCCAACGTAACACTTGTTGTGGCAGGGATGGAAATGCCGCGTCTTATGGGTGAGAGCTACAGGGCACAGTTTAGGCAGGTGTTCCGAGAAGTTGTGGAAGAAAACAACGCATATTTAATCCCCTTCATTTTAGAGGGGGTTGGGGGTATTCCAGAGCTCAATATGGCTGATGGCATTCATCCCACAGCCAAAGGTCATCTGGTGATTGCTGAGACAGTATGGACTTGTCTCAAACCATTATTAAAGTTGAAATCTGATATATGAAGACCATAGAACACATCATTGAATCTGCCGCAAGCTTTGTTTGGGGTACACCCCTGCTCATACTGCTTCTGGGTGGAGGGGCATTTTTCATGATCTATTCGCGGTTTTTGCCCTTCAGATATTTGGGGCACGCTATCAATGTGCTTAGAGGAAAATACGATGACAAGAGTGACCCTGGACAGATCAGTCACTTTCAGGCTCTTTCCGGCGCTCTTGCCGCAACCATCGGTATGGGAAATATCAGTGGTGTAGCGGTGGCCATAGCCACAGGAGGTCCCGGGGCAATCTTCTGGATGTGGGTGAGTGCATTTTTTGGGATGGCGACCAAGTTTTTTACCTGTAGTTTGGCGGTGATGTTTCGTGGAAAAGACTCTGCCGGAGAGATTCAGGGTGGCCCCATGTATTTCATAGAAGAAGGTTTGGGTAAGAAATGGAAACCATTGGCTGTAGCATTTGCGGTATTGGGTTCGCTGGGCTTTACGCCGATTTTCCAAACACATCAAAGTATTGATGCCATCAAGGATGTTTTGCTAGCCCCGGCAGGAATCAACACGGATTCTTTTTACCTCGATTTATCTCTGGGGTTAGGTATTGCCGTAGTGGTGGGGCTCGTAATATTCGGAGGTATTACCAGGATCGGGAATGTGGCGGCCAGGTTGGTGCCTTCGATGGTAGTGCTTTATGTGGTGAGTGTTGTCTCTATATTGGTAATGAATATTGGTGAGATCATTCCTTCTCTTACCTTGATTGTCACCGATGCTTTTACCGCTGAAGCGGCCATGGGGGGTGCACTCGGAGCTTTGATTATCATTGGGGCAAGGCGAGCGGCTTTTTCCAATGAAGCGGGAGTAGGATCTGCTCCTATGATGCACGGTGCGGCCAAAACAAAAGAACCTATTCGCGAGGGCCTGGTGGCGATGCTGGGGCCGGCGATTGACACACTCGTGATATGTACCATGACAGGTCTGGCCATTTTGGTGACAGATTCATGGCAGTCTGGAGAACTGAATGGAATCTTGATGACAGCAAAGGCCTTTGAAGTGAGTCTGCCAGGGGTAGGACCCTATATCCTGTTGCTTTGTGTTTTGGTTTTTGCTATTACCACCATTTTCGGATTGGGCTATTATGGTCAAAAATGTTTTTCCTATCTCGTAGGTGTGAAAAGGGGACGCTACTTCAATTATTGGTATGTCAGCTCCATTTTGATAGCCTCCGTCACAACGCTCAATGCCATTGTGTATTTTATTGACCTTACCTATGGACTGATGGCATTTCCAACCATGATTGGTGCCATACTGATGGCGCCAAAAATAAGACGAGCCGCCAGGGAATATTTCAGTCGTGTAAACGTCTGATTTTTACTGGCTTGAGCAGCGATTTTATCCACTCAACGGGCTTATTTCTTTAATGATCGAAATGTTTCTTTCTGCGCTTTTCTTTCTTTTATATTTGTCTCCCAATAAGGACTATTAGCTCATAGATGAGAATTATCATAGCAGGTGCAGGAGATTTGGGATTTCATCTCGCCAAACTATTAGCCTACGAGAGTCAGGACATTATTCTTATAGACCAGAGCGCGAGCGTGCTGGAGTACGCCTCGAACAATCTGGATGTAAGCACTATCAAAGGCAGTTCCACCTCTGTGAAGATACTGGAGGAAGCGAACGTCGGAAAAGCCGACCTGCTAATAGCGGTGACTTCCATAGAGGAAACGAACATCACTACTTGCATCGTAGGAAAAAGCCTCGGGGCGAAAAAAACTGTCGCTCGAATTTCGAACATAGAGTTTCTGCATCAGCGGGAAAAGCTCAACCTCAAAGGGATGGGTATAGATGAGATCATCTCTCCGGAATCTCTGGCTGCCAAGGAGATTAAGCGACTGATCAAGCAATCGGCACTTACCGATGCTTTTGAGTTTGAAAATGGACTTTTATCGTTAATCGGGATTACCGTTGATGAAAAATCGGAGTTGAAAGACAAGACCCTAACCGAAACGGCCTACCTCAATCCGGATCACAATTTCACTACGATTGCTATTCTGCGAGATAACAAAACCATCATTCCGCATGGTGACAATAAGTTTTTACTCAATGATCACGCCTATTTTATAGCCGAGCCAAGCGGTATTGACCGTGTGATGGCACTTGCAGGTAAGGAGCGATTCGAAATCAAAAATATCATGATCCTTGGCGGAAGCAAGGTGGGGATCAATACAGCAAAACAGCTGAGTAAAAAATACAGTATCAAGATCGTAGAGAAGGATAAGGAAAAGTGTTTTGCTCTGGCCGATGCGCTCCCTGAGACGATGGTGATTAATGGAGATGTGCGTGACACAAACATGCTCAAAGAAGAGGGGCTGGATCGTATGGATGCCTTTATCGCTGTGACGGGAAACTCAGAGACCAATATCATTTCTTCGCTGGTGGCCAAAAACCACGGTGTGAAAAAGACGATAGCAGCCGTAGAAAATGTTGACTATATCCACTTATCGCAAAGCATAGGTGTTGATACTATGATCAACAAAAAGCT
>JBDVMP010000102.1:0-15708 GCA_039970095.1 Cyclobacteriaceae bacterium
TAGGAGAGAGGCAATAGATGCTGCATTCTCCAATGCCAACCTGGTCACTTTAGTAGGGTCGATGATACCAGCTTTGAACATGTTTACATATTCGCCGGTAGCAGCGTTGAATCCGTAATCATCTTTACCTTCTTTTACTGCATTTACAACAACAGAAGCTTCGCCACCTGCGTTATCAACGATTGTTCTTAAAGGAGCCTGGATTGCGTTGAATACGATTTTCACACCTGTGGTTTGATCAAGGTTTTCCAACTCCAACCCTTCGATAGACTTAAGCGCTCTGATCAAAGCAACTCCACCACCAGCTACAATACCTTCCTGTACGGCAGCTCTGGTTGCGTGAAGCGCGTCATCCACACGGTCTTTCTTTTCTTTCATCTCAACTTCTGTAGCCGCTCCTATGTAAAGGATAGCAACTCCACCAGAAAGCTTAGCAAGACGCTCCTGAAGTTTCTCTTTATCGTAATCAGAAGTTGTGTTTTCGATTTGCTGCTTGATTTGGTTTACTCTGGCTTGAATATCGTCAGCTTTACCAGCACCGTTTACGATCGTAGTGTTGTCCTTGTCGATATTGATTTTCTCAGCTGTACCGAGGTAATCAAGAGTTGCGTTTTCAAGCTTATAACCTCTTTCTTCAGAGATCACAGTTCCGCCAGTAAGGATAGCGATATCCTCAAGCATGGCTTTTCTTCTATCTCCGAATCCAGGAGCTTTTACAGCAGCGATTTTCAGCGATCCTCTGATTTTGTTAACGACCAAAGTAGCAAGAGCTTCACCATCTACATCTTCAGCGATGATCAACAAAGGCTTTCCAGTCTGAGCAGTTGCTTCGAGAATAGGAAGCAATTCTTTCATGTTTGAAACCTTCTTGTCGTATATCAAGATGTAAGGACTCTCAAGCTCAGCTTCCATTTTCTCTGTGTTGGTCACAAAGTATGGAGAAAGGTAACCTCTGTCAAACTGCATACCTTCTACAGTTTTTACTTCAGTTTCAGTACCTTTTGCTTCTTCAACAGTAATCACACCATCTTTACCAACTTTATCCATTGCATTGGCAATCATTTGTCCAATTTCATGGTCGTTGTTGGCAGAAACAGTAGCAACTTGCGCAATTTCTTCGCTTGTTGAAATTTCTTTAGACTGTGATCTAAGGTTTTCCACTACTTTAGCTACGGCCTTATCAATACCTCTTTTAACGTCCATTGGGTTCGCACCTGCAGCCACGTTTTTGATACCGTGATTGAAAATAGCCTGAGTCAATACAGTGGCGGTAGTAGTTCCATCACCTGCATCATCTGCAGTTTTAGAGGCTACTTCTTTTACCAGTTGAGCTCCCATGTTCTCGATAGGCTCTTTTAGCTCTATTTCTTTTGCTACCGAAACACCATCTTTGGTGATCGTAGGGGCACCAAATTTTTTATCGAGAATAACATTTCTTCCCTTTGGTCCCAATGTTACTTTTACTGCGTTTGCCAATACGTCAACACCTCTTTTGATGCTGTCTCTGGCGTCCGTGTCAAAGAATATTTCTTTTGCCATTGTTATTTCTTTTTTAAAATTCTTATTCGATTAAGGTTACTGCGAGATTGGTTTATACAATCCCGTAAATGTCATTTTCTTTCATGATAAGGTACTCCTTACCCTCAATGCTGATTTCAGTACCTGAGTACTTACCATACAATACATGATCGCCAACCTTTACATTAAGCGGCTCATCTTTTGTACCCGTTCCAATAGCAACGATTTCACCACGCTGAGGCTTTTCTTTAGCGGTATCAGGAATAATGATTCCAGAAGCAGTTTTCTCTTCTGCTGCCGCCGGCTCCACTAGAACCCTATCGGCAAGCGGTTTGAAATTAACTTTTGACATGTTTTAAAATGTTTATTTGATTAATACTGTGTGTAAAATTCTGATTTGTCATATAGCACTTTATATGCCAAAGGCTTTTGGTGTCAGAGTTGTGTCAAAATGTCTGACATTTTATCAGTATCAATGATACAACTGACAGAAGAATGATTTCTGAGAGACATTTTTTTGTAATAAAGCTCTTTGATGAGTAAATTTTGTCAGTAAAAATCAAGAGATATGGAAAACCTTAAACACGATTGGCTGACAGAAGGGCTTATTGATTATGAGTATAAGAAATACATTCTGCTTGCTTACCTCAAAGACATCAAACATAAGTTTAATGCTACAGAATTGTTTCCGTTTTTATCGGATTTGATTTTCCACTATAAGAATCTGGAAAGGATCAAAAATAGTAAGACATTGATGTTTGAGAGTTTTCCGAAATCCATATCGAAGGCGGATTTTGAAAAACTTGAGCTGACCTATCAAGAACTGGTAGAAGATGATGAGGTGATGCGAGAGATTGAGGATATTATAAGTTTTGCTATCCCAAGGATTACGGACACCATAGATGAGGGTAAAGAGATTTTTGAGTTTGTGGAAGAGAACGTTGAGTTTTCACCGATTGGTCTCAGTTCCATTTATCAAAATGAAGGGTATCTGTTTATTGATAAGGAGATGTCAAAAACGGTACAGATTTACCGATATCAGGTCACTTTATTTCAATCCGCAGATGAGCAGTTTAGGGGAGTGTCAACGACCTATGTAGATAAAGAGTTGAAAGGATTTTCCAACTCTTATCAAAATATCAAAGTGAGTTTGTTGCGAAGATTCCGAGATTTACCTAACCCGGCAACTTACCTGTTGACTTCAAAGTTGAAGTTTCCTCTTGAGTCTACGCTTTTGCCGATGGCAAAGCGCATTCTCATTAAGAATATCTCGGTGAGTTAGTTTTATTCGGAAAGAGAGTCTCCTTCAAGTCCAAGGTCTTCCAAAGAAGATCCATCAGGAGCGATGCTTGGAGGAAGAGCGTTTTGCTGCTGCTGAGCGTTTTCGATATTAGGTGATATAAACTCACCGGATCCTTCATCGCCTGTCAAGAAAAAGTTTGTTGAAAGAGTAAGCACAAGTAGAGCAATAGCAAACCCCCATGTAAGCTTTTCGAGTAGATCTGTGGTTTTCTTAACGCCCATCACCTGGCCAGCTCCTGAACCTCCAAATTGGCTTGACAGCCCGCCTCCTTTAGGGTTTTGAGCCAATACCACCAACACTAGCAAGACAGCTACCAATATGATTATTCCTATTATTAAAGCGTACATTCTACTTTTCCTTGTTTAATTTTTTAATAATGTCCGCAAAGTAAACGGATTTTTCAGGAAACATCACTATTAGCTTCTCATATATTTGAAGTGCTCTGGGCTTGTTGCCCTGTTCTAAATATATTTCTGCCAAATACTCTGAGGCAACTTCTGGGTTCAATTCAGCACTATCTTTGGACAAATCCTCACTACTCCCTGTTCCGTCGCTTTTTCTGGCAGGTGGCATTGCCGGTTCGCTGTTGATAAACTGGTCAATAATGCTGTCCTGAAGAGATTTGGGATCAGTTTTATCTTCTTTTTTTGGAGACTCTGACTTGCTCTTGGGAGTCGTTGTTTTTTTAGCCGAAGATGCGGATTTTTTGGCCGCAGGTTTTTTCGTTGTGCTACCTGTCTTTTTTGCAGCTGACTTTTTTGATGAAGAACTAGCTGTTTTAGTAGTGCTCTTTTTTGTGCTGGTTGATTTTTGAGCAGTTGTAGGTTTTTTGGCCGTTGGTTTTGTAGCTTTTGACTTTTTGGTCGCCTTCTCTACTGCTTTTTCTACCGCTTCGTCTTCTTCCAGGCGTTTTTCTATAGCCAGAAATTTAGCTTTGGACTTTCGAAGTTCCTCTATGTCGTGCCACAAATCTGAAATCAAATCATCAAGATCATTGTGATCTTCAACCTCTGCGGAGATAGGTGCATCTAATGGTTCCGGTTCACTGACAGTCTCATTTGCCTGAGGGGAGGCTGGTTTTTCTTTAATTGGGGCAGGTGAGGGGGTGTCTGTTTGAGAGGCACTTTCAGGTTTTTCCTGTACAACTGGTTTTGGGGATGGTTTAGCCTTGGGCGTTGCTTCCGCAGGTCTTTTGTCCGTAAGCACCGACTCGTGTACCTCTAATGGTCGTAGGAAGATGAGTTCATCTTGAATGTACTTTTTGAGTAGTGCCCTATTGGTGGCATAAATGGCCGCCGTGGCTATTTTTCTTTTGCTGTCTGGAAGATCTTTGATTTTTCCGCCTTTGGCCAGAATGATTCGGGCATTCTGAAAGTAGGGGAAGTTTTCCACCACACTCTCTAAATCCTCAATATCCTTGGATGTTAGGTTTGCTGGTTTACGAATAAACTCTACAAATTTTTGCTTGTTCACGAATGAGTTAGGACTTGGTGAAAACCTAAATTAAGAAAATACTACCAATTTGCCACAGAGGCATTGAATATATCGAGTATTATTTGGTCGAAAATTTCCTCAACAAATTGCTGTTCATTGGACGAAAGGTCGCTTTCATTTTGGTCATAGTCTTTGAAGAATGAGAATCTCCTTTCAAAGTCATACTGGTCGTCTTGCGTATTTATGTAAGTAGCAAAAACTGTAATTGTGATCCGCGAGAGGCTCGAGTAGTCCACCCCAGTGCTGCTACCGCTGGCATTGGCTGCTACCGGACTGATTTGATAGTTGGATACATATCCGTCTATTTGAAGGTCACCATTACTATCTACAATTGTCAAACTGGTGTTTTGCTGGTAGTAGTCTTTGATCATTTCAGTGAACGTTGCGCTCATGTTGGATGGGCCAAGGGGAGCGTTATTATAAAACGTTTGTATTGAAATGGTTTTTACAGAAGGCGAGATGGACGCTCCTGTAAAGCTGTAAATACCACAATTGGATAGAAAAATCGTAGAAATTAAAACTAAACTAAATATTATCGATCTCATACTGTTTGATTTTCCTATATAGGGTTCTTTCAGAAATGCCTAAATCCTGAGCGGCATATTTTCTTTTGTTTTTGTTTTTGGTCAGTGCTCTTAGAATCATTTCTTTTTCTTGTTTTTCAAGGGAAAGAGAGTCTTCTTCTTCTGTTTCGTGACTGATATCCTCCACTTCATAGCCGTCTTCATTGCGAGTGGATGTTGAGTTGATCAAGATTGGAGATGGAGCCAATGCCTCTCTCTCTTCCTTTTGGGAAAAATGGTTGTCCTCAAGATCCTCATCATCATTGAACAAACGATGATGCTGTGATAAAATTTCACTTTTCGTATCATCGTCCTGGAGCATTTTTAGCACCAGATCTTTCATGTCTGTAACATCTTTTTTCAGGTCGAAAAGGACTTTATATAAAATGTCACGCTCTGAAAAATCTCCTCCGCCACCTGAATCGGTAGCTTTTTCAATAAGGGCGGGCAGGTTTTTTCTGTTTTGGGGTAAATATTTCCTTAGTGTTTCGGCATCAATTTCTCTGTCCATTTCGAGCACACTCATTTGCTCTACCAGGTTTTTGAGCTGACGGATGTTTCCCGGGAATCGATATGAAAGTATAAGGTTTTGCGCATCGTCTGTAAGGTTTATAGGCTTTGTTCTATAGGTCTCGGAGAAGTCCGACGCGAACTTTCTGAATAGCAAAAGCATGTCACGATCGCGCTCGCGTAAGGCTGGGACGTAGATTGGCACTGTATTGAGCCTGTAGTAAAGGTCTTCGCGGAATTTGCCACTCTCCACCGCATCCAGCAGCTGCACGTTGGTAGCGGCTATAACCCTTACATCTGTTTTTTGCACTTTGGAAGACCCTACCTTGATGAATTCCCCATTTTCTAAAACCCTGAGCAGACGAGCTTGTGTACTTACGGGCATTTCACCTATTTCATCCAAAAATATGGTGCCCCCATCTGTTACTTCGAAATATCCTTTTCGAGCTTCATGTGCTCCTGTAAACGAGCCTTTTTCGTGACCAAAGAGCTCAGAATCGATTGTTCCTTCTGGTATAGCGCCACAGTTTATCGCTATGAATTTGCCGTGTTTACGGGCAGATAGGCTATGTATTATTTTAGAAAAGGACTCTTTACCAGCTCCACTTTCTCCCGTAATCAGCACACTCATATCAGTGGGTGCCACCTGCATGGCTACTCTGATGGCATAGTTGAGTTTTGACGAGTTGCCAATAATCTCAAATCGCTGTTTTATCGATTGTGTTTCTGAATCTATGTGATAGTCCATTATGCTGATACTATTTCACCAAACAAGGTAGCAGGGGAGCAGTCATTCACTTTTACGTGAACATAATCACCTTTTTTTGCTCCTGTATTCTTGAAAATAACCACTTTGTTAGCTGTATTTCTTCCTTGAAGATCTTCATCTGACCTTTTGCTATTGCCTTCCACCAATACCTTGAAAGTTTTTCCAAGATCGAGCTTGTTTCGCTTTAAGGAAATCTCTTGCTGTTTGTTGATGATTTCCTGAAGCCGTCTCTTCTTGACAGGAAGGGGAATGTCATCTTCATATTTCTTTTCAGCCAAAGTACCTGGCCGTTCTGAATAGAAGAACATGTAGGAGAAGTCGTATTTCACATAGTCCATGAGCGTAAGGGTGTCCTTATGTTCATCTTCGGTCTCAGAGCAGAATCCTGCAATCATGTCGGAGCTAATTCCGCATTCTTCTCCCAATATACTACGGATAGCATCCACGCGGTTGATATACCACTCACGATCGTAAGTTCGGTTCATCATTTCCAATACACGTGAGTTTCCACTTTGAGCGGGTAGGTGTATGTATTTGCAGATGTTTTCGTATTTCTTCATGGTATGAAGCACCTCATCTGTGATGTCTTTGGGGTGAGAGGTGGAAAACCGCACCCTCAGACTTGGACTTACCTGAGCGACCATTTCCAGAAGATTAGCGAAATTCACGATCTCTTTCTGCTCTTCAGATTTTTCCAATCGTGCTTTATTATTTTCCTCAGCAGACCACTTGTACGAGTCCACATTTTGACCTAGCAAGGTTACTTCCTTGTATCCTTTGGAAAGAAGGTCTTGAGCTTCGGCGACTATGGAGTGCGGATCGCGGGAGCGCTCTCTTCCTCTGGTAAATGGAACCACACAAAAAGAGCACATATTGTCACATCCTCTCATGATAGAAATGAAAGCAGTAACTCCGTTCGAGTTTAACCGGACAGGAGAGATGTCGGCATAGGTTTCTTCACGGGAGAGAAAGGTGTTTACGCCTTTTTCCCCATCTTCGGCCTTTTTGACAAGATTGGGTAGGTCGCGGTATGCGTCTGGGCCAACAACTAAATCGACAATTTTTTCTTCTTCCAGTAATTTCGATTTAAGCCGTTCGGCCATGCAGCCCAAAACACCGATGGTAATCTCGGGTTTTTCTTTTTTGACATTGTTGAACTGAGACAGTCTCTTTCTGACTGTTAGTTCAGCTTTTTCTCTTATCGAGCAGGTGTTTAATAAAATAACGTCTGCATGCTCGAAAGAGGATGTTGTGTCAAACCCATCCTTCTTTAAAATTGATGTCACGATTTCACTATCAGAAAAATTCATCTGACATCCGTAACTCTCTATGTATAACTTTTTAGTCGCGTTTTTATTTCCTTCTACAGATATTTTGACCCCACAGCTTTCTTCACTCTCTGCTTTGTTGTCTAAAATGTCTAAGTCCTGAATCACTTGCTCCATCTATTCTTTCATTTTACTATGCAAAGATAGAGCAATCTTACAGAAGGTGACAAAGTGTCAGTCACTCAATTTTTGGAATAGGGATCACAGCATGAAAGCCTACGTTTACTGTGTTGTATATGAATTTATCCTTGGCTTTGTCCACGATGTTTGCTTCATCGTTGTGAGAAAGATCCCATCTGGTTCTATCGATGTTGAATTTCGCTTCAATATTGGTTTGGGAATCAGTTTTAGTTACTAAAGCAGGAAATGTTATATCATTGGTTTTTCCCCGCAGGGTAAGGCTACCTGAGATTACATGAGAAGGGTTCTGCACTACAAATGAAGAGGCTACTTCTGGTTTAAATTTGGAAGGAAATTCTACTTTGTCATCGACCTGAAATGTGCTGTCATACGGTGTGATTTTCGTGATTTGGAATGAGCCAACTGGAAATGAGTTTTCATCGAAAAAATCTGACGACAGCAGATGAGAGGTTAGTTTTTTATTCTTTTCTTTATCGGCAATATCCATCACGCGAAGTGAGCTTATGTCTATTTGAACTTCGCCTCCCACCAATTCATCAACATAAAAGATTCCATATCCTCCGGAGATATCCATTGTTCCGTCGTGTTGTCCTGTTGGTTTACTTCCTATCCAGGTGATAACCGATTCGTTAATGCTTATTTCTAATGTGTCTGCACCAGGATAGACCTTTATTGTGGTTTCTGGTTGCGTTGCATCGGATGAATTGTTGGGTTTTTTGCAGTAGGTGAGCGCAAGTGTAAAAACAAAAAGTAGCTTTGGGTATTTCATAGGTGCGAAGATATAATTCACAGAAAAAGATATTACCTTAATCAACGGTTAAATATTTGAATTCGCATCTAAAATTTTATGGCACTAATAAAATCTGTCAGGGGATATACCCCTTCTTATGGGAATGATTGCTGGCTGGCTGAAACTGCAACTCTCATCGGAGAGGTATCTATGGGGGAGCAGTGTACAGTATGGTTCAATGCTGTGGTCAGAGGCGATGTTAATTACATCAGGATTGGTGATCGTACCAACATTCAGGACAATGCAACTATACACGGCACCTATGAGAAGGCTGCCACAACTATCGGTAGTGATGTGTCTATCGGTCACAATGCGCTGGTGCATGGCTGTACGCTTGAGGATGGTGTATTGGTAGGCATGGGGGCTATAGTGATGGATGGAGCGGTCGTCAAAAAGGGTGCAATAGTGGCTGCAGGAGCGGTGGTTCTTGAAGGAACTATCATTGAGGAAGGG
Source organism: Cyclobacteriaceae bacterium (assembly GCA_039970095.1). Lineage (GTDB taxonomy): Bacteria > Bacteroidota > Bacteroidia > Cytophagales > Cyclobacteriaceae > JAMZMI01. The sequence continues at coordinate 8,870 of JBDVMP010000102.1, forward strand.
AGTATTTATGCGGGAGTTCCGGCCAAAAAAGTAAAGGATGTGGCTGGTGAGAATCGAGAAATGCAATTACGTATTGCGAAAAACTACATCAAATATGCCAGTTGGTTTAAAGACTAGATTATGATCATAGCCAGGCCGAAAAAAAGTGAATATGATCCCTTTTATCGAGGGTATGTTAACTGTGTTGAAGAGGAAGATATCATCAAGGTGATGGAGGATCAACTCGAGGACTTTGAAGATTTGATTCTATCGCTTCCGTTTGATGGGTTGGGGTATAGCTATGCGCGAGGAAAGTGGAGTATTGCTCAGGTGGTAGGGCATATGATTGACGTTGAGCGCATGATGGCTTTCAGAGCGTTTTCTATAGCGAGAGGAGAGAAGCAACACCTTCCCGCATTTGATCAAGACGAGTATGTGACTAATGGTTTCTTTGATGAGCGATCTAAAAATTCTCTTCTGGAAGAAATGGAAGGGTTGAGAGTTTGCAACATCAAACTGATTGAGACGTTCAACGAAGATATTTTATCCCGGGAGGGGATCGCTTCTGGTAAAACATTTACGGTGCGTGCTTTGGTTTATATTATTCCTGGGCATTTTCAGCATCACATGAATGTGCTCAGAAATAAATATGTTTCAAACTCTTAAAAACTTATGGTATGAACTTTTTCGTTAGGCTCTTGTTATCCTCACTTGCTGTGATTTTAGCCTCCTACCTTTTGCCGGGTGTTTATGTAGAAAGCTTTTTTGCAGCATTGATTGTGGCGCTATTACTGTCTCTGCTCAATGTGACAGTTAAGCCGCTATTGATTATCCTGACTATTCCGCTTACTGTTTTCACCTTTGGGTTGTTTCTACTGGTTATCAATGCACTGATGATAATGCTTGCAGACGCCATAGTCCCTGGTTTTGGGGTAGGCGGATTTTGGTGGGCCCTGCTTTTTAGTTTGATACTTTCACTGATCAACTCATTACTAGCCGACCTCAGCGGAACTAATCAGAAATAAACGGGGCATTGAGGGTGCTTCTTGTAGTTGTGCAGCTTAATCCGGTAGTTGACCATGATTTCGTGAGAGCCCGTGGTGGACCCTCCCAGGTCAGAAGTGGCCGCATCATAAGCATACCCGACCCTAATATTTTCATTGAGTAGCAACTGACCAAGGAAAATAACTTCGCCAGAATTCCTTATTCCAAGACCTATGTAGGCGATATTTTCGAATATCAACATAGGGGTTAATTCATAAGAAAGTCTGTTTTCTTCTTGTTTTCTTATGAGTATAGAAGGACTGATTTTGACATTGTCAGATAATGGCAAAATCAGACCGCCGGTGAAATAGTAATACCTGCTTTCTCGCCCGCTTGCTACACTAGAACCACCCTCTTTGATGTTTAAGGTTTTGTTTTCAATAATGTACGGAGCAGAAAACCCGGCATACATGAAAGGGTTGGCAAAATAAAGACCCAGACCTACGTTCGGCGTAAATCGACTATTGTCTATGAAAACAGGATCATTGGGGTCAAGCAGTTCTATGTCGTCATAGCTTGCGCGCCTATTGTCGAAACCTCCTTGAATCCCCATTGACAAAACGCCAAGTGACGTATGAATCTTGTAAGCGTAGCTTGCATAGGTAGAGATACTTTCATAAGAACCAATCTTATCTCTAGTAACGGATAGACCTACGCCTATTTGATTTGATATGAAAGAATTGTGTGCCGTGAAAGCCTGATGCACAGGTGCTCCTTCAATATTTACCCATTGGTTTCTGTGTACGGCTATGACTGAGAGCACATTCAGACTGCCGGCATAGGCAGGGTTCAAGAGAAGTCCGTTAAACGGATAGGTAGAAGTTAAACCTCTTTGCTGGGCACTGGCTCCTATGGCCAGACCTAGCAATGTCACGAGAAATATGTGTTTTAAAAATCTCATCTGAAGCAAATTAACGAACTAATTCTAAATATCCTTGGATTGGGTCACTACCATCACCTTTTTCTATGATATAGAAGTAAGTACCCATTGGCATTACAAATCCTGATTTTCCAACATTGCTAACCCCGTCAAATCGTTTGTCGAAGTTGTCATAACCTTCAATTTCGAAGATTCGTGTTCCATCTCTATTGAATATGGTCACTTTGTTATCTGGGAACTGATCGATACAGTCGATAAGGAAGAATTCATTGTCTCCATCATTGTTGACAGACATACCATTGTAAACCCTCAAAGACGTTTCAATTTCAAATTCCGCAATATAGAGACAACCATTGTTAGCCTTGAACTCTACACTCCAAAGTCCTGGAGGCGCATCAATTAGAGTGGATTCGGTTGAGGTAATACTATACGGGCCGGACCATTTCACTTCTGTGGCAATTTGTCCGGTACTGTCATTTAGGAATACGATTTCAGCCTGACCGTTAAATTGGTTTTGCGAACCATCTTCTGTTCTTAGGCATAATGAGGATTTTGATCTGATTTCAAATTCTGGGTCTGTTATCCTATTAAGGATGGTGACCTCTCTAGAATCAGACGTACATCCAGTAGCAAGATCCGTGGCTGTCACAACGTATGTTGTGGTATCCATTTGGCCATAATCTACTCCCGTAAATTCAATGTCTGTAGGGCTATCTTTTTTGGCCCAATTGAATTCGTAACCTTCTGTTTGTCCAGCTACACTAGCTCGAGCTCTGCCGTCAGGTTCCACACAGCTTGTTCTATGGCCTAGCAAAGAGAGGGAAGGTGCAGGTACTTCTTCTGTAGCATCTATGATATCGAAGGTTCCTACTATTGAGCACCCTGTAATCAGACTTGTTACTTCTACAGCATAAGTTCCCGCAGACAAGGAGTCGATCGAATATCCCGTTTTCAGAGAGTCATCATTGATTGTAGGTCCATCATACCATGTAAACGAGTATGCCGAAATGTTCTCAATTGGGAATCCAACTTTGGCACGTCCATTAGGCTTGTCAGGATAGCATATAGTCAAGTGATTGACTATGTCAATTCTGAATTCAGGTTTTACTGATTTATCCTGAACGTTAACAACCCTCCATGTTCCGTTACACCCAGAGTCAGTTTCGTTGATTACATAGACAGAATAAGTTCCTTCTGCTAGTCCGGTGTAGAAGTTGGAGACGGTATCCGCAGCATTGAGATCAGGCACGGTACCTTCTAAGTTTCCAGTGTACCAGTAGAATCCAAAATCCTGAATTGTAATTCCTCTTGTTGTGAACTCATCACTTGTAATGTTGATGTTTACGGATGCTTGCCCATTAGGGTCAATACAATTCGTGTTATGAGTGATTTGTGGAGTCAACGGTATTGGATCCAATAGGTCATCGATCATTCCAAATGTCTCAGATGCTGTACAACCAGTTGCTACCTCCGTTACATTGATCGTATAGCTGCCAGCAGAAAGTCCTGAAGCAGAGGCGTTGTTTGCTTCTACGACGGAACCGTCAGAATCGTCTATCCACTCAAAGGTGTAAAGCGTATTGTCCTGAGATCCGTTGGCCGATACAGTTAACGTTCCATTCGGGTTAGTAGGATCACAATTCATCTGCAGGCTAAAGTCATCAAGCACAATAACAGGAGGTGTGGTTTCGTCCTCAATCTCGATCTGATAGATATTAGAAACACAGCCTGTGGCGATGCTAGTGGCTACTATATAATAATCGCCAGCCAAAATACTTGTTCCTGAAACAGCAGCCGACGCAATAGAATCCGTTCCGTCTTGTATCGGTGTTGGGTTTCCAGCACTCGGGTCTTGATCGTAGAACGCAAACGTATAATCACTCAAAGAACCTGTATTCATACTCGTTACTTCCAGATAAGCATTTGAAGGAGAGCATGTGGTCATATTAGCTGAATCAACTGCTATTATCTCGATTTCAAGAGGTATGTTTTCTAAAGTGAAATATGCTTGGGATGTACATCCGGCATTTACATTTTCTACTACTACCTCATATCGGCCAGCATATTGGCTAAATAACGTATCGTTGCTGCTTAAGGACGCGCCTTGTCTAGTCCCAGCCGCATCAACTTCAAACCATGTAAACACATAAGAAGAATCTATATGAATAGGGTTGCTGGCATTGTCCGGTATGGCAAGTAATGCACCATTTGGAGTTGTGCCAGTGGTTGAACATGTAGAGTCAGCTTCAACAACTACAATCTGAATCTCAGGGTTGAATGGTTTGTCTATGATCTCAAATTGAACTTTCTGAGATTCACACTCTGAGTCGATCGGCTCTATTGCAGCGAAATATGAACCTTCGCTCAACCCGCTAATCTCCATAGGATTAGCAGCGTCACCGTTTTTAATGAAGACCTCATCAGAATCGAATAAGGACAGTGTAAAGTTTGTAGTCAAATTCAAAGAATCTGTACTGTTACCCATGTTTAAGCTGTTGCCCTGATACCTTACTCCGGTCACTACGAATGAGCCATTTCCAGGCACTGTGCAGATCAGATTTTTATTTACCTCATATGAAGAAATGATAGGATACTCAGGGTCATTTTGCACTTCTATGGTTTGAGTAGAACTACAATTGGTGTTGCTAGTGGCATCTGTATTGGTGATTTCTACAGTGTAGAACCCGTCAGGGACATTTTGCAACAACTCCGCATCGTCAGTCTCACCAAGAATTGTATTGACTTCCTGACCTCCGGTTGCGCTGCTTCCAACATACCATTGATAAGTGTATGATCCAGCGGAAGGAGCCGCTCCATCTATAGAAGTTATTTCAATTGCTCCGAGAGCTACTGTTCCCGTGCAATTTGAATTTGGAGTCATGGTGAATGAGTCGATAACCGGGTTCTGACTTTCATCCGATATGATAACATCGAAAGACGATGACGCACAGCCCGTAGCTGAAGTCGCTACAAGCGTATAGGTGTCAGTATCCAAATCTGTTAAAACGATAGGACTAGCACTTGGGATCGCCTGGTCAACAATTGTTCCTGCACCGTTACTATATGTCCATGTGAAGGCCGTAGTTCCAGGCTGAGTTCCTGCAATGGTGATATCCGCATCGGTGATTGTGATTGTTCCATTGCCAGGGTTGTTACATATTGTATTGTGAACAATTTGATCGGCAGGTACATTAACCACAGGATATCTTAGGCTATCACCTATCTCATATGTGAAGTTTACAGAGCATCCGCTAGTTGCATCATTAATGATAGCAGTGTAGAATCCACTTGATAGGTCACTCAATGTGAACGTGTTTGCCGCAATAGTAACCGTACCGGAGGTTGCTGGTGCACTTGCAGTACTTCCGTCTCTCCAGTCTACGGTGTAAGCGTTAGCCACCCCGTCTGTTTCAAGGGTAATAGAGATTGACCCGTTTCCTGAAGTGGTACAACTCGAATTCTGTGTAACTGTCTCTGCAGCAGCTTCAGGGTAGAAGATAGTCTCGTTGATTACAAACTGTTTCTCCAAAGAAACGCATTGGTACGTTTGATGTGTGGCTTGTATGTAATAAGTGCCAGCACTTAAACCCTGAAGGTCAGCATCCGAGGAAATAGTAACCGGGTTACTCAGGTTTTCATCCAAAAGTTCCAGATCATAAACAGCCAATACAGGGGCTACTCCACCAACACCGGAAGTGTTGCTTGTGCTGGCTCCATTCAACCTTGTCAAATCTATGGATGTCACTTCAACTTCGCCATTTGGAGTACAGTTGGTTTGATGAGTAAGTACCGACAAATTCAAGCTGATGTTGAAAGTGGTGTCCTGAATGATGGTTTTGGCAAAATTCTGGTTACAGTCGTTGTTAGGGTTTGAATTATCCGTGACAACAACGTAGTAGCTTCCTTCCATCAAACCTGAAATATTAGAAGTCATAGTAGGTGCAGAGCCGGAAGTGGAAATACTTGGAGTAAATCCTGATGCGGCAGCTACGCCATCTGCTAACAATTCGGCGGTTCCGCTGGTAATCACACCGAAGTACCACTGCACATCATAGTTGCTATCAGAATCAGGACCTGAAACGGTCACTGTAAGTTCACCATCTGCCGTTGCAGGATCACATGAGGTATTTACCTGATCTACAACCAGACTCAACTCAGGCTTGGAGGCATCACTATCAATTATGATCGCCCTTGGACTTGAGATACAGCCTGTGGTTGTATTTGTTACCCTTACGAAATATGTTCCAGCTGACAAATCTGCGTTTGTGCTTGGGAAGTCATTGGCGGTTGCCGATCCGGCATTCGCAAATGCTCCAAGTGAAGCATCGTTAGAATCAAATAGTTCATACGAATAGGATGCTAAAGTAGCCTCATCAGTTATATCTGCTCCGTTCAGAGTTATGCCATCAATAATGATCTGCCCATTTTCAGGAGAGCAGTTGGTGATGTTGGTAGAAAGATCTGTTCCGGAAACTGGTACGCTCAGCAAGTCTGGATTGTCTTTCACCTCTACAATGATTTGATCAGAGCAGTCAATTCCTGGTGATGCAGTGGTTGTTGCTACGATAGTATAAAAACCAGCACTTAGTCCTGTTTGCTCATCACCACCAGCGCTAGCGGCATTGTCACCAACAGAAGCTGTTACAAATTGAGTGCCGGAAGTTCCTTGACCATTGTACCAGTCGAAAGTGTATTCTGATAAATCTCTGCTATTGCCAACTGGAGCTTCAATTGTAATGGCTATAGTTCCGTTTCCGCCTGTACAATATTCATCCTCTGTAATAGTGGCTGATAGAACCGGCGTACTAGGGTCAGATCCAATGATCACCTGATAGAGGCTAGAGACACACCCAGTAGTTTCATCAGTGATGACGATAGAGTAAGTATCAGGCGCTAATCCTGAGAATACCTGCGGATCAGCAGCTGGAGTGAGAGA
>JBDVMP010000103.1:0-74040 GCA_039970095.1 Cyclobacteriaceae bacterium
CACTTCACCCGACTCGTTTCGAGCCACAATTACGCTCAGCTCTTTTTTAAAGTCAATGAGCTTTTCCAGCAGTGATGGCGCTTCAAAGGCCTTGTCCAAATCAGTCTCCGACTTTATCACTTGAACGCCACGTCCATCATAACCATCTGTACCGAGCTTGTTCACAGCCGGCAAAAAATCGGCATGTTTCCTAACCTCTTCTTTATTTTCCGTAAGGATAAAATCTGCCGTAGGGATACGGTTAGCTTTATAAAATGTCTTTTGCTTGCGTTTGTCTTGTATCAGTTCGATGATGTCTGGTTGAGGAAATACCTGTTTTCCTTTTTTAGCCAAATCTTTCAATGCCGCTGTGTTCACAGCCTCAATCTCGATAGTGAGCACATCCATTTGCTCACCAAAAGCCATCACGGTATCATAGTCTTTGAGGCTGCCGTGTGTAAAACTGTTGGCTATGCGGCTACAAGGCGCGTTGGCATCAGGGTCAAGGCAGTGGATATTGAGGTTGAGGTCAATCGCTGACTGTATCATCATACGGCCAAGCTGCCCGCCACCAAGAACACCAATCTGTAAATCTGTGATATCTGCCTTCATGCGGCAAATATGATAAGATTTTGCCTTTTTTGGTTTGGAATGCCGAACTTAGAACATGCGCAACAGGTTTTAGAAATATGGACCCCAAAGAAAAGAATGAGGAAGGAATCAGTGATGAAGAAAATACTCAGGATACGACTGAAGATGAAAGCACAGATTCTTTTGACGATGAAGAAACAGAAAACCGTGCTGGTTTTCCTGACATAGATTTTAAGAGAACGCTCGGGTGTGGGGGTTAAACCAACCCTTCCTGAACGGCTATGCGCACCATTCCGGCAACATTATTGACTCCCAGCTTTTCTAAAATGGCCTTCCTGTGCGTTTCCACGGTTCTGACAGCTATGAAAAGCTTCTCTGCAATCTCCCTCGTTGACAAGCCCTCTGCTATGAGTGTTAAAACTTCGGTTTCCCTGGCTGAAAGGCTTTGGGTTTTATTAATTCCTGTCTTCTGTAGTTCGGTTGCCTGATTAGACAGGGCAGCTATGGCTTTTTGAGAATAATAGGTTTTGCCTTGCGAAACTTGAGCCAGACAAAGTTTAAACTCCTCTTCATCGGCATTTTTCGGTAAATACCCGTCCAATTTCATTTCCAGCACTTTCTTGATTACTTCCTGGTTCAAGTGCATGGTGAGCAGGACAAACTTAATCGCAGGACGGAGCATCGACAGCTTCTGAACCAACTCCAGCCCGTTGAGCCCGGGCATGTCCAGGTCTGTCAGCACTATGTCTGGTTTCAGCATTGGGATCTTACCCAAAGCCTCGTGTGGATCTTCAAAAATCGTGACGACTTCAAAGTCTGGGTCGTTCTCATAAAAGCGAGCGATACCCTGCGCCACCAGGTGATGATCATCAACGATAATTATACTCTTCTTACTCATGGATAGGGATGGTTACTGTTGCGGAGGTTCCAGATACGGGAGAAGGCTCGTAGCTGACCGTTCCGTGGACCATGTCAAGTCGGCTCTTGATGTTGATCAGGCCATGTCCTTTGTTTGTACCATCGGCCATTCCTTTTCCATTGTCCTCAAGGAAAAGAATCAGCTTATCCTTCGTTTTTAAAAGCTGCACGGATACTTCTGATGCCTCAGAGTGCTTGATCACGTTGTTGACCAATTCCTGAATGATTCGGTAAAGGCTAATCTCAATACGCTCATCAAACCGCTCATCAACGTTGTGGTGCTCAAACTGATATTTGATTTCCGAAAATTGAAATGAGCTTTGGAGCAAATCATCAACCGCTTCGATTAGCCCCTTTTCCATCAATGCTCTCGGCATCATTTGGTGCGATATCTGTCTCACTTCATCTGCCGACTTGCTAAACTGTTCGGTGATAAGCTCCAGATCTTCACGGTGACCTTCATCAGAGATTTTTCCTGTGATGTTGTTCAAAGCCAGTTTCAGCGCACTCAACTGCTGGCCTATGCCATCGTGCAGATCTTTGCTAATTCTCTTTCTCTCCTCCTCAGTAGCATGAAGCACGCTCTCAAACCCCTTTTGCTTTTCCTTCAGGATGGCCATCTGTACTTTTTGCTTTTGAATGGATTTGCTTCTGACATAAGCGATCATGACTATCAAAATCACTATTACAATAGAAGCAATCAACAAAATATTCTGGTTGCGCTGTTGGGCAATGGTGGCGTTCTTAGTTTGAATCTCTAAATCCTGCTCTGCAAGAGCACGTTCTTTTTGTGAGGTTTCATATTTCACATTGAGCTCTGACAATTGTTTCTGGATTTCTGAACCACGCAGCGAATCTTGCATCATTGCTGATGTATCCGAATGCAAATAGGCTTTTTCGAACCTGTTGAGATTAAAGTAGCAGACTGATAAAGAATAATGAATAGTCTGTCTTATTCGTTTTTCGCCAATTTGACGCGATAATTTCAGCGCTTCCTGCAAGTGAGTGATAGCCAGGGGAAGTTGGTTCAGGTTGCTATAATTGGTTCCTAAATCTTTATGGCAAATCATGATTCCTTTGAGATTGCCCATTTTTTTGTCCAGTTCCAAAACATCCCGATAGCAATCGCAGGACTCTTGATATTTTTTCAACAATCCCAAATCTGAACATCTTGACCTTTTGGCATTGGCCAAAGCAAACATGTCATTGGCCTGTTCCAGATAGGCAATGGCCTTTTCATTGAAATATATTCCTGAATCCATATTTCCTCCCTGTGAGAAACTATATGAAAGTGCGCTATAAGACTTTCCTATTCGCAGCGGATCTTCCAGACCCAAGTTTACCTGAAGTGCTGCCCGATGATATTGATTACCCAAAGACCAGTTCTCAAGAATATAATATGTGCTGCCGATATTCATCAAGACATAACTTTCCATGGGAAGATCGTCTATCTGCCTGTATCCGTCCAGCGCCAACTGCCACTTTTCAAGTGCCTCCTTATACTCTCCCCGGTCACGACATAAAAGGCCAATATTGTTGGCCACCTTGAGTACCAACTCTTGAACTTCGAGGCTGATCGCAATTTCTTCGGCCTTCCTAAAAAGGATATCAGCAGAATCAAGCTTGTTTCTTTTCTGATAAATGATAGCAGGGATATTATAAAAATTGAAGATCATCGTGGAATCCGATAACTCTCCCGAATGGCTAATGATGTCAGCTGAAAGCTTCACGCATTGATCCGGATTTCTATAGAGGTTTAGTTTACAATACTGATATGCGATTTGTGCCTTGTCATCATATTTTTCCGCGGCATGGTATTGCTGAAGCAAACTATCAACCTGAGCGGCTAGCGAAAAATGCGCTTTAGCGAAAAGAATAATCAGAAGGATATAAAGCCTCAAATACATTGTAATTTTTTTTTGTGAAACCCCTTTAGCCTCCAAATTCGCTAATTACCACGAGCCATATACCGGATTGCCACGAGTTAAAAGCGGAAAATAACACAGGAGCTTTGGGATATCAAATTTTAAATCTCAAAGCCATGAAAAAAGTATTAACAAACATTCTATTTATTCTTCTCTTTAGTGGGTCGGCTTTAAGCCAAAAAGTGGAAGTGGAAACCTACGAAATGCCCATCAGCAAGAAAGCACGTAAATTCGGACAGTACAGTGGTTCGTACTGGGACGAGAACAAAGAGCAACTCCAAACGCTGTACACCTATCGCGAAAAACGCAAAAGCCCACGAAGCTTTGATCTTGTGAGCATCAATGAAAAAGGCAAAGTATCGGGACCGAAAACGGGGTTATTCAAACCAGAAAACGTCACGCAATTCGATCTTCAAATAGACGAGACTCTCCTTGAAGAAGATCAGTTCGAAAACTTCGACCAGCAGATGGTCTGGTTCAAACGCGTTGATTTGGGCTGGAACGCCATCGCTTACGATGGCTATTTTGCGCCTGTATCGGACATCTTCGGGTTCAAAGGCTATCGTTTTGAAAAGGAGTCTGACAAGACCTTACTCATGGGGAAAAGCAATCAAAGTCTCCTTCTTGATTTCGTCCTTGCCGATGGCCCAATAGTAGAAAAATACAGCAGCAAAGTGCTGGAGCAAGGCTTCCTCGGACTCAGTTCTTTGGCCACACATGCTTTTGTTCCTAAAGGAGACAAAGTAATCGTGGGTGGACTGGCTAGTGGCAGGGTCAAAATTGGGATGGACGCCAGCGCCGATTGGTTACAAACAAGATATCTGGTTGGAACCTATGACACTGAGAGTATGCAGTGGGTGGATCAAAACTATATCGATTTTGGTCACACCATGCACAGCCTGGCATCTCTCAAAACCGATGACGGGGTGGCCGTGTTGCTGAGAAGGGATACAAAAGGAACTATCGAAAACAATCGCGTTCATTTCAAAAACTCGGAATATCAAGGAGTTACCATGCTGCAGTTTGACAATAAGGGTGAGTTGCTTTCACAAGTTGAACTAGACCTGGTGGATTTCAACTTTCCTCCCCTTCAGGGATTGGCCAACATAGTACCTCCCAAGTTTGAACTAAGGAAATTTGGTGAATCTTATATCATCACGGCAATCTCATACGGCAAGGGGACGCAGTTTGAGGCTCTGAATGTTTTCAAAGTGACAGGCGATAAGGTGGCTTTTGCAAAGAAGTTCACAGCCACAGATCTCAATGATTTTGATGTGGCCAAAGGCGAAAAAGTGAAGGCGTTCATCAAAAAAAGAGAGATTCCTGAGATAAGTGAGGTAACAGAACTGGAAAATGAGATTTTGCTTCTTGGTAAGGTGAAAGAGATTGGAGATTTTATTATCCGAATGGACTCAAAGACGGGGAACAGAAAGCAAATGCTGGCCAGTGCAGATTGGACGCCTAAACAAGGAGTAAATATTCCTCTGGGTGTTAGAGGCTGGAGTAAAACAAAGTCATCACGTGCAAGCGAAGGGTTTTTTGACTATCCTGTGACCATCCAACAGCAAGGAGATTGGTATTATGTTCTATACAGAAAAATGAACGCAGGCATGACCCCAGGAAGTACAGTTTCGAGTTCTTACAGCACGGATTATGCCACCTACACTAAGTATGTCAAAATAGATGAGGTGTTTGCTTTTGGGAAATTGATAATGATCAATAAAAAGACCGGAGCAGTGAGCGAACCTGTGATAATCGATGACGAAATATTGGTAGGAGCGTACGGCATGTACCTGAGCAAAGACGGCAAAGTATATCTGCATGGATACGACGGAAAGAAGTATCAAATGACCACCGTCACTTTAAAGTAATTGTAATCTTAGCCATATTAACTCCCAGATGGCTTTGAGAAAACTTTGGGAGTGAAGCCTCACATTTTGTGGGGCTTTTTTCATTCGCTCACAAAAACCCGTTTCACGCGCTGGCTTACATTAGTTAGTATTTCGTAGGGAATAGTCTCCGCCCAATGAGACAGCTGCTCTATATTCGGGTCTTTACCAAAGATGATCACCTCGTCTCCTTCACGCACATCCAAACCCGTAACATCCAGCATGGTCATATCCATGCATACGTTCCCGATTGTAGGTGCTTTCTGCCCATTGACAGTCATATACGCCACACCTCTCCCAAATTTTCTGATGTACCCGTCGGCATAACCTATCGGTACTACAGCAATCTTGCCATCCTTCTGGGCAGTACCCTTTCTGGAATAACCTATGCTTTCTCCTGCCTTGACCTTGCGTATCTGCGATATACGACTCTTCAAAGAGCTGATGGCTCTCAGGTTGGAAATAGTTGCGGAAGAATCATGCCCATAAAGCCCTATTCCCAACCTCACCATATCAAAGTGATATTGCGGCCAACGAACTATGCCGGATGAGTTCAGTGCATGTTTGATGGGGCTATAACCTAAGGCATCCACCAGTTGATCATAGGCGGTGTTGAATCTATCGGCTTGTCCTCGGGTAAACGCATCGTTGGCCTCCTCCTCCGAACTGGAAAAATGTGTAAAAATACCTGCTACATGAATCTGAGGATTCGATTTTAGTGTTTGGATAAGTTCCGCCATATCCTGCTCCACAAAACCCAGTCTATTCATTCCTGTCTCAATTTTTAAATGAATCGGCCGTGGTTTTTCTGATCCCTCAATGAGTTTTTTAATCATCGGAAGGCTGTAGATCTCCGGGTCCAGGTCAAAAGTTTCTGTTAGTGAAAACCGGTTCCAGTCAGTGTTCATTACCATGATTGGCAGGGTTATTCCTTTTCGCCTCAAGGTGACGGCTTCATCCAGATACGCAACCCCTAGATAATCAATCTTTTGATCCTCCAGCATTTGAGCTATTTCACTCAGACCACCACCATAGGCAAAAGCCTTCACCATCACCATCATTTTGGCTTTCGGTTCCAGCTTATTTCTATATATGTTCAGGTTATGGATGAGCGACTCAAAGTTCACTTCTAGCAACGTGCTGTGGTTATTTTCTTCAGGCATTAAGTTTACTTTTTTGGGCCAGATTTCTGACCTCCCTATTATATGCTTCGCTGACAAATAGATCTCTGAATTGGATATCTCCAGCAATAACAAAACACTGATACTGACCCCATTTTTATCCTTCGCGCATCAATATCCGAGTCAGAAGTAAGGCTTCTTGCCGGTTGTTGGAAAAGCATAGACTAAATTATCAATTCCATTTCAAACTGATCCACTTCATTGCGGAAGCCAAGTTTTTCTAGTGCCAAAATTGACGTATGTGCATCCTCCGGCAAATTCATAATGGTAATTTCTTTGAGCGCACTCAGCTCCTGGGCATTAGCCATGAGCGCAGCTCCCACTCCCTGATTTCGGTAGGCTTCTCCGACAGCAATTTGAGAAACTCTTCCCAACCTTGATTGAAAAATGACATACCCGCACAGCTGACCATCAATAGTGGCCTCAAGAATTGTTTCATTTTGCAGGTTGTGGATGAGGTGACCAGAGCTGTCAAGAAAAGCCGGATCGAAAGTCCAAAACTTTTCATACCCCTCCTGCGGATTTTCTGTTTCCTTGATTTTCACCTCACTATTGCCTGCTTTTATCTCTGTGTGCGCCTTAAAAGATTTTAGTCTGTTCTTGTAGGTAAACCCGAGGCGCTCGTACAACCGCAGTGCGCGTTGATTGGTGGTGACCACCTCCAACACTACTTTGTTTATTTTTTGAGCCTTCAAAAGAGGCAAGGCATATTCAAACATTTTGGTAGCAAGACCTTTTCCCTGATCCTCGTAAATAACGCCCACCCCACCACTATAGGCGGCATTGACCCCTTCGTACTGCCCTGTAGTAAACAGGCTGAACCCAACCATGTCATGGTCTTGATTTAGAGCAACCACAGATGACTTTAAGGAGACATTTAATTTATTAAAAATGCGGTTACGAAAAGCCTGATCGCTCGGCTGGAAACGAACTGCATTGGAGGAAAACGCCTGCACAAAGGCTCTATGCAAGTCCTCAAAGTCGGACTCATCGAAAAGCCTGATCGAGTATTTCATAGGCTTTACTCTCGAAAAGATAACAACGGAATGTTGATGTCGAGCGCAACGTTTTTAGAGACGGAGGTTTGAAATAATCGTTGGAAAAAATTCTTCTTCTTTGGAATCAACGCCAGCATGTCAATATTGGCTTCATTAGTAAAACTAAGGATTCCGTCTATCGGGTTTTCAGCTTCTATTGATCTTACAGAAGCCACCGAATCATCAAAACAAGACACGATTTCCTTGAATACCTTTTGCTCTGCAACACTGATTTCCGTTCCCGGTTTGTGAACGCTAAAACCGAGAACCTTACTATTGAATTTGTTCGCAATGCTATTCAGCATGGCCAACCGTGAAAGATTTTTGATCTCAACTGATTCAAAAGCAAATCCTATTTTTTCTATAGTGCCACTCCATTGTTCCGGGATAACCAATACTGGAACCACTGCTGCTTCTATCACATCTGAGGCGTGTGTCCCCAGCATGTGCTCCACTTTGTCGTGTTCAGCACGTGTGCCCATCACAATCAAATCTATATTTTTGGTTTCTGCCTCTGTATGGATCGCATCAATCAGATATGCCAAAAACCGATCAGCACTGTGCGGCACATCTTTCAATTCAATTACCTCTTGTTCCAGTTTGTCAAATGAAGCCTTCACTTGCTCTTCATAATCCTTTACCACGGCCTGTACCAAGCCTCCCCCCACCAGATCGGGGTGAGCTGTATGCACATGTACAGCATTGACCATATGGATCTTTGCACCAAATTTCTTTGCCATATCAATGGCAAATCGCAACGCATTTTTAGAGCATTCTGAAAAATCGACGGGGACGAGTATATTCTTGATATTCATAACTACAGATTTAAATCAAAACAGCTTTAGCCAATAAATTTAGTCAGTTTATAAACCCTATAATAGCAACAATCACATTGATGTTTTAAGTCAATATAATCAGGCCTTTTGAAATTTATAATGCGACACGTCACTTAAAAACCTAACTCAGGTCATATTGGCAGTTCTTTTCAGCCAAAAAGCATCACTCATCCACGCTATTGCGGCATTGGTCGAGTTTGAAATCCATATGCAACCTGAGTCTCGTAAATTACACTATAACCTTTTCCATCGTTATGACAAATTCCGACACCCAAGTTAAAAAAGAACTGATTCGATATTTGGATATTCTGCTGGTTGCATCCAATTTGATCATTTGGATCCTGACTCTATCTTCAATCTTTTGAGATTTGGTTAGTATTTTAGCCAAATGAATAGAAGGCCAAGAAGAAACCGTGCTAATGCCACCATCCGGGATCTAACCCGCGAAACCGTGGTAACAGTCAATGATTTTGTTTTTCCGCTTTTCTTACTTGAAGGAAAAAATCAAAAAACAGAGGTGGATTCAATGCCCGGGATATTCAGACTCAGCCTTGATCTCATGCTTAGCGAAATAGAAGAATGTCTCAAGCTAGGAATTAAGGCCTTTGATGTTTTTCCTGTGGTGGAGGAACATCACAAAGACAAGCTGGCTACAAAGGGTTTTGACGGCTCATTCTTCTACCAACAAGCACTTCGCCGAATCAAATCGGAGTTTCCGGAAGCCATGATCATCACAGATGTAGCC
This sequence comes from Cyclobacteriaceae bacterium, assembly GCA_039970095.1. Taxonomy (GTDB): domain Bacteria; phylum Bacteroidota; class Bacteroidia; order Cytophagales; family Cyclobacteriaceae; genus JAMZMI01. Next base: position 9,102 of record JBDVMP010000103.1, read on the forward strand.
ATGGACCCATATAGCTCCGATGGTCATGATGGGATCGTGGAAAATGGAAAAATCCTCAACGATGAAACATTGGAAATCCTCGGAAAAATGACGCTTTCTCAGGCCGAAACAGGGGTGGACATGGTGGGACCATCTGACATGATGGACGGCAGGGTTGGGTATCTGCGTGAGGTTTTAGACAACAATGGTTTCGAAGATGTGGGCATCATGTCATACACAGCCAAGTATGCCTCTGCTTTTTATGGCCCGTTCAGAGATGCACTTGACTCAGCTCCAAAATTCGGTGACAAGAAAACCTATCAGATGGATCCGGCCAACCGGAGCGAGGCGATCATTGAGGCAGAGCTGGACTTTGCCGAGGGTGCCGACGTATTAATGGTGAAGCCAGCGCTAACTTATCTCGATATAATCTCTGATCTGAAAGCGTCTTTTGATTTGCCTATTGCCGCATATAATGTCTCTGGAGAATATGCTATGATAAAAGCCGCTGGTGAAAGGGGCTGGCTCGATGCTGAGCGTGTGAGAGACGAGTCTCTGCTCTCAATCAAGCGCGCCGGGGCAGACATCATATTGACGTACTTCGCTAAAGAATTCGCTCAGGGTCACGGCGTTTAGAAAACTACACTACAGGTTTATTCCGATTCATCGACTGATTTTACCGGATCGTCTAATCTTTTCTTGGAATATTATAATTAGTATGTAAGTTGGAATAACCAAAACAGCTATATCATGAATACTAGTTTTAACGCTCAGCGATTTGTTTACGAAATATTCGAAGAAGATCAGTTAACAAAGCTTTGTATTCAGAATGTCCTGAAAAACATCGATAGAAATATCGAAAAAGCAGGAAATGACAAGGCCAAGATCAGTCGCCTATTGATGATGAGAAGTCACGTAGAAAGTCAGTTACCAGGGTCCAAGCCAGCAGCGTACACCCGTACATCACAGTTTGAGGCTTCTTTAGTGGGAGCGTAAGCTTCCCGCTTTAAGATCTTTATTTAGAACAGGTCATCTTCCCTTTCCAGCATGAGAATACTGGATTGAGGCACGATGAAATATTTTTCCCCTTCGTACATCACCTCAAAAGACGCACTCTGAAGAAAGATAGCCAGATCTCCTTCTTTGGCTTGAAGAGGCACATATTTTACTTTATCATCTTCACCCTTCCAGCTTTCTTCTTCATCCAGAGGCAATGGAATAGGGTAGCCCGGGCCTGCTTTAACCACATAGCCGCTTTGCACTTGTTCCTTTTCCTTTACGCCAGGTGGCAAGAATAGCCCGGAACTGGTCTTCTCTGATTCCTTTTTTGGTTTCACCAAAACCTTGTCACCAACTACAATGAGTTTTTTGAGTTTGTTCTCTGCTGTCAACTGCATGGCCATGTTTTCTTCAAATAAGGCGCAAAACTAATTAGGTTTTATTATTTAATCTGCCGACCGGTCGAGTAAGCGCTGGTCAATTTGCTTAGCTGCTTTGGCGCCCAGTTCTTTCAGTTTTTCGGTTCTTCTTACCAGGTTTCCTGAACCCTGAGACAGTTTATTCATAGCCAGATCATAGTTGTCCTTGGTCTGCTTTAGGTTGGTTCCCACCTTGAGTAAATCCGCAGTGAACCCTTCAAACTTATCGTAAAGTGCGCCGGCCTGTCTGGCAATCTCTATTGCATTTTTATTTTGAAGATCCTGCTTCCAGATGTAACTCACTGTACGCATTGTTGCCAAAAGTGTGCTCGTGGAAACAAGTACGATATTCTTATCCAAAGCCTTTTCATATAGGTTCTGGTCTTCTTTCAAAGCAATAGTTAGAGCCGGCTCATTAGCTACAAACATCAACACAAAGTCAGGTTGGTTGATTTCATAGAGGTTCTGGTAATTTTTCTCTCCCAGAATCTTGATGTGGTTATTGACACTGTCTATGTGTTGCTTGAGGTATTTGGCTTGCTCCAAAGGATCATCATGATCAAAATAATTGCTGTATGCCGTGAGCGAAACTTTGGAGTCAAGTACCAAATACTTTTCGTCGGGCAGTTTGATGATATAGTCAAGTCGCTGGTTGGCTCCTTCTTCGTTTTTGAAGTTTTGCTCCTTGAAGTAGTGCACATCCTTCTGCAGCCCCACCTTTTCCAGGATGGTTTCCAGCTGCATCTCTCCCCAGTTTCCCTGCGTTTTGGAGTCTCCCTTTAGCGCTTTAGTCAGGCTTTCGGCTTCTTTGGTTATGCGTTGATTCAACTCTTTGATGTGATCAAGCTGTGTCTTCAGAGCTGTATTTTGCTCCAGTGATTCCTTGCTGCTCTGCTCTACTTTTTTCTCGAAACGCTCTATTTTTTCTTTTAGAGGGTTGAGCAGTTCGCCTATGTTCTTCTGATTCTGATCTGTAAATTTCTTACTCTTGTCTTCCAGTATTTCGTTGGCCAGGTTTTTGAATTCTACGGTGAATTTTTCTTGTAGCTGACCCACCTCTTTCTTTTGCTCTTCCAGTTTTTCATTCAGGTTTCGGTAATCCGCCTCCAGCCTGGACTTCTCACTATTGAGGTTGATTATCTTTTCTCTCTCCTCTTTGAGCTGCTCATTCAAGTCTTTAAACTGCTCGGCTTGGGCCTGGTTTTGCTTCTGCTCCATTTCTAGTTCCATCTGCAACTTTTGTGATTCTTCACCACCTGTTTTGGTCGTAACCTTTGCGAGCAAATACCCCAGACCTGCTCCTGCCAGCAGCCCTACAATCAATATCAAAACCGTTGAAATTTCCATAGTTTAAAATTAAATCAATCTCTGTAGATAGCCGAACAACTCCATACTCCATGCCACCCCAATATGTATGATCACCCCTCCCCAAACATTGCGTGTATTATACGAAACTACACCCAGTATATAACCTCCAAAAATTGAGCTCACAGCTTCTGGTAGGGGTTTGCCAAAATGCAAAAAGCAATACGATGCGACCATGGCCAAAACGGCATATGGTCCTAAGGTTCTCGCAAAAGCAAAAATCAAAAACCCTCTAAATAGTGCCTCTACTCCTAAAAAATCAGAACCGTAACTCAACTCGTACAGCGCGACTGAAACCCAGGTGGGCAGGTCATGAGCAGCAGCCCACTCATCACCTTTCGAGAAGGAAAAACGCGGATAATACTCTTGAATATCTCCGAAGAATGAGCCAATACCAATACAAACCACCGCGAGAGCGAGCAGCCCGAAATATGGTCGGGCATCAAACTTTTTGATGGCAAGTCCATAATACGTCCTGCTGCCTTTCGGCTCTATAATAAGAGAAAGTACGATCATCGGGATGACCACATTGAAAATGCCAGCTGCCCATCGCACACATTTTCTGGCGAAAAAATAGTCTATTCCTGAAAACCAGTTCTTCAGAATTTCATTGTGCAGCGAAAAGGAACGGTCTAGCGCCAGGATACCAAAACCAATGACAAACTTGATCCAGAAGTCCCGGGAGGTAAGCCAGTCACGTTTTACTCCATGGATGTACAACAAAAAACAGACAACAAGAAAAGGCAAGGCCTGCCACCAAAACATATTGAACCAATGCCAGATGGTGCCGTAAGTGGCATCAACGTAAGTGTCTTCAAAATCAAGAGAATAATTGAAAATCAGGCCGACTATCAAAAAAGCAGCTATTGAAAGATACAGTTTAAGGTCAAAATGCTTTCTTTGAAAATCAATTAACAGGCTCAGAACTTTTCTCATCCGATCGTTATTCTCTTTACAGGTTTTAAAAATTTGGTAAATATATGTGTCTAATTGCTTTCGCCTGGGATAATCACCCCAAATACAAATTAATCCTTGCTGCTAACCGCGATGAGTTTTACGAAAGGCCCACATCTCCCGCCGGATTTTGGGACGATAAACCCCAAATCTTTGGGGGTAGGGACTTGAAGGCATTAGGCACCTGGATGGGCGTTTCGAAAGACGGAAGGTTTGGGGCGCTTACCAATTACCGCGACCTCAAAAACATAAAACCAGATGCAAAAAGCAGGGGGGATATTGTCACGGGTTTTTTGGACAACAATGGCGGCCCGGAAAATTTTGTCAAGCAACTTCATGAACAAGCGGACGATTATAATGGGTTTAATTTTCTTGGTTGTGATTTTAAAACCATGATTCATTACAGCAATTATGAAAGGAAACTGAATATCGTGAAACCGGGAATTCACGGGCTGAGCAATGCACTGCTGGACACTTCCTGGCCAAAGGTGGATGAGTTAAAAAAGAATTTTAAGGAAGCAATCACAGAGGATTTTTCACATGAGGACCTCTTAAGTCTTTTGACTCCAACAGAAACATTTGAAGATGAGGTGCTCCCAAACACGGGCGTTTCGCGAGAGCTCGAAAAGTCTCTCTCAGCGATCTGCATCCGCACGGAAAAATACGGAACAGTCGGGTCTACCGTTTTAACAGTTGACCGGTTTGGAAAGGTTGATTTTACAGAGAAAACCTACGGTGTGGCTGATCGCGAGGAGAATACGGTTAATTTTGAGTTTGAAATTAAGGTCTGATGAGAAAATTATTAGTTTTAGCGTGTTTCGGTTTTTTGATTTTTAGCTCCTCATGCAACGACCGCACTCTGCAAGACCTGGACAAAGCTTCCGGAAAAGTAGCCGGAGAGGACTGGGAATTTGAAGGGGGCAGTGCCTATTTCAGTTTGAGTGATGTAACGATCATTCTGATGAATTTTGACACCACCGACCCGTGTGGTGTACTCAACCCTTCGTCACCCTATATTAAGTTTACTGTGCCAGCAGCACGAGGAACGTATAACATCCCTTTTGCCAAGCCGGCTCAATCAGTAAAGTTTTACGAAGGTTCCGCCTCTGCAAAAAACTACAGCTCCACATCAGGGTTCGTTCAGATCGTGTCTGTCAATGACTTCACTGTGGACGGACTGATTCAGGCCTCATTCGATGACGAAAATGATGTTTTAGGAGCCTTTTTTGTTACTAGCTGCAACTAATTTAAGCCAGCTCATCTGCATATTCCTCCACGGGAATACAACTGCAAACCAAGTTTCTATCCCCATATGCACTGTCGATTCTGCTCACCGATGGCCAGAATTTTTCCGTTCTAAGGTATTCCATTGGGAAGGCTGCCTCCTCGCGAGAGTAGCTGTGGTTCCATTCCGATGATATGACTGACCTGTAAGTATGCGGTGCGTTTTTCAGGACATTATCGGAGGCCTCTGCTGCTCCATTTTTTACATTTTCAACTTCTGACCGGATCGAAATCATCACCTCGCAGAACCTGTCGAGCTCGCTTTTGCTTTCGCTCTCTGTCGGCTCTATCATCATGGTGCCAGCCACAGGAAATGACACAGTAGGGGCGTGGTAGCCATAGTCCATCATGCGCTTGGCTATGTCTTCTACCTCAACACCAAATTTTTTGAACTCCCGGCAATCTATAATTAGCTCGTGTGCATTTCTCCCGTTCTTATTTGAGTAAAGAATAGGATAATGATCCTTCAACTTTGCGGCAATGTAATTGGCATTGAGAATTGCCACTTTCGTCGCTTCTGTCAGTCCTTCTGCGCCCATCATGGCAATATACGCATGCGAAATAGGCAAAATACTCGCGCTACTATATGGAGCTGAAGAAACCGCCGTTTCGCAATTTCCCGGAAGAAAAGGAATCAAATGAGCCGCCACGCCTATCGGCCCCATGCCCGGGCCCCCTCCTCCATGAGGAATACAAAAAGTCTTGTGCAAATTCAGATGACATACATCTGCCCCAATCATAGCCGGAGAGGTGAGACCCACCTGAGCATTCATATTCGCTCCGTCCATATACACCTGACCCCCATTGTCATGAATGACCTGGCATATTTCCATGATCCCCTCTTCGAAAACTCCGTGAGTAGATGGATAGGTCACCATCAAAGCAGAGAGATCTTGGTGGTGTTGCTCCGCCTTGGCTTTGAGGTCACTGATATCAATATTGCCAAGCTCATCACAAGCCACAATCACGACTTTCATACCGGCCATGATGGCGCTGGCCGGGTTAGTGCCATGTGCTGAAGACGGAATCAAAGCCACATTTCTGTTAGATTGACCATTCGATTCATGGTAAGATTTGATTGCCAACAGCCCTGCATATTCTCCTTGAGCTCCTGAGTTTGGCTGAAAAGAAACGGCTGCAAAACCCGTGATTTCAGAGAGCCAGGAATTCAACTCATCTATCAATATTCTGTAACCAGCAGTTTGGTTTGCTGGAGTAAACGGATGCAAAGCTCCAAATTCAGGCCATGTGACAGGGATCATTTCCGTCGTTGCATTGAGCTTCATGGTACATGAGCCGAGTGAGATCATAGAGTGAACCAAAGACAAGTCTTTGTTTTCCAACCTCTTCATGTATCTCAAAATCTCGTGCTCCGTCTGGAATCTGTGAAATACTTCATGTTCCAGATAATCATTCTCTCGCCTCAGCGAGGGTGGAAAATTGAATGAAACCTCATCTTTTATTTCCTGAGTTGGAATGCCCATCAGCTCACAAAAAACTGAAACTACTTCGTTGGCATCTTTTGGCATGTGTGTTTCATCAAATGAAACACCAACACATCCGTCATCAAAATAGCGGAAGTTCATCTTCCGAGATTCGGATAGTTCTTTTAATTGTACGGTTTGACTTTCGTCTAAACACACCTTTAGTGTATCAAAGTATGCTTCGTTCAAGTTCTCAATACCTAGTGAAGCCAGTGCCTCAGATGTTGCTTTTGCCATGCCATGCACTCTTTTGGCTATTGCTTCGAGTCCTTTTGGGCCGTGATAAACCGCATACATGGAAGACATGACAGCCAGCAAAACCTGCGCCGTGCAAATATTTGAAGTCGCTCGCTCACGTTTGATGTGTTGTTCTCTTGTTTGCAGAGCCATTCTGTAAGCCACACTTCCCTCTGCATCTTTAGATACACCTATGATCCTACCCGGTATTGCTCTTTTATATTCTTCCTTTGTGGCAAAAAATGCAGCGTGTGGTCCGCCAAACCCCATAGGAACACCAAACCTTTGAGAGGTTCCTACTACAACATCTACACCCCATTTACCCGGGGCAGTAAGCAAACAGAGACTGAGTAAATCAGAAGCAACCGCGACGGAAACATTGTTTTCTTTGGCAGCAGCTACAAAAGTAGATCGGTCTTTCACAGCACCATCATTGTCTGGGTACTGAAACAGAACCCCATAAATATTTGGATCTGTAAGGTCCACTTTATCCACATCGGCTATTCTCAACTCAACACCAATTGGCGCCATGCGTGTTTTGAGCACTGCGAGCGTTTGTGGAAAAATGCGCTCATCCACGACGAAAACGTTGGCCTGCTTTTTATCCTTTTTCCTCGTGCTATGAAGCATGGAAGCTGCTTCCGCAGCGGCAGTACCTTCATCTAGCAGCGAAGCATTAGCTATTTCCATTCCCGTAAGGTCAACAACCAGCGTTTGGAAATTGATCAAAGCCTCGAGGCGACCCTGGGCTATTTCTGCCTGATATGGGGTATAGGCCGTGTACCAACCCGGGTTCTCCAGAATATTTCTTTTTATCACGGCAGGCACTATTGTGCCGTAGTATCCCTGACCGATAAATGATTTGAACACCTTATTTTTCTCAGCCGTTTCCTTCAGGCTAAGCAAATATTCATACTCATTTTGGGTCTCTGCAAGTTGAAGAGGGGCCGTAAGCCGAATAGGTTCTGGCACAGTTTGGGAAATAAGTTGGTCAATAGAATCAACACCCAAAGTGCTCAACATGTCCTGAATCTCTTGAGTCGTCGGACTGTTGTGACGTGACTGAAAGGAAACCCTTTCGTTAAGATTTACATTCATCAAAAAAAGAGGATCTGGTGGTTATAATTTCTTGGCTACAAAGCTATTATGTAAATCCTTAATTTAAGCGATTGTTTGACAAGCGGCTATGGTCTTACAGCAGCTTGCGCTAGATTTGAATTTCGATTATAATCATATATTTATGTTCAAAAAATTCTTCCTCGTAGGTGCACTCGTCATGTGCTCGCTAACCATTTTTTCTCAAGACAAAAAAGCAATCAAATACGCTGAAACTATAACTCAGAAAGATCTGAAAGCGCATCTTTCTATTTTGGCATCTGATAGTTTGGAGGGACGTGAAACAGGCATGAAAGGTCAAAAGATGGCTGCCGAATACATTGCCAACTATTACGAATCTATTGGGCTTGAGGCTCCAGTAGAATCACCAGAAGGAAAAAGCTACATGCAGTCTTTTGACCTGCAAATGGGCACCTATAGTCAGGTGTACCTTCAGAAAGATGAAGAGCGAAAGGAAAACTTCTCTGACTTTCTTTACTATTCGAGCAATGAGACTTACGGAGAAGAATACATTGAGGTGGTTTTTGCCGGATATGGAGATTCCACAACGCTAGCCGGTCTGGATATAGAAGGAAAATTTGTGGCTTTTGTCAACAAAGAATGGACAAACTTTAGAAACAACCTGGCCGCTATGAAAAAGGCCAAAGCCAAAGGTTACTTTCTTATTCTAGAAGATCAGTTTCGATTTGATTTTGTAATGAAACGCTATGGAGGCTATCAAAAGGGTGGAAAGATGAAATTTGAGTTTGATCAAAAAGGAAGCAAAATTCTCTTGGTAGGAAGTGAAATGACCGAATGGATGTTTGACAAGCCTCTCGAAGAATTAAAAGCTTCAGGAATTGGCGCAAACACTGAGATTCTGATTAATGCTGATATGCTGATCAAAAGTGTGAGTTCAGAAAATGTGATGGGCTTTCTGAGAGGCTCTAAATATCCAGATGAAGTACTCGTAATCAGCGCGCATTATGATCACATAGGCATCATAGATGGAGAAATCAACAATGGTGCAGATGATGATGGCTCTGGAACCAGCACAGTTTTGGAGTTGGCTGAAGCGTTTACAACAGCTGCAAAAAACGGGTACAGACCGAAAAGAAGTATTCTTTTTCTAACAGTAAGCGGCGAGGAAAAAGGTTTGCTCGGAAGTGAATATTACACCAAAAACCCAACTTTTCCCTTGAAGAACACCGTCGCTAACCTGAATATAGATATGATAGGAAGAGTGGACGACAAGCACATGAAAAATCCTGATTACATCTATTTGATAGGTTCGGATAAGCTGTCGACCGAACTACACGAGTTATCCGAAAAAGCAAACAACACATACACTAATCTAGAACTGGACTACACCTACAATGCGGACGATGACCCAAACAGATATTACTATAGGTCTGATCATTACAATTTTGCCAAGAATGGGATTCCAGTGATTTTCTATTTCAATGGCACACATGCGGATTATCACAAACCAACCGATACAATAGAAAAAATCAATTTCGATAAAATGTCAAAAATTGGAAAGTTGGTTTTCTATACCTCCTGGGAAATCGCAAATAGGAAAGAAAGAATAAAACTAGACTAGTAGAGAGGAGTTGGGTCTGGTCGGAAAAACGATGAAGTTGATCTGGGGGGCTGTGAAGCCCCCACAAGATCTTTTCAACCAGCTATGGAAAGACAGAACTAAATCAATCTTTCTGTAGCAATGATAGATAAATTATCGGGTTTCCGATATGATTTTAATCACAAATGTGTGAAAACAAAATGTTGTGCTGATTTATGCTTATTTGACGCAAATAAATTCTGCTCCCTTATGATTGGTGTCTAAAAAATTCTGAATTTTGTATATCAATTGATAGTATCATCTGATTTGAGGTCGTGCATGATTTTTTCAAGTTTCCCTAGAACAATAAGATATGAGCAAATACATTATAAAGAACGTTGAGATTATCAATGAAGGCAGTGCGTTTCGGTCGGACGTGTTAATCGAGGAGGGCCGTGTCTCCAAAATTGCTCCTCAGGTTGATACTGAATCCAATATTGTCGAAATCAATGCCGAATCACTTACCCTGCTGCCCGGCGTGATAGACGATCAGGTACACTTTAGAGAGCCTGGCCTCACGCAAAAAGCGGAGATTTACACAGAAGCAAAGGCAGCAGTAGCTGGTGGTGTGACATCTTATATGGAAATGCCCAATGTAGTGCCTCAAACTACAACACAGGAATTGCTACAGGCAAAATATGATCTAGGTGGTTCAAAGTCTCTTGCCAATTACTCCTTCTTCATGGGCACCACCAATGACAACTACGATGAGGTGATGAAAACAGACCCTTCGTCAGTTTGTGGAATCAAAATATTCATGGGCTCATCTACCGGCAATATGCTGGTAGATGATGAGCATGTGTTGAGTAAGGTTTTCGCGAATGCGCCGACTCTCATAGCTACACATTGTGAGGATGAAGAAACCATAAAGCGCAACCTGGAAACGTTCAAATCAAAGTATGGAGAGAACATCCCATTTGAAGCGCACCCCCTCATAAGAAACGAAGAGGCATGCTACCTCTCTTCATCTTTTGCGGTGAAGCTGGCAAAAAAACACGATACCAGACTTCACATTTTGCACATTTCGACTGGAAAAGAAACGTCACTTTTTGGCAATGACCTGCCACTAGGCAAGAAAAAAATCACATCAGAGGCCTGCATTCACCACCTATGGTTTTCTGATGATGATTACGCCGAAAAGCAACAATGGATAAAATGGAACCCCGCTGTGAAATCTGCCCATGACCGGGATCAAATATGGAGTGCCCTTCTCGATGATAGAATCGATGTAATTGCAACTGATCATGCGCCACACACCATTGAGGAGAAAAACAACCCTTACTTGTCCGCTCCATCGGGAGGTCCGTTAGTGCAGCATTCACTGGTGGCCATGCTGGACTTTTACCACCAGGGAAAGATTTCGCTTGAGCGCCTAGTGGAAAAAATGTGCCATGCCCCTGCAAAATGTTTTGAAATACAGGAAAGAGGCTACATTAGAGAAGGCTACCACGCAGATTTAGTATTGGTGGACTTAAACAACCCGTGGAAGGTGTCAAAAGAAAATATCCTTGCAAAATGTGGCTGGTCACCCTTTGAAGGGCATACTTTTCAATCAAAAATTGAGCACGTTTTTGTCTCGGGCCACCTCGCTTATTCAAATGGCACTTTTGACGAAAGTAAAAAAGGAGCCAGATTAAAATTTGATAGGAAATAGGTATTGGTAAAATGAGAGAATGCATATAACTTTGCATTCCTTTTTGGAACATGGTGGTTGTAGTTCAGTTGGTTAGAACGCCTGATTGTGGTTCAGGAGGTCGCCGGTTCGAGTCCGGTCTTCCACCCAAAGTTGACAATGTCATTTTACCCTGATGAACTTAAGTTCGTCAGGGTTTTTTATTTCCTGCCCCTTATGCCTTTACATCCTTTTCTCAAGGCCCAAGGGCAAATACTACAAATGGCAAGGAAAACTTAACGAGCAGCCCATGGATTTGCTTTGGGTCAATGCCCAGAGAAACGGCAGTCCTTCCTCCTAGCCAAACTGAGAAAGTCATTTAACATCGACTAATGCCATTATCTCAAGGCTTATTCCTTTTTGTTGATATTTTCGAAACGTTTTTAGAATTTACCTGTTTATCTCATAATGGATTGGACATGGATTGAAAAAATTAGCGAGTTGCCTTTTCCCGTTTTACAAATCGCAGGAGGGCTGGTCATAGGAGTTTTAGCCGCCTGGATCGTGAGCATCAGCCTTGGGGCTACTGTGAAAAAAACAAAGTCACAGACATTAATAGAGCTACGTACATTCTGTTTCAGGGCTTTCAATGTTTTTCTTCCATCGCTCTTTATTTATATAGCTCTGCACTATGGTGAGGTTTCAGTCATTTGGCTTTCTCTATTCAAGGTTTTGTTGATTTTGTGTTCCAGCTATCTTTCCATCAAGCTCACCTACGCCACAGAAGCAATCATATTGCAACAATATGAGCTGGATAAAGAAGACAACCGCCAGGAGCGAAAAGTTATCACTCAGCTTGTATTCATAAAAAAGGCCGCCATTGTATTAATCGTTCTTGTCACGATAGGCGTGCTCCTCCTGAGCTTCGAAGAAGGCAGAAAATACGGTGCAGGCTTGCTGACTTCAGCAGGCGTGGCGAGTATTATCATTGGTTTTGCAGCACAAAAATCAATTGCCAACTTTCTGGCAGGAATTCAAATCGCGTTTACCCAACCCATCAAAATCGATGACGCTGTGGTAGTGGAAGGAGAGTGGGGATGGATAGAAGAAATTAACCTTACGTATGTTGTAGTTAGAATTTGGGATTGGCGCAGATTGATTTTGCCTATCACCTATTTTATCGAAAAGCCATTTCAGAACTGGACCCGTAACAAAGGTGAAATCATAGGGTCCGTGATTCTTCATCTTGATTATATGGCTCCTATAGACAAGTTGAAAGAAAAACTGACGCACATTTTGGGTGAGGAACCCAACTGGGATGGCAAGGTAAATGCACTGCAAGTAATAGACACCAAAGAGTACACCATAGTAGTCAGAGCGCTGATGTCTGCCAAGAGCAGTCCCATGGCCTGGGACCTGCGATGCAGCGTGAGAGAGAAGCTCATCAGCTTCTTGCAAGAGAGTTATCCGGAAAGCCTCCCCAAACAGCGGGTTTCTCTAACAAACAAATAGAGGTAAACAAACGTTTTCTTAAAACTTAATTCTGTGTTTTTGAGTTACACAGAATGAAAATGAAGCGAAACGAAATATTATTTTGAAGCCTTGGTAAATATTGTAATATTTCCAACCTTGCGGATTCAATGTTCGTTAAACCTCTAAAATTTTAGGCCTCTGAAACGACTTGTTTACATACTGTTTTTCCTAGGAGCATCTTTCTCGTCAGAAGCATTTACTACTGAAAACACTGAGGAAGAGTCAAAGTCTAAAAAATCATCTCCTACCATTCACAATACTGATGCTGCATCAGGAAACGCCACAAAAGACAGTGCGGATAAACCAGCCAAAGAGGTAACAGCGGAAAAAACGGAAATCCCTGACTCACTATCAAATTACAACTCGAGCTGCAAATTCAACTTCTTGTTTTACTTTATCTATAAAGTAAAATATGATGAAAACGGGAACGTAGAAGCAGGTTCGCTAAACTTCGAGTTCTAATTACTGCTCAGAGATAAACTTCTCGATTTCTTTCAAAGTTATTTTTCCTTCGTAAAAAGCTTTACCGAAGATTACTCCCTTTACACCCACGCCCTGAAGCTTGCGAATATCCTCCATATTTCGAACTCCTCCACTGGCAAAAACCTGTAGGTCAGGAAATCGCTCTCTCAACTCCGAATAAAGATCGAATGAAGGGCCTGAAAGCACACCATCCTTAGATATATCCGTCGTTTTGAGGTATTTAAGCCCTCTATTATAGAAATACTCCACGTGTTCAAAAAGATCAATTTTGGTATCCTTTTGCCAGCCACCCACTTTGATATGGCCATTTAGCGCATCAGCAGCCAAAACGATGCGATCTCGTCCGTATGACATGATCCAATCCGAAAAGAGGGATTTATTGTAAACCGCTATGGTTGCTGCACCTACACTTTTGGCTCCTGCCTCGAATGCCTTCGTTATTGCTCCGTCAGTGTGCAGCCCGCCCGAAAAATTAATTTTCAAGTCTGTGTAGCCCGCAAGCATCTCCAACGTTGGGATGTTAACCGGATGTCCCTTTTGGGCGCCATCCAGATCTACCAGATGCAGGCGAGTCACTCCATGGTCCAAAAACCTCTCCGCTCTTTCGAGAGGGCTATCATTAGTTTTTTCCTTTGAAAAATCTCCTTGAGTAGTTCTAATCGCTCGACCGTTGACAACTGTTATTGATGGGACTAGCCACATGTTTGATTGGGGTTTGGGGTAAAGGGTTAACGTTTATTTGCAATGCAAACAACCTAAACAAATATAGTGAGAATTAGACATCATAAATGCCTCACTTCTGAACCTTGATCAATAAAGTTATGAATTGATTTGCACCAGTTTGAAGCCCTCGCCGTGAACTGTGAGCAACTTGAGTGATTCCTCCTCTTTAAGGTACTTACGAAGCTTGGCTATATATACATCCATGCTTCTGGCGTTAAAGTAAGAATCGTCATGCCAAATCTTTTTTAGAGCCACCGTTCTTGTCACAGTCTGATTCAGGTTTTCTATAAACAGCTTCAGTAGTTCATTTTCTTTGGTTGTGAGCTTAATTATGCCGCCAGGTAAAGTCAACCTGTTTTCTGCATATTGATATTGGAGGTTTCCAATTTTAATGTCCGACGGAAGGCTCTTGTCTTCCTCCGCCATGGTGCGCTTGAGCACGGCTTGAATCCTGAGTAAAAGCACCTCCATACTGAAAGGCTTGGTGATGTAATCATCTGCACCAACTTTGAAACCCTGAATCACATCTTCTTTCAGCGATTTCGCTGTGAGAAAAATAATGGGAATATCCGGGTCTATGGCTCTGATCTCTGAAGCAAGCTGGAATCCATCTTTTTTCGGCATCATCAGATCAAGCACACACAAATCAAATTTGCCCGGCTTGAAGGTATCAGCTCCTTGCTGGCCATCCACACAGAGCTTCGTCTCAAACCCTTTGAGATTTAAATATTCATTCAAAACCTGCCCCAAATTAGGGTCGTCTTCTGCTAATAGAATTCTTGGGTTTCCAGAGTTTTTGCTAAGCATGTTGTAAAGGTAAGGTGAATGTAAATTTGCTGCCACGAGCGGGCTCACTTTCCACATCGATGCTTCCATCATGGGCATCAATCATGCTCTTGACATAAGCCAGACCCAGGCCGAAACCTTTGACATCATGAATGTTTCCGGTATGAACCCTGAAGAATTTTTCGAAAATATGCTTTTGCGCCTCTTTGGTCATGCCTATGCCGTGATCCTGAACAGAGCAAGCTATCTGCGAACCAGTGTTTCTTGTGCGGATGGTGATATGAGGAGCATCCTGAGAATATTTATTGGCATTATCCAGAAGGTTGACAAGGATATTGACCAGGTGAGTTCTATCTGCAAAGACCTGCGTATTGGTTGCTTCCAGAATGGCTTTGATGCTTCCTCCTCGTTTTTCGACCTGAATCATGGTTTTATCCATTGCCTTCTCTATCAGTTCATGCAAGTTCAAAACTTCATGTTTCAAGTTAAAGTCCTGTTTCTCAAGAGCGGCGATATTCAAGACCCTTTCTACTTGCTCTCCCAGTCGTCCGTTTTCCTCCGAAATGACCTTGAGGTATCTGTCCCTCATATCCGGCAGCTGCTGAATGTCTTTATCATTGAGCGCTTCGGCCGCCAACGAAATCGTCGCTATAGGTGTTTTGAGCTCGTGAGTCATGTTATTGATAAAGTCATTTTTCATCTCCGACAGTTTTTTCTGCCGCATTATGGTGTGCACCGAATAGCCAAACGTCAATGCGATCATTAAAATCAAAACACCGGAGCTGGCCATAGTCAACCATATTTTACGAAGGAGAAAGCCCTCCTTATCAGGAAAATTCAGCACTAACCAGTTGCTATCACCAATTAAGTCATTGGGAAAAAGGCTAGCTCGCAGGTCACTATGTGCCAATTCATTTTTCATACTTACATCTGTCAGATGTACGAATCGGTTTTGCATGGGAGAGATTACCCCATACTCATAGTTGATGTCTATCCCTTTTCCTTCTAACTCTCTACTAAGTAAAGAATCCAGCTGATCCGGGTTGAACCTGGCTGTGATGGATCTGTTTGGAACCAACATGTTTTCCAGCACCTGAAACATCATTTCCGATTTTCGGTTCACTTTTTCCATTTGTTCTCTAGCCCATCGCTGCTGTTCTAGCGCGTCCTTCTGAGCTTCAGGGGTCATTTCTATGGCTTGGCCACTCCCTGACTGAAAGTCGAAAACGATGTTGAACCCTTCCTCCGTAAAAACAGTGTCGGCAACTACCTGCACATTTCTCTGAGCACCTGATTGAGCGCCTGAAAAAAGCTGACCCGAGCCAAAAGCATTGGTTGAAAACTGAAATTGGCTGGAGAAAGCATAAAGTGCCTCCTGCTTTTCGAGTTTTTCTGAAACGTTTTGCAGGGCTTCCACCACATCTCGTTTGAAGGCCTCTTCATTGGCGGAAATAACAGTATCGATCCAGTAGAGCTGAAAGCCTACCAGGCCTATCAGACCGAAAGCCATGATTGCAATAATCCACCTTAAAGACATGCGTTTCACTTCACAAATCTACGTGGAATATTGCCCTGTGATGCCTGTTTAACCTTTTTTAACAAGGATTAACGGGCTTTTAACAGCCGCGTATTGAGTGCCGGCGTACTTTCGAGTAGATAAAAATTATCGCGTATGAAAAAGACATTCACAAAACAACTGCTGGGCCTATTCCTGATACTTATGTATGCCGGAGTAAGTGCTCAGGATGCTGAGGGTGATGGAAAAATTGTTCTGGAGATCACCAAAGAGGTAAACGGTGAGAAAAAAACATTTAAGGGAGAATACGAAAATGAAGCGCAGATGCGTGCAGACCCTAATTACAAGGAGTTTGTTGGGGAAGATGGCGACTTCAATTTCGGATTCCATGGAGTTGACCATAACAACATAGCGATTGACATTCAAAAGCTCATGGATCAGAATGGTTTCAATTTTAGCTTTGATACGGACAGTGGACCAAAAGCTATTTTCGGTTTTGACTCTGCTATGGTTTTTGACTTTTCAAAAGATATGGAACAAATGGCTGAGGAAATGCAGCGAATGGGTGCCAATGTACAAGCATTTCGGCTTGATGGGGATACAGGCATGGCCTGGGTTTTTGGGGATTCGTCTAATAATGCTGTCCAAAACCATGTACGAGTTTTCGGCGATATGGATGAAAGTGGTGATGCAATGGTGATGAAAAAGCTAAAAATCATTGAAATAGACGGGGATGAGTTTGGAAAAAAAGGCAAGGTCAAAGACAGTGAGTCTTTGGAGCTAGAATCTCTGGATTATTACCCCAACCCGTCAACGGGCAGTTTTAAGCTGAGGTTTAAAGTGCCACAACAGGGCGAACTGTCTGTAAAGGTCTATGATCTGGATGGCAAAGAGGTGTTTTCCCGGTATTTCAATCAATTTGGTGGCACGTACTCTGAGTCACTGGATTTGACAGATCAGAGTGCTGGGGTTTACTTGTTGGAAGTACAGCTAGACAAAAAGCGGCTAACCAGAAAGATTGTGATCGAATAGGGTGAAACCAACCCCATGGTGGTTTCTTATTTCAAGACTCGGATCCGATTTAAGGTATTTCCTAAGCCTGGATATAAAAACGTCCAGGCTTCTTCCTTTAAAATAGTCGTTTTCGCCCCAGATCCGAACCAGAATATCTTCTCGCTTCACCAGCTCACCGCTGTTTTCGTAAAGCATTTTTAGCAAATCTGCCTCCATCTGAGTGAGGTTGATGGATGCTTCTTTGCCCTCTACGCACAGGTTTTTATAATCAAACTCTATATTTCCCAGTTTCACCTTGTTTGAAATTTGGCTGGGCTGCCCACTTCTCCTCAGGAAAACCTGAATTCGATAAGCCAACTCTGGCATATTGAAAGGCTTGACCACATAGTCGTCTCCTCCTATCTCAAAGCCTTTCAACCGGTCTTCGTCCATTGATTTGGCCGTGAGAAAAATAATCGGCACAAATTCATCCTTCGTGCGAATCTTTCGGGCCAGCGAAAAGCCATCCATCCCCGGCATCATCACATCAACCAGGCAAAGGTCATAGGTGCCCGCCTGAAAATGATCCCAGCCTTCATTACCGTCTTTGGCATGGGTGACAACATACCCCTGGTCGGAGAGCTGATCTGAGATCACAAAGCCCAGGTTCGCATCATCCTCTGCTAGTAGTATTTTGGCCTTCTTATGCATGTGCTGGTAAGGTTAGGGTGAATGTGGTTCCGTCCGCACCTGATTCTAAATGAATTTTTCCTTTTATCGCTTCCACTGATCTTTTTACAAAATACAGACCCAGACCAAAGCCCTTTACATCGTGCCGATCGCCGCTGGGTGTTCTGTAAAACTTATCAAAAACCTTTTTTTGCTCCTCTGGGGTTATGGGTTTGCCATCGTTGAAGATGCTTATTTTAATCTTTTCGTTTTCGGTCCAGGTTTTGATTTCCACCTTGCTTTCACCGTATTTGATGGCATTGTCCACCAGGTTTGACATCACCTTCTCAAAATTTTCGGGATCACCCCAAACCATTTTACCACAACACAAATCATGATCAACCTGACGACCAAAGCCAGAGAAACGCTCAGCTACTTCTCTGATCGCTGCGTCCACATCAATGGATGTTTTATTCGTTTTAGCGCCATGCTCAATGGAGGTAGTGTCGAGAAACCGAGAGACATGTTGCTGAAGCCTGTGACTTTCATCCTTTATGATTTGAGCATATCTCTTGCCTTTTTCACTCCTGGCCTCATTCTCCAAAACTTCAGCCGAGAGCATCAGGGTGGAGAGCGGTGTTTTGAACTCATGAGTCATGTTATTGATAAAGTCGCGCTGAATTTCGCTGAGTCTCTTTTGTCTTAAAATAACGAAAAGCGCATAACCGAAAAACACAGTAATCAGCACCGTAATTGCACTTGTAAACTTCCAAAAACCCAGATCCAAAGTCCCCGACTTATTCGGAAAGTAAACGCCGAAGTAATACTCGTCATTGTGAAGTTTGGGCAACTTACCATGCGGCTCTACCTTTTCATCACCAAAGGAGATAAAGTCGCCATAGACCATACTTTCCGTCTGGCAGTCGTACACGCCAAACTCAAAATCTTCTTTGAGGTTTCTTTTTTCCAACTCCGCCCGAATGAGGTAATCGAGCGAAGATAGATTGATACTGTAATTGGTTCTGGCAATGAAATAATTTGAGGAAACCTGCTCGATAGGATCGTTGGAAATGTCATTCCCGTTGATCTCGCAGAGCGACTCCACCACATTGCGAAGTGCCATTTGCACGTTGTGGCTAAACTGCTGTTCCTGATTTTTTATGGCCTTCGACACCCAAAATATCTGAGTAGATATGATCCCGATCAGTGTGAGAGAGCCAAGCAAAATAATCAGACGGATAGGAGTATTTTTCATTTTTAACCCTTCTTCGGGGAGACTAAATAAACGCTTTTGTGTCGGTTTTAGAAAACATTAACATCCCATTAACAATCATTGGCGATTCATTAACACAGGTTTTCTCAGCAGAATCACAGCTTTGGGAAAACAATAAATTTATGATGAAACGAACATTTCTTATTCTCATGCTAGGAATCACAGTAGCTGCGATTGCCTCAGTAAGCCCACTTACGTGGAAATCTACATCTCTTGATCTAGGCGAAATCAAAACCAATGAAACGGTTGACTTGTCGTTTGAGTTTACCAACACAGCCAATGAAGCCGTGACCATACTGGAAGCAAAAGGCTCATGTGGCTGCACCAAAGTTAGCTATTCTAAAGAGCAAATTGCTCCGGGAGAATCGGCTCAAATCACCGCAAAGTTCAAGTCCTCTAAAAGTGGAACTTTCCGCAAAACGATCAAAATCAAAACTTCTGCCTCGGCAGAAGCTACTGTTCTTTCTTTCAAAGGAACCGCTATTTAAATTCTCACACCTGCTGCAAAGAACTGCAGCAGGTTTTTATATTGTTTTCAAGCTCGCTGGGGAGCATCATCACAAAAATCTTTATTGCTATTGAAACCAACCTGCTATATTTGCCCTCCAATCTCAATGGGAAGTTAGCTCAGTTGGTTTAGAGCATCGCCTTGACAGGGCGGGGGTCGCTGGTTCGAATCCAGTACTTCCCACAAAACTGATTAAGTGATGAATCCGCTGGACTAACTGTCCTCATTCGAATCCAATACTTTCCTTCTTTATAAAACCAGCAAATTCCTTTTATAATGTTGCGCCTCAGAAAGCTTCTAGTTCCTCAACAAGATTCCAACAAAGTAAATTATGGTGCGCTCATATTGCGTATCGGCTTTGGTACGCTGATGATGACACATGGCTATGGCAAGCTCATTCATTTCACAGATTACGCGCCCAATTTTATGAATTTCATGGGTTTGAGCGGTGACATTTCACTCGCTCTGGTCGTCTTTGCTGAGTTCTTCTGTGCTTTGTTTGTTGCGCTGGGGTTGTTAACAAAGTTTTCATTGATCCCTTTGATCATCACCATGCTCGTAGCATGCTTTGTGGCCCATGGTGCCGACCCTATCGGAAAAAAGGAAATGTCTATTCTATACTTCTGCGCATACTCCTCCCTCTTCCTGACCGGGCCAGGTAAATTTTCTGTAGATGCACTGATTTTTAAGTCGAAAAGCTAAATGCTATACCAATCGCTGAGAAACACACTGTGCTTTTCTATTAGAAAAGTCAGGTTTGCTTCCATCTCTTTTTCCTGATCCAGGGCTATATGCAAGCCTATGGCTTCATCCCAATATTTCAATGCTTTGGCATGAATATGAAGGGTGCCATAGGACGCAATTTTGTAGTGAATGATATGAGCGAGGGCCAGAATGACTTCCTCCTCGCGTATGTCTTCATCTACTGTTCGCCTTACTTCTGAATGGTATTCTGCTATTATTTCTTCTACCACCGATTTGCCCTCTGGGGAAATTGGAAGGAAAAGGTTGTAGAAGGTTTTCCGCACCACAACGGAGTGTTTTTCTACAACTCCGCGATAAGCCATCATCCAATCAAGTAGCGGTCCTTGTTTGGCTCTGGGGATCAGTTCATCCATAAACTCGAGAAGTTTTGTCTCTGCTTCATATACATGACAGAGTTCCTCCTCCAGTAAATCGTTTAAATCCAATAAATGTCTCATGATAATAGGATTTAGGGATGAAGGTCATAAATTTTTTCTGCATAAAATATGACGCAAGTCAACACTCCGGCTGTTTTTTAGTTTTCATTGCAACATGAAGACAGTGAGTATACTAGGTTGTGGGTGGTTGGGCATGCCGCTCGGCACAAGGCTTGTTAAATCGGGGTTTAAAGTAAAGGGCAGCACCACCCGAAAACAGAAGCTGGATGAAATCTCAGGGCAGGGGATTACTCCCTTTTTGGTTGACTTAAATGCTCAAGGTTTAGATTCTTCGTTTTTCGATTCGGATATTTTGATTTTGACCATTCCTCCCGGAAATGCCAATGACCCGAATCAGTATTTTGATCAACTGAAAAAAGTGCTGGAGAGCGCCAATAAAACTGGTGTACAACACATCTTATTTATCAGTTCTACCAGCGTTTACCCCAACCTTAATCGTGAAGTTTCAGAAAATGACGCCAGTGAAACTGCCCTGACCAGATCAGGAATAAGCCTGAAAAAAGCGGAGGATCTCTTCAGATCTAAAGACAACACAATTGTCCGCTTTAGTGGCCTGATAGGTCCAAATCGACACCCAGGTCGATGGTTTGCCGGAAAAAGAAACCTAAAAGGCGGAGAAATTCCAATCAACATGATTCACATTGATGATTGTATCGGCATAATAGAAGCAATTATAGAAAAAGAGATTTGGGGAGATGTTTTCAATGCGTCCAGCCCGGAACACCCGCCAAAAAGAGAATATTATCAGAAAATGGCTGCCCAGCTTGGTCTAGATGATCCTCACTTTTCGGAGAGAGACAATAGTCTCTGGAAAGTGGTTTCCTCAGAAAAACTGATTTCGAAAACGGGTTATGAGTTTAAGAGAAGTGTCTTTGATGTTTAAAAACGACTTTCCCAATCGCGGGCTCGCTTTTGGCTATTGATGTAGCCAGACTCAAGTTTATCTTCGAGAAAAGCATTCATCTGACCCTGAGAAGTAAAATGAAAACGCCCGCAATCATGACACTGATAAATGGCCCTGGGGCCAGAGCCTTCTCTATAGTCGTTTCTGATCCAGGCTTCTACGAGCGCCTCCTCTGCGGACTCTTCCGTTTCGTAAATGACCTTGCCGGTGACACAGGGGGCAGACATTTTATTTCTTATAAATCAAAGCCACAGCGTGCGCCGAAACCCCTTCTTCTTTGCCTACGAAACCGAGTTTCTCGGTAGTTGTTGCTTTTACCGAAACATCACCAAGAGGGAGCTGCATAACCTCAGCAAGCTTTTCTCTCATCGGTTCTATGTAGGGGCTGATTTTTGGCCTCTGCAAACAAACCGTGGCGTCAATATTGACGATACCGTATCCTCTCTGCTCAAGCAAGTTCACAACATCCTTGAGTAGAATTTTACTATCTATCCCTTTGTATTTTGGGTCTGTATCAGAGAAGTGAAACCCGATATCTCTCAGGCTTGCCGCTCCTAATAGTGCATCGCAAATCACATGAATGAGCACATCTGCATCCGAATGACCATACGCACCGTGCGTGTGAGGAACCTTGATTCCACCAAGCCAAAAATCCACACCTTCGGCCAGGGCGTGCACATCATAACCGTATCCTATTCTTATGTTGGGTTTCATGATTTTTAGTTTTCAGGCAAATAATAAACTGTAGAACAATTTGTGGGTTTCATGATTTTTCGTCCCGCTTCCAAAATGCCTTCTTTAGTCACAGCTCTCACCATTTCTAATTCGTCATTGACCAAATCAATGTTACCAAGGAAAGCCGCATAGGCTAGCCCCATCGCTCTATTCAACAACTCTGTCTCTGAAAATATAATGGTTGATTCTGCCTGATTCTTGGTCTTCTCTACCTCTCGTTCATCAAACCCCGCTTGTAGCACCTGTGCCACCACAGATTCTATTTCTTTGTTCACCTTATCAATGGACACCCCGTCATTGATTTTTCCTGAGATAGTCAAAAGCCCTGGATCAAAGCTTCCGGTAACATAAGCGGAAATACTGGACATCCACTGAAGATCATTGACAAGTCGCTGATGCAAAATGGAAGATTTTCCCCGACCAAGAATATCGCTAAATAAGTCTGCCTGATGATAGGACTTACCTACCCGGCCAGGCATGTGATATGCTTTGTGAATCGCGGCAGAGGGGACTTTATTTTTTATTTCCAGAAAACGATTCTCATTTTGATCCGGCTCGTCCGGGATTTCCATTTTCACTTTTCCGCTTGTCGGGATTGGCCCGAACCATTTTTCTGTTAGCTGTAAGGCTTTTTCCTCTGTGATATCTCCTGCTACAACCAGCACTGCATTTGAGGGATCATAAAACTTGCCAAAAAAAGCCTTCACATCATCCATAGTTGCGTCCTCTATATGACTGATTTCTTTGCCAATTGTAGCCCATTGATATGGATGAACTTTATAAGCCAGTGGTCTCAGCTTCAGCCAAAGGTCTCCATAAGGCTGATTGAGGTAGCGCTGCTTAAATTCTTCGATCACAACCTTTCTCTGAACCTCCAGCACCTTAGGGTCAAATGAAAGACTCATCATCCTGTCAGACTCTAGCCAAAAGGCCGTTTCCACATTGTTGGAAGGAATTGTAACGTAATAGTTGGTAATGTCAGGGCTGGTAAAAGCATTGTTGTCTCCGCCAACTTTTTGCAAGGGCTCGTCGAAGTTGTCTATGTTCTTCGAGCCTCCAAACATCAGGTGTTCGAAAAGATGAGCAAAGCCAGTCTTGTTTGGTTGTTCGTTTCGAGAACCAACTTTATACAATATATTGAGACAAACCATAGGCGAGGAGTGGTCCTCGTGTACAATCAGCTGCAGGCCGTTGGAAAGTGTGTGTTCTTTATATTTGATCATATAGTTCAGCGAAATTAATTAGTTAGAGTCTATAACACTAATTAGTGAGATCTGCTCTTATCATGCTAAATGTCACAGATCAAAGATTACATTTGTGCAAACAAATAACTCTGCTTCTATACACCCCAACTTCACAATGGCAGCACAACATTTCTCCCTGGAAAAAATCGAAAGGATGCATTTCGATAGAAAGTCGAGAACCGACGAAGAACTCATCGGCATCTACGAGTCTCTCGTATTTCCCCGCCTGATAGAAGAAAAAATGTTACTGCTTCTGCGACAGGGCAGAATCACCAAGTGGTTTTCAGGAATTGGCCAGGAGGCCATCTCGGTGGGCTCAGCTTTGACCCTTGAGTCAGATGAGTACATATTGCCCATGCACCGAAACCTGGGGGTATTTACCTCACGTGGGGTTAAGCTAACACAGCTTTTTGAGCAATTTAGAGGCACTGCTGGTGGCTTTACAAAAGGAAGGGATCGGTCATTTCACTTTGGCAGCAAAGAACACAACATCGTTGGGATGATTTCTCATCTGGGGCCACAGCTGGGAGTTGCAGACGGCATTGCCCTTTCCCGGTTACTGAAAAAGGAGCCCAAAGCCACGGTCGTTTTCACAGGTGATGGTGGAGCCAGCGAAGGAGATTTTCACGAAGCTATCAATGTGGCCTCTGTTTGGAATCTTCCAGTCATTTTCATCATAGAAAACAATGGGTACGGCTTATCCACGCCGAGCAGAGAACAGTTTAATTTCGACTCATTCACTGTAAAAGGGCCCGCTTATGGCATTGAGGCGATAAGCGTAGATGGCAATAACATCCTGGAGGTACTCAATGAACTTGGGCCTGTTGTAGAAAGCATAAGGCAAAACCCCCGACCTGTAATCTTTGAGGCCCGAACCTTTAGAATGCGTGGGCATGAGGAAGCATCCGGAACTAAATACGTTCCAAAGGAGCTCATGGCACATTGGGCACAAAAAGATCCAATAGAAAACTACGAGCATTACCTGAAAACAGAGAATGTACTGGACGATGCAGCTATTGATAAAATCAAAGCAAGGCACAAAAGCCAGATTTCCAAAGCGGTGAACGAAGCTTTCGCGAAGAACTCAATTACGGCCAAAACTGAGACAGAAGTTGATGATTTGTTTTTTCCTGCAAAGCAAAAAATAGTTGCCCCAAACGAAAACAAGCAATCAAGCCGACGGCTTGTGGATGCCATTTCTGATGGGTTGCGACAAAGCATGGAGCGGTTTCCCGAGCTCGTAATCATGGGGCAGGATATCGCCGATTATGGCGGGGTTTTTAAAATTACTGAAGGTTTTGTGGAGCAGTTTGGAAAGGATCGTGTGCGCAACACGCCCCTTTGTGAGTCGGCAATTATTGGAGCCTCACTCGGCTTATCTATTATGCAGCAAAAGTCCGTGGTTGAAATGCAGTTTGCAGATTTTGTGACTTGCGGGTTTAATCAAATCGTGAATAACCTGGCCAAGAGCCACTACCGCTGGGGTCAGAACGCCGATGTGGTCGTGCGCATGCCGACGGGAGCGGGAGTTGGGGCTGGCCCCTTTCACTCACAGTCGAATGAAGCCTGGTTTTTCCATACTCCCGGACTAAAAATCGTGTATCCTTCCAACCCACGTGATGCCAAAGGTTTACTCAATGCAGCGATTGAAGACCCAAACCCATACTTGTATTTCGAACACAAATACCTTTATCGTTCGCTGAGCGAAGATATTCCCGATGAGTACTATACATCAGAAGTTGGAAAAGCTGGACTTCTTTCCTCGGGTGATGATTTGAGCATAGTCACCTATGGATTGGGTGTACACTGGGCCAAAGAAATAATAAATGAGATAGGTGTGAATGCAGATATCCTGGATCTAAAAACTTTGTTGCCGTGGGACAAAGAAGCCGTCTCGCAAACGGTAAGCAAAACCAATAAGTTGATTGTGCTACACGAGGACTGTCTGACGGGTGGAATCGGAGCGGAAATAGCCGCATGGGTTTCTGAAAACTGTTTTGAAAGCCTGGATGCTCCTGTTATGAGGGTCGCTAGCCTCGACACACCCGTTCCTTTTGCATCTAACCTCGAAGCTAACTTTCTGCCAAAACAACGACTAAAGGATACGATTGGTCGATTATTGCGTTATTGAAAGGCATATATGCCTGATCTTCATTGGGTTTATGTGATTAATTGTAAATCTTTGAACCAGAGTCAAACAGGTAAGTGAAGAAATCCTTATTAATATCCATGATTTTTGTGGGGCTATCGGCTTTGATAGCTTGGGAAAGCTCTGCCCAGTTGATCACAGATTCAGATAAGAGACTGAAGACCCAG
The DNA here is from genome assembly GCA_039970095.1 of Cyclobacteriaceae bacterium. Classification (GTDB taxonomy): domain Bacteria; phylum Bacteroidota; class Bacteroidia; order Cytophagales; family Cyclobacteriaceae; genus JAMZMI01. The sequence goes on from JBDVMP010000103.1 coordinate 35,036, forward strand.
GAGTCAAAACAAAAGCCTTCTTCCGGTGGAGGTGGCGCACAACCTTCTAGATCACCATTTGCAGCGTTTCAGAAAAAACGAAAAGTGGAGAGCCGCAGTATTAATGGCCTGAAAACTTTCTTTGCAGATAAAAGCCGTGTTGCGCCCAGGTCCATTTCAGGAGCAAGACATGAAAAAAGCTTTTTCCCACAGACGGGAACTGCTCCCAGGTTTTCTTCCGGATCTCCTTTTAGGAATCAAAACTACGTGCGCATAGTACCACGATCAGCCACAGGCGAACGACACGAAAAGAGTTTTTTCCCTCAGACGGGGACAATACCCAGGTCAGCCTCAGCTGAAAGACATGAGAAGAGCTTTTTCCCACAAACAGGAACAGCACCGAGGTATTCGGCAGGCTCACCTTTTCGCAACCAAAATTATACCCGCACGTCTCCAAGGTCAGCCACTAGCAACAGCCATTTTGATAGAAGTAAATTTGCTCGATACCCGAGATACTCCGTTGGCAACATATGGACAGCAAATGACTTAATCAAACATCCGAGGTATTCCACCGGTAAGCCATTCGACCGAAGACAATTCACAAGATCACCGAGATATTCTGCGGGGAATATTTGGACTCCACAGGATATGAGTAAATCTCCGAGATATTCGGTTCCGCACGTGTGGTCAAGTCAGGATCTAAACAAAACGCCCCGATACTCCACCGGAGTGGTCTGGAGCGACAAAGAGCTTAATAAAACGCCTCGTTACTCTATTGGTATTGACTGGTCAACTCGAGAGTATGAAAAAACTCCAAGATATTCTGTGGGCAATCCTTACGCTGATTACAAGTTCCTGAATGTGCCTCCTCAGTATTCCACAAACAAAAATCGCTTCGTAGTTGACAAAAGATATGCGAAAGAAAACAGGATATACGAACTGAATGCCGGCAGCTATACGGGTGACTTTAAGGCCAACTGGAAAAACTCCAAAGACATGCACCCCAGCTTCAACCACCACAATGCCAACCAGTCTATAGAAGTAGTTCGCGAGAGCATGCGAAAATGGAATGTTTTTTGGGTACGCATAAATTCGAACCAAGAAGACCCGAAAGGTGTTAAGGAGAAGGTTTCAAAACCAAAATTTGATAGAAAGGAATCTGAAATTTGGAACAACTAATATGAATTGGAAAAATTTAACTTCTCTGGAGCAGTTTGCGGACATTGATGCTCAATCTCAAAGTTCCCCTGTGGTATTGTTCAAGCACAGCACCAGATGCTCCATCAGTGCCACGGCACTTAGTCGGCTGGAACGTAAATGGAATGACGATAAGCACCCCGGAGTGGATGCGTACTTCATTGACCTGATTGCCAATAGAGAACTCTCTAATGCTGTAGCAGAAAGATATGGAGTGGCACACGAGTCTCCCCAGGTTTTGATCATAGACCAGGGAAGCTGTGTTTATGACAATTCGCACTTTGGCATCACGTATGATGAAATCCTTGAGCGAATAGCTCCGGCCTCCGTTTAAACTTAGGTGTATTAATCTGACAGTTGTTTTGTAAATTAGTACTCCTTTTTTCACCCAACTATTATGAGAATAGTTCTGTTCGTCTTTGTTTTTCTGACCTTTTCGCTGGCTCATGCGCAGTTTGACGATGAGTTGGACTATACACGCGAGTTTACATGGGGAGTAAATAAAAACACAAACAGTGGGTTAATTGGTGGTTTTGCGTTTAAGCTTGCTTTGCAAAAAGATCCTGGCCTTTTCCACACTTTCGGGTTGGAGATACTCAATGTAGCTCACCCAAAAGAACAGAAGTACTACTCATCTCAGTCAGGCACTACATATATCTGGGGCAAGGCCAACTACCTGTATTCATTCCGGTTTTTGTATGGTAGAGAAAAAATCCTTTATAAAAAAGCTCCTCAACAAGGGGTACAAATAAGCTCATTGTTCGCGCTCGGACCAACGTTGGGAATTGTAGCGCCACATTATTTGTTGAGAGCTGCGGATGGGAAGTATGTGAAATACAACATTCGTGATTTTCCGAGCAGATCCGCCGTTGGTGGGTCGGGTAAGATTTTTCAGGGCCTGGGAGAATCCAAACAGGAGCTTGGTTTTAGCGCCAAAGCTGGGCTTTCCTTTGAATTTGGGGCTTTTAAAAACAGTGTTGCGGGTTTAGAGGCCGGTGTTGCTACGGAGGCTTTCACGAAAAAAATCCCTATTATGCTCAACTCTGACAACAAGGCTGTTTACAATTCGCTCTACTTTACCCTCTATTGGGGCAAAAGAAGATAGGCTCCAGTATTTGGAACTTGCTCTTTCCCAAGTTTACTTTGCATTTTAAATTAAGTCGATGATAGAACTACCTACTATATCTAGCAATAAAACCGAACAACGTGCCAAAAAGCCCAATTGGCTGAGGGTAAAACTCCCTGTTGGTAAAGAGTACGCTAAGGTTCGCCAGATTGTAGATCAGAATAAACTTCATACCATCTGCGAAAGCGGCAATTGCCCTAACATGGGAGAGTGCTGGGGTGCAGGCACGGCTACTTTCATGATACTCGGTAATGTATGTACACGAAGCTGCACATTCTGCGCAGTGGCTACAGGACGTCCGCCAGAATATGATGAGGCCGAACCTCAGCGTGTAGCTGAAGCAATCAAAACCATGGGTGTAAAGCATGCAGTACTCACCTCTGTGAATAGAGATGAACTGAAAGACAGGGGTGCGGAAATATGGTATCAGACTGTGGTTAAAACCAAAGAGCTCAGCCCAGAAACGACAATCGAAACTTTGATCCCCGATGTGAAAAACAACTGGGATGCCCTTTACAGAATGATTGAAGGCGGTCAGGAAGTGGTTTCCCACAACATGGAAACGGTAGAAAGGCTGTATCGCAGAGTACGCCCGCAGGCGAAATATGCAAGAAGCCTGGAGCAAACCAAGCTCACGAAAGCTGCAGGTATGCGAACCAAATCAGGAATAATGCTGGGGTTAGGTGAAACGCAAGACGAAGTGCACAAAGCCATAGATGATTTAGTTGAAAACGGGCTTGACATTTTGACGCTTGGCCAATACCTGCAACCGACTAAAAGACACATCGATGTTGCAGAATTTATTCATCCGGATCAATTTGATGCGTACAGAGAAGAAGGTTTGAAAAGAGGTTTGAAGTATGTGGAGTCAGGGCCACTGGTGCGCAGCTCGTATCACGCTGAGAGGCATGTGGACGTACCTATTTAAAATATTCTGTAAAACAAAAAAGGATCTGGAGTTAACTTCAGATCCTTTTTTGTTTCGTTGACGAGTATCTTATTTCTTTTTCTTAAACAGGTTCTTTAGCTCGTCTTTTGCCTTATCAACGGCCTCTTCTTTTTTCTCTTCTATGACCTCTTTGGCTTCTTCTTTTACTTCATCTACTTTTTCCTCGACTACCTCTTTCACTTCTTCTTTGGTCTCTGTTATTTTTTCTTTGGCAGCTTCTTTTACTGCCGTCTTCGCTCCACCCTCTGACGAAGAACTCCCTGTTGGTTTCGCGCTAATCAGCTTTACCTCTGGGTCATCATAAGTGCCCTGCACACCAAGTACCAGATCGATGTTGGGAGAAACAAGTTCTTTACCCCCAGTTAGCGAGGAGAGGGCGCTGTTTACTGCTGCCCCTGCCTGACCCGACGGAACCACCGTGAGCATCTGAAAGTCCAGACTTCCATCTACTCCCGAATTACCGCTGATGGTTGTTTTTCTGCCACCGAGGCTCACATCAAAAGGCTGCACATATACACGGCCTTCGGTGATCTCAACTTCCATATCAACATCCTTGATCTCCAGGGAGCCATCTTTTGCGTCTAGCTTACTCACTTCAGAAACGGCCTTGAGCAACTTAACATCTTGTAGCGTGGCATCCGCAATTGAGAGAGTACCTTCACCTTCCATATCTTCATATACAGGACTCATGTCATTGTTCATAGAGCCTGCCAGACTGAATCCCGCTCCAAACTTGCCTTCCATTTTTTCGGCAAATGGCGCTAGCTTTTTCACAGTATTGAACGACTCAAACGCCGAAGCGATGGACAAATGCTCAATCTTAAAATCAAAATTATAAAGAGGAGCAGGAAGGTCTTCTCTAGCGATATACGCTCCGTTCATTTCAAAATACCCATCGAGCAAATTGAACCCTACTTTCTCCAAACCAAGTGCTCCGTTTCTAACTATTACTTTTCCCTTGAAATCCTTTAAGTCCAGATTGTCATACTGGATCAAATCAATTTGAGAGGTAAATTCAAAATCAATATTAGTAGGTACCATAGCCGCTTCCATAGTAGTGGTGTCTTCGGCAACTTCTTCTACAACCTCCTCGTCCGACATCCACTCATCTACATAAATTCCAGAAGAAGCAAAGTTGAGTTTTCCATAAACCGTGGCGCTATCAGACAGCACATATTCCAGATAGTTGTTGATTTTGCCATTCATATTTAGGTCTGTCTTTCCAGCATTTCCTTTGAATGTGACCAGACTGATTTCCTTTGGATTAAAGGTCAGCTTGGTGGTGCTGATACCAAAACCCTGTGGCATATCATCGGCTATATATTGGAAATCATTCAGCACCATTTCCCCTGATGTGGCAATTTTGGAATATCGCTCTGCTTCCAGGTCAGACATTCTTCCTGTTGTTTGCATGGCGGTTGTCATGATTCCTTCAAGTTTCATTCCATCTAAGGGAACAATGTTGGTGATTTTTTCTAAGTCAAAACTCCCGTCAACTTTCAGATCCCAGAAGTAATCTTCAAAATCCTTAAATATCAGTGATGCCGTAAAAGGGTTTCCGTCCACAGCCATCCCGAATTTGTCAACGACAAAGCTCGTTTCGCGCAAGTCTGCCGATGGATAATCAAAAGTTGCGTTTATATTGATCTGATCCATCGGAATAGGATAATCAGCATAAGCAATATTGCCATCTGCTACACTGAAGTGCGTCATTACTTGCGGCATTGACTCATCGTTATACGTTCCTTTGACATAGCCGTCAAAACCTACTATACCAGAAGCGTCAACTCCCTCCAGATATGTTTCATAGTCTCCTGGAACGAGGGAAAGCACACTTTTCATATCTATTTCCTTGCCGGAAAAATTGATTTCCATATCAATGTCGTCTTCCGGCATGCTGATAAAACCATCCATACCAAATGCGAAGTTGTTGACGGCAAAATTGTTTTCCATGAAAGTGAATTTCATGTTGGCCATGTCCATTGCCATGATGATATCTGCCATGAAAGTTTTCTTCGACATATAAATCACCCCATCATATCCAAGAGATAACTGATCCACTGTAGTATTGGTGGCCATGTCAAAAACGTCGGCACTAAAGTCTCCTGATCCGGTGTGATTGAGTCCATCTATTGTGGCGATCATCGGGATCGATTCGTCATCATAGATCACATTTCCATTTCGGATTTCCCACCCTTGAAATTGAATACCAAAATCTGCAGCCTCTTCACTCGAAGCAGCCTCTTCCGTAGGTTCTTCATTTTCATCTCCCGAAGATTTAGCAATGTCATAGTTGGCCTGGCCATCATCAAGCACCTTTACTTTTATATTTGGCTCGTCCAGAAGCACGTTTACAATTTTGAGTTTTTCTCCGTCTATGACGGACATAATGTCTAGTGTAATTTCAAATGCTTTCACATCGACTAGTGTATCCCCTTTAAAAGCGCCTACACCAGCAATGCCAAAGCGATTAATGGTTAGAGATAAATCCGGAAAACTTCTGAAGAGAGATAAGTCCAGGGCATCCTTCTCATAATATACTTCTGCATTCAGGTTTTCATCCAGCGCCTTGTCCACAGCTGCACGGATGTCGTCTTTGAATATGATGGGAAGCACAGCTGCTGCTGCCACCAGCACAACAAGCAAAATACCGAATGCAATAAATATCTTTTTCATAACGTACGTATTGATTTTAGTAGTACCAAAATACCAAATAGTATCGGCTTGCCCTAGGCTATAACCTAAAGATGATGCCGGTTAATAAATGAGGTTGGTCGATAAAAAAGCGGACGAGCGCCTATTTTTTGAGGGTAAGGAAAATATCATCCATGAGCTGAAGGCCTATTTTCTTTTCTCCTGACTCACGTATGCTATAAACCATTCCGGGTGTGTCCTGATCATTGATAAGGATCAAAGAATCACCAGAAACTTTCCAAACCAGCACATGATCAAGTGTGTCTTTGCTGAATACGCAACCTTCAAACCCGAATGCCTTGATATTGACACTATCTCCCCTGAAGATGAATTTACCGGGCATAGTATAATCTGTTATGCCTTCAATACCTTCAAAAGAAGCAGGGTCGGTTTTCCAGGTCGCTTGCCACTCTCCGGCCCAGTGTGCGGGTCGTTCATTCTTCTTTGTTTCGGTACAGGAAAACGCTGCAACTAAAGCAATCAAAAAAACGGTTTTACGCATGGTTTAGGGAATTTTAAGGTGTCAAAAGTAAGACTAAAAATACTTTATCAGCACATCTAAAAGCTTATTTTTCCACTTATTGGCAGGAGGGTACAGCAGCCCACTCATTGTCAGTCCTGTTTTTTGCTTTAAAAAAGCCTTCTCGTGCGAAAAAGCCTTGAAACCATATTCTCCATGAGACCTGCCAAAACCGCTGTTGTTGACTCCACCGAAAGGTAGGTGTGGGTGGGCAAACTGTAGCACACAGTCATTTACAACCACAGAGCCGGAGCTTGTTTGGCGCAACACCAAGTTTTGATTTTTTTTGCTCGTTGAAAACATATAGAGAGCCAAGGGTTTCTCAGCTTCATTGATGGTAGCAACAACTTGTTCGAGTTCTTCAAACTCGATTATTGGAAGAATTGGCCCAAAAATTTCTTCTTGCATGAGGCTAGAATCAGGTGAGATATTCTTACAAATCACAGGGTCGATAACCAACTGGCTCTTGTCCATTTTACCTGAGAGTAAGACACTGGACTCGGGGATGTCATTTAGCAAACCGGTTAGTCTATCGAAGTGCTTTTCGTTAACGATATGGGTGTAATTTTCGGGTTTTCCATAGATCTTTGATACCTCAATTTTTAATTGTGCGATAAACTTTTCACTCATGCTCTTATGAACATAGAGGTGGTCTGGCGCTACGCAGGTTTGACCTGCATTTATCCATTTTCCCCAGGCTATTTTATGCGCGGCATCTTTTATATTGGCCGTTTCATCCACTATGGTTGGAGACTTGCCCCCCAACTCCAATGTTACCGAACTGAGATGGGCAGCTGCGTGCTTCATGATGATCTTACCCACAGCTGGCGAACCTGTAAAAAATATGTGGTTGAAGGGCATTTGTAAGAGGCGCTGTGCTACATCGGCATCTCCCTCATAGACAACCGCAATCTCATCATCATAAAGCTCGGTCACCATGGTACTGAGCAGAGCCGAAGTGGCGGGGGTAAACTCAGACGGTTTCAGAAAAACAGTATTACCTGCGGCCAAAGCTGATATAAGTGGGCCAACCGCCAACATAAACGGGTAATTCCATGGTGATATTATCAGACAGACTCCTTTTGGCTCGTAAATGGTTTTCGCTTGTGTCCCTATAAAAGTCATAGCGCTTTTAGCGTGCTTCGCTCTTGACCACTGGCTCAAATTTCTGCGTGCCTTTCTCACTTCTGATATCGCTGGAAAAACCTCGCTTATTTCAGCTTCGTGTGCCGACTTACCCAAATCCGATTTTAAAGCGGCTCTAATGGTTTCTCTGTTTTGCAACATCCATTTTTCAAGAACATTGAGTCTTTTCTTTCTCAGAGCTATTTTTTCAGACCTGAGCTCGATGGATTTGCGTTGCTGCTTGTTGAAGGTTTTTTTCATTTGACGTGGGGGTGAAACCTAATGAATAAGTTTGTTTGTTAACATTTGCGTAACACTAGGACTATCTATTAACTTTATGGTAACACGACGCAGCTTTTGACTTAACGCAAATCCTGGTCATTGATATTTTGAAAGTTAAATTATACATATTCTCATTTCTACTATTAGCTCATTTCGTGGGCCAGAGTCAAGTGAATGTGCATGACTTTCATTCTGAGTTTGAACAAAGGTCATTCAACGAAAACCCTGAAGATGCCTTCATCCTTCTTCTTGCCAGCGACCCTGACATGACCATGGATAAATATACTGAGTTTGAAAGTGAATTTTCGGATATGCTGGACAAGCTCTATAGATGCAAAACAAGAAGTAGAAGTAAGTCACAATTCCTTGAAAAAGCTTTTTACCAAATACATAGAAAAAACCTCGGCTGGTATGAAAACTATGTTTCATTTGCTCAGACATTAGAATCCAAGAAATACGACTGCTTGACAGGTACTGCCCTATATGCTCTCATCCTGGACAAAATGGAAATCAGCTATACAGTGCTTGAGTTTGATTTTCACATTTTTCTGCTTGCGGAGGCAGACGGTAAAGAAATCCTGATTGAAGCAACTGATCCTTTGGGTGGCTTTGTAACTGACGCGGAGGAAATTGGGCGAAGGATCAAGTCTAGCCTTTTGAATGCGCAATACAAAGACAAGTACTACCGCACTTATCTCCAAAATGAGATCAACCTTGTGGAGTTGGCCGGCCTGCAGTACTACAACCTGGCGGTGGACTTATTCAACAAGAAAAAATATAAGGAAGCAAAAAAATTCATCAAAAAAGCGAATGTGCTGTACCCTAGCGAAAGGATACAGCAAACCGCTCGGTTAATTACTTCAGTTAGTCTTTAATCTTTTCTCATTCCAGAATCTGGAATTCCACTCGCCTATTTCGGCCTCTGCCTTCCTTGGTGTCATTGCTGGCCACTGGTTCGGTTTCTCCATAGCCTATTACATCCATTTTGTCTCCGGTAATTCCCCTTTGTCTAAAATATGTGTAAACAGCTCTCGCTCTTCTTTGAGATAGTCCTTTGTTATATGCATCGTCCCCAACAGAATCAGTATGTCCTGAAATCTGGATTTTCTTGATGTTACCATCCTGCAAGTGTTCCAATATTCTATTGAGCTCAGGGTAAGAGGACGTCTTCAGAACCGCCTTATCAAAGTCGAAGAAGATATTGTTGATAACAATTTTGGCTTCCTTTTCGATTTTTGTAAGGGTCAGATTCTGTTGAACAGAATCACTTGAGGAGACGTCATTGAAGTCAAAGTTTTGATTTTGAGAAAGGTAGCCATCCAGCTTGGCCAGCAAACCATATCTAGCCCCTGCTCGTACTTTAAACTGATAATTGCTGCCCTGCGTTTGCACATTTCCCACATCTACTCCATCTGGTAGTCTTTCTACCAATACGACTGCATTGTCTATACCTTCACCCGTGCCTCCATCTATAACTTTTCCGTAGACGGTCATAAATATTTCATCTGGCTCAGGGTCTGACAAGTGCTCCATAGATGCTGCCACCGGGCTCGAGTCATCTATAAATAGTTCTTCGGCTTTGAACCTGAATATGTCAGTGTCTTCATCCATGTCTCCTCTGGAAAAGTAGATGTGCTTACCGGACGAAGGAATGCTAAAATACTGGTCGTCTTGCTCACTATTGATTCCCGCACCGAGGTTTTCCGGTATCGACCATTTTTCCCACGACTCGTCCAGTCTCATAGCCACAAAAATGTCAGAACCGCCATATCCACTGATTCCGTTTGTAGAGTAGTATAGCGTACGACCATCCTGTGCCAGGAATGGAGCAAAATCTTCACCCGCAGTGTTAACATCCTGACCAAGGTTTTTTGGTTCGGTCCATATCTTCCCTTTCTTGAAGGAAACATATAAATCCCTTGCTCCATAGGAGTCGTCGCGCTCTACTGAGGTCACAATCGCCTCTCCACTTGGTACAAGAAAAAAATCAGCTTTTGGCGAGTAGTTGTATTCGTTTTCTATTTCCATAGATTCCGGGTTTTCGAAATTGTCTCCTTTTCTCTTCGAAATGGATACTCCGGCATACATTCTACCTTTTTTTCCATATCGATTTCCAAGGATCAGCGTTTCCTCTCCGTCTACCATGGTGATGGAGCTAATGAAATTTGGCCCTTCCGTATTTAGTGGATCTCCCAGGTTTACTGCTGGCTTCCATTTTCCGGTTTCCTCATCCAGTTCGGACATCCAAATATCCTCAGGGTCGTCCACTCCTCCCACATTGTCAGGGTGATACTTACGGCTGAAATATAGCCTTTTACCATCTGGTGAAATTATCGGGCTGTTTTCCTGATAAGTACTGTTCACATTGGCTCCCAGTTTTTCCGTTTCCACCTTGCTGTTTACTCCCGGAACCAGATTAATCAAAACACTGATAGGAATATTTGACGCTGAAATTCCAACGGCATCAATACTATTAAAACCTGGAACCGCTTCACCATCTAATACCACTTTGATAGCATATACATCATATGGGGTGTCGTCAAAGAATAGATTCAGGAGCCTGCTCTCGATTGGAATAGCTCTGGGTGTAAGTTCAAAAAGCAGGTACTCGTCGTATTGCTCATTGTAAGCATAGACAGCCTTTACTGCTCCTGGATTTTCAGACTCAGCAATAGCTACTTGCTTTGCTTTAATTGGCTGATCGAATGAAACAACTATAAATTGTTCGTCATTATCATTTTTTGGTCTCCAGGCATTGGGGTTGTCTCCTCCTGATGGCAGCACGTTTGGTTTGTGCAAAGCCTGAATGGCCGAATAACCCAGCCGTCCGTATTCAGAAGTGACATCCACCACTTCCGAGCCCCAAACGACAGTTTCCTGGGCTTGTATTGACGACCAGATAACCAGTGTCAATAAAGTGATTGCAAATTTATTCATAAGATTTAGGCGTTTTCTATTTTCGTATTACCCTGACCTCTACTCGACGGTTTTTGGTTTTAGCTTCGTCCGTTCGCTCAGTAGTCAAAGGTTGGGTACCTCCAAAAGCCTTGGTAAGCACCCTGGATTTTTTTACTCCTTTTTTTGTTAGGTATTCTTTTACTGCTTCCACACGCGCTTGTGAAAGTCTCATATTAGCATCTGCATTTCCTGCAAAATCTGTATGTCCTTCTAGCTGTATTACTGTGTTGGGCTTGGACTCAAGCCAACTCACCAATTCGTCCAACTCGTTATTTGAGCTTTCTGTAATCCGATCACTACCTCTGGCAAAAATCAGGTTCTCTAGTGTGATTAACTCTATTTCCTCTCCTGGTGCCAGGTACATTGTGAAAGCAAAAGAGCCGTCACCATCTTCATCACGTATAGTGACTTCTTGTTTAGAGGGGTTGTAGTCTGTTTTTTTTGCTGAAAAGTTATAGGCGACATCTTTGATCAGGAAAAACTCGGCTTCTCCATCAGTGCCACTTGTCCCCATTCCCATATCATCATAATATGGAAGCTTTTCGTACAAAACTGATGCTGTGATAGCTGAAGAGTCCTTTTCATTAAGGGTTTTAACGAAGACTTTGACAAAAACCTCTTCCTCGGCCTGGCCAAAAGCTATAAAGGAAATTGTTAGGAAAAAGGCTGTGATAATGGTTTTAGACATGTGAGCGGATGTTTATTAAAAAACGAAATAACGTATTTATACCGAAATTTAAAAGTTTTTATCTGCCGCTACTACTGACTGTGGTACTATTTGAGCATAAATTACTGAGTCTTTTGTCATCTCCAGCTGTTGCAACTGGTGCATTACAACGTTTTTACGATGGAGAAAGTCACTTCGCTTGTCAAGGTTTATCGGCTCTGATGGCGGCAAATCCACTTTCAAAGCATCTACTTGTACCCCGTTTTTCCAAAATCTAAAACACAAATGTGGTCCGTTGGCCAGCCCCGTGCTACCTACGTAACCAATAGTCTGACCCTGCTGTACCTTCACTCCAGGTCTGATACCCTTCGCTATTTTGGACATGTGGAGGTATTGTGTAGTGTAGTTGCTGTTATGGCGCACCTTGACATAGTTGCCATTGCCTCCGTGGTATCTCGCCTCCAAAACTACACCATCACCGACGGTCCGTATAGGAGTGCCAGTAGGGGCGGCATAATCCGTTCCCAGGTGAGCTCTGTACCTTTTGAGAACAGGGTGGAACCTTCTGGGGTTATATCTACTGCTTATTCTTGAATAGTTGAGAGGTGCTCGCAAAAAGGTTTTTCTTAGGCTGTTGCCCTGCTCATCAAAATAGCTTTCTACACCGTCATTGTCATAATTTACAGCAAAGTATTCCTTTCCGAAATGGTTGAAATACGCCCCTGAAATTTTCCCTACATTGATAATTTCATCCCCAACTTTTTCTACTTCGTAAATGACTTTAAATGAATCTCCTTTTTGTATCCTGAAGAAATCAACCTGCCATGCGAATATGTCCACCAGACGGTTTACCAAAATGGGAGTAGCTCCCTGCTCCAGTACAGACTCATACAAAGAAGTGTTGATCTCAGCCACAAGTGTTTCCTGAGATATGGTCGTTGGCCTTTTATGCCTTGTTACATAAATGGAGTCTTGAAGGTTGAAAACGACATATTCGGTTTTATCCGGCTCAAACACGAAATGAGTTGCTGTTTTTATAGAATCTCCATCTAAGAACACGGAGTAGGGATAGCCTGCTTTCAATTTTCGTACGTCAAAAACACCCTTAGATGCTTTTGCGACAGCATAGATAGTCTCATTACTGATGTTATACGTTGAAAGTATTTCGGATAGGTTTTGATTCCATCTTATTTTACCCACCTTTTCCTCCAGGGAGTCAATGGCTATACCATACTTGAGGGTGGGAACAAACGTCACTGTGGTGTCTTCATATGGCACGTCAACAATATTGGTTGTAGGGCCATTTGAAACACATGAAATAATGGAAACTAATGAGAGGGTAATCAGTAACTGATTGGTGAATTTCTTAGCAGACATACGTAATAACAGATCGCCGTTAGGTTTTTTTGAAACATTGGTGGTGGTTCATAAAAACTGATGCAAAGTTATCAACATTCTGCACAAGAGCCTGCCAAATAGTTAAAACCTTATCATCATGGTATAAACGGGCACAAAACAAACCCTTTGTGCCCGTCATCAAATATCAGCTTTTCGCCTCAGCGAAGTATTTATAAAAGTGGGTAATCGTTTCGATTCCTTTGTAAAAATTAAACAGACCATAACTTTCGTTTGGGGAGTGGATGGCATCCGAATCCAGTCCGAAACCCATTAATATCGGATCCAGATCCAGCTCTTGCTGAAACAACGCTGTGATTGGGATGCTGCCTCCTTCTCTGGTGGGTATTGGGGTTTTGCCCCATGCCGCTTCGAATGCTTTGCTGGCTGCACGGTATGAATCCGAGTCAGTAGAAACGACAGCCGGTTCACCTCCGTGGTGAGGAGTGACACTAACCCTTACATAATCTGGTGCAATTGACCTGAAGTGATTGGCAAATAGTTCCGTGATTTCCTCACTTACTTGATTGGGCACCAACCTCATTGAAATTTTAGCATTGGCCTTAGAAGGTAAAACTGTTTTCGCTCCTTCTCCAATGTATCCACCCCAGATTCCATTTACATCCAATGACGGTCTGATTCCTGTTCTTTCAATGGTGGAAAAGCCCTTTTCTCCTTTGATATCATCAATATCCAGGTCTTTTTTATATTCGTCCAGGTCAAATGGTGCCTTGGCCATTTCGCTACGTTCAGCATCCGTAAGTGTCTGTACCTTATCATAAAAACCAGGAATCAATACCTTTCCGTCTTCATCCTGCAGCTTGCTGATCATATCACATAGTACATTGATCGGGTTGGCCACAGCTCCACCGTAAACACCAGAGTGTAAGTCCCTGTTTGGCCCTGTAACTTCTACTTCCATGTAGCTCAAGCCTCTCAAACCCACGGTAATGCTAGGTGTGTCATTGCTAATAATCGATGTATCCGAAATAAGAATGACGTCTGCTTTAAGCTTTTCTTTATTGTTTTTCACAAAGGCTTCCAGGTTTGATGAGCCTACTTCCTCCTCACCTTCGATCATAAACTTTGCATTGCAGAATAGCGAACCTGTTTTCACCATCGACTCGAAAGCTTTGACGTGCATATACATCTGCCCTTTGTCATCGCATGCACCACGGGCATATATACGGTCGTTTTTGATCACCGGCTCAAATGGCGGAGAATCCCACAGTTCGTAAGGGTCTGCGGGCTGAACGTCATAATGGCCATAAACCAAAACGGTAGGAAGCGTTGGGTCGATGATTTTTTCAGCGTAAATAATTGGGTGGGCAGGGCCTGCTGTGGTCTCATGAATCTCAGCAACATCGGCTCCAGCATCTATGAAACTTTGCTTGACAAAGTCGGCTGCCTTTCTTACGTCTCCTTTGAACTTCGGGTCTGCGCTGACAGAAGGTATTCTTAGCAGGTCGAGGAGTTCATCAAGAAACTTTTCTTTGTTTTCTTCTAAATAGGTTAATGCTTGCATATATCGCGGGTTATTATTTATTAGAACCCAAATCCATCGTCTTCATCTGAACTGGTGTCATTTGGTTCCTCTATTGTTTCAATTGTATCAAACCCTTCGTCCTCTTCGATATCAAAATCGTCCGGGTAAACGAGGTTAAAGGCTTCTTTTATTCCAAAATAATTTTCTCTGAATGAATTCACAAAGCTTAGGGTTTCGTTTTCATCCCCTCCGACGACCACCAGTTCATTGGGGCCTGCTTTACCGTAATTTGACTTTTCGTTTACGGTCAGGTTGAAGTCCGTGTTGGAGGCATACATGAGTAGAGTATTGGATGCGTATGAAATGAAATACCAGGTACCTGGTGCCGCTTGAATAAATAAGTTCAGCACGTCTTCATTGGATGCATCTTTTTTAATCTCAAGAAACCCATCCAGTTTGGCGTTGATATCCATCCCAAAAATATTTGATACTCCTATTTTGGTGGTATTGTACCATGCCCTGTGCGATTGAGACCATTTCATCTTTACTCCAGAGATGACCAGCGAAGTTTTCATTTTGTCACTCACTTTTAGCAAAGGGATATAGTCCTTCAGGCTGGATTTTTCATAGTCTTTGGCTTCTTCATCAGAGGTTACATTGGCCAGCTTGTAGAGTAGCTCTAGCGAAATATCATTGGCTTGAGGCGGCCCCAGCCGCTCAACTATATCGATCAGATCCTTTCCCATCAACTCCATGTAAGCTTCACTGTCGAAAATATCCAAACCTACCATGGCATCAATCTGGAATTCCTTGGATTCCAGATTTCCGGTACCCATCACAGAGCCAAAAACCTTGACTCTGTCTGCATACGGACCAAAAAAATTTGCTCTGCCCTCAAATACCACGTCTTTGGTTTCATCTGAGTAAATCATGGTATGTCCCTCGTATGACTCACCAATTGATTTAGCCTGAGCCTCTATTTTATAAATCTTGTCGAGCGTGTCATATTTCAGTAGCCCTTTGGCCAGGAAAAAATCCTCATCTGACGGTGCTTTTCGTTTGTCCACAAAAGAGCCATAAACCTCACCTCGAAGGTCATAGTGTAGTCCGGCCAAAACAGGATCTTCATCTTCAAAATACGAATTGTCAAAGTCAACAATGATGTTGGGGTCTTCATCTTTCTTTTCATGCTTGACCCAGGCATTGTATCCTGGCTTTTCGAGATCAAGTTTCACATACCCGTCGAGTTCCAGCGCCTTTCGGTATGCATACATCTTGACTTTGCCTTTGTAGAAAAAGCCCGGGGAAATTCTCAGGTTTTGTTTTTCTAAAACCTCACCGTGCGATACCGTCATCTTCTGCTTTTTCTTCTCACCAATGTTTACGTCATCCAGGTTAAATTCATTGAACTGAATATCGAAAGTATCAATGCCTGTGATCAGGGAGTACTTGGCTGACCCAACAAATTTGTTTCGTGAAAGGATCTTAATGTCTGCAGAGTGTAAGTAGTGATATTCATTTAGGGTGTCTATTTTAATAGTCGCATTGTTGAACTCCTGAAGCTCGGAGTTTTCAAGAATCGTGGTTTCGCCATTTGCTGGGGTGATTTCTGCGTCTGCTACTATAATGTAAGGAATTCCCTGAATGAATAATTCTTTGGTATTAAAATCATAATCAGCTCGCTCTGCGCTGAATTTGAGTCCTTCCAATTGTTCTCTGGTTGAGTAAAAATAGGAGTCCTCAATAGGAACATTTGGTGGTTTGCTCATGGTTACCACCGAGTCTTCCAAATCCCAAACAGCCTGTGTAATTGAAGTATTCATCTGTGCATACGGAAAAGAAATAGCGGCTACCCCTGCTTTTTCTGGCCTTACATTAGCCGTGTTGTTAATCAAGTCAAACTCCAAACTAATATCGCTACCGGCCATGGCTGGTTTTTCCGGATTGTCTGTCAAAACCTCAAACTCGGCATGACGCGCCGAATAGGAGTACTGCTCAAAGGTCAACTCGCTTGACTCTGCAACAGAACCTCGTGTATGCATGACTCCTGACCCAAATACCCCACTCGATGTGATATTTGCCTCACCATCAAGCTCGGCGGTTGCATTGTAAAATTTAAATGGCTCATAGAGATTTCGCAGATACATGCTATCCTTTCGCGGCAGCCAGTGCATTCGGTATGGACCCAAAACCGCCTCTGGATAACTGGCTCCATTCACATTGCCAGCACCGATGAACCCGCTCGTACCAACGGCGGCAACCGAATCCGGATAATAAACGATATCGTCCGAATATATAGTCGATGTGAAGAAGTCAATCTTTCCTTTTCCTCTAATACCATCTGCACTCAAGTAAATTTTCTCGTACGTTTTAGCCGCAGTACCATAAAGGTTATAACCTTCAGGGGGCATCTGGTGTACAAATCCCAAGGATTTGTCGGGCTGGATGCGGAGGGTTTCTTCAAACGTAGGAAAGATACCTCCGGAATTGAACCTTCCCTCAAAGGAAATGGCATTGTCTACTGCAAGGCTATCTTCATCAAAAGGAGGAATGACAAACCGTACTGATTTGTCGTAAGCTCCGTCCAAAACTTCCTTCCCGTCAAAGTACACTACCGCTTCTTTTTCTGAAGTAAAGTGCGGGTAACCACCCGATGGTTTTACTCCCGACTTGTCGCTAGGGTCATCCAAATAAAGCACTCCCGCCGTTTCAGTAATCTCATTGTGCAGAGCCAGTTTGTGTTCCTCCCCCCCAAGCGACTCATCTATTTGGTGCAGCTCTATCCTAATAGAGTCTACTTCTGGCATATTGATGAGAAATCCCTCATAATCAAACAGAAACGAACTCCCCATATATCTGAAATCGCCCGCCACTACTGCTCCGTCAAACTCTACATTTTTTCCTTTTAATACTTTGAGGTTTCCTTCCTTGGGTAGCGCTTTGACCTCAAAATCTGAAGTGGGGTAAAATGAACCAACTCCTCGCATTTTGAGTGTGCCTGAGTCCAAACTCAAAGTTGCGTTAGGTCTATTTGGCTCTGTAGATGGAATCATGATGTTGTCATAGTCCACTTTTCTGGCCGAGGCATTATAATAATGAAAGGCTTTGTCATAAAGCTTGACCATACCCATAGCTTCATCATATTCTCCAAAACCATAGGTGGCAATCACCCTCATGGCAGAAATCGCATGCTTTTTCAGCATTCCAAACTGATTCACGAGTTCATCTACGTGAAATTGATTGATGCCGTATTTCAACGCATAATAAACAGGTGTGGCAACAGGGTGGAAGTTGTAACCGCTGGCCAACTTTCTAAACCTAATGTCATTGTAATATTTGTTTGATTCCACCGTAACCGGAATGAGATCTTTCCCATCGATAATTGAGAAATGCATAGAATCGGTCTTCATATCCCATTTCAAAGATTGGGCACTGATATTCATCTCAAAGTAGGTAGAAGCAAAAGGCTCTGTTTCAAATTTCTTGTTTCTGATCACCAGAAGTTGTCGCTCCTTAGAATCATATTTCATGCTAACTCCTGAATGAAAAATAGAATCAACCCCATGCCGGAGAACAAAATCTCCGGAGTGTGTCCAAACTGCAGAGTCTCTAAAAATGAATTTCTCAGCATGCACCACAACTTTATTCCCCTTGCCATCCAATATTTCCAGGGTTCCTTTCTTTTTGGAGATGGACGTGCCATACAGCTGATCTCCGCTCAGCTCCACACCCCCTGTATATTTCATCTTGCTGTCAGGGAGTTTTAGCGAAATCCCTGTTTCGTTCGAGATGAAAATAGGGTACATTGAAGGTGATCTTCGGTTTTTTCTTTTGGGGCTTTTGAATTCAAAGTATCCTTCTACAGTGCCAGAGAAGAGCTCAGGAAATGAAAGCTTGGCATTGGGCGTCCAGAAACTGGATACTTCAGGGTCGATGTGAAAATCTTCAAGCGTGACTATGGCTCCAAGATGGTTTTTGTAACGTTGAGGCCAGTTGATGGTCGCCTTGGTGCCGGCATATTCTCTGCTTTTCAATAGAAATTTTCCGGATGTTTCTTTGATCTGAAATGAATCATAAGGCGTGACTATCAGCATGCTGTTGTTTACCAAATCAATGACCGGCCCAGCCACAACCGGGTGCTGATAGCGCAAGGTTAACTCCTTCACAAAATCTTCGGCATAAGCTTTGACCTCTTGACGTTTTGGCGCTTCAGTGGAGGGTTTTTCAGCCCAGGAGTTTCCTGTTTCCGTACCCCATGAATCAGAGTTGGCCCAATCATCATCAGAGGTACCCCAGTCTCCACTGCTGCCCCAGTCATCGTCAGAACTCCCCCAGTCGTCATCCGAACTCCAATCATCGTTGCTTCCCCAATCGTCCGTTGCTTGGTCTTGCGCCCATGGGTCGCTGGCGGTATTGTCATTGACAGGCTCAGGGTCAGGTACAAATTCTTCTACCGGCTCGGCTTCCTGCTCCTGTTGATAGTAGGTGAGTTCCTCCTCAGAGTCTGGCGGTGTAAAATCCTCCAAAAGTTTAAATGAAAACGAGCCTCCATCGGTAATCGAACTAAAGTTTTTGCTTCTCACCAAAAACCGGCGCGCCATGAATACATTCAGCCCAAGTAAAAAATTGCGATAGGGTTCTTTCTTCATGGTTTTGACCACTTCTTCGTTTATATCTAAAATCTCGGAAAGCTCGTCATTATTCAAACCCGCTTGAGTCACACTATAAGCCAGATAGCTGAAAAAGTAAAAGAAGTCAGGGTTGGATACATAGCCCTTCTTTTGCATTTCCTGGGCTATACCTTGAATCTGTTTTTTCTGTGCTGTAGTAAATTTTGCATTCCAGGCATTTTGAAAATCAAAGGCAACTTTGTTTGCTGCTTCTGTTCCAACTTGCTTGATTACTGCATTGGCCTGATTGAAGAATTCGGTCTGATCATCAGAAAAAGAGCGCTGAGCATTGAGCGACAGAGTCAGCCCAAGCATGCACAAAACCACGATAAACCTGTTCAAAATCATTTCAATAAAGTTACCCGAATAATTTGGGATGCAAACAACCAGAGTTTAGGCTGAAAACTATTTTTTTTTCAAAACTACCATCGCCCAGTTGTCAAGTTCAGACTGCTCCTCATTGATCAGGCCATGTTTTTTGCCTTCAGCAATAATATCTGGTTTGTCCCAGGCATAAAAGCCACTCATAACCAAAAAGCCTCCTGCTGACATTCTAACGGAGTATTCACCAATTTGATCCAACAAAACATTTTTGTTGATGTTGGCTAAAACAATGTCGTACTTTTCATCAGATGATATCTGGTCGATTCCGCCGAGTTTCAAATCGACCGTTCCGCAGTTATTTAACGCAAAGTTTTCTTCGCTATTTTCTATACACCACTGATCGATATCAACGGCGGCCAAATGTGCTGCTCCTCGCTTTTGCGCCATGATGGCCAAAGCTCCTGTACCACACCCAACATCCAAAACCCTCTTGCCCTCGTGATCCAGCGAAAGCTGATATTTGAGTATCTGGTGTGTAGTGGCGTGATGTCCTGTTCCAAATGACATTTTTGGCGTGATGATAATTTCGTATGGAAATTGAGGCTGAGGTTCGTGAAAAGTGGCTCTTACTATGCACTCATCTCCTACAACTACTGGCTCGTAGTTTTTCTCCCACTGCTCGTTCCAGTTAACTTTTTCTATTTCCTCAAATGAGTACTCCAGCTCGTATCTGTCCATGATTTCTTTCACTTCCTCCTCATTCCATTCGGAAGTTTCACATGAAGCCAACAGTCCCGTTTCATTCTCTTCGAAAGCGTCAAAAGCCAAAAGAGAGAGCTCAGCAATGATGAGTTCTCTCTTTTCTTCGTTGCAGGTGACCTGCAGTCCTATAAAGCTCATTAAAATCCTTTGGCTATATCTGTAAAATCTCTTGATTTTAGACTGGCACCTCCTACAAGGCCTCCGTCCACATCAGGTTTGGCAAAAATCTCAGCAGCGTTACCCGGCTTCACACTTCCTCCGTAAAGAATAGAAATACTGTCGGCTGTAGCCTGATCATATTTTTCGGCTATGACACTTCTTATGAATGCGTGCATTTCCTGAGCTTGATCGGATGATGCCGTAACGCCTGTACCAATGGCCCAAACTGGCTCATATGCGATTACCACTTTGGCGATTTCTTCTTTCGAAAGGCCGAATAAACCTTCTTCTATTTGTGCTTTGTTCAGGTCGAAATGCTGATCTGCCTCTCTTGTCTCTAGTTTTTCCCCGCAGCAATAGATAGGAATAAGGCCAACGTCCAGCACTTTTTTGGTTTTGTCAGCCAAAAGCGCATTGTCCTCACCAAAATATTCTCTCCTCTCACTGTGACCAATCACCACATACTCAACACCCACAGACTTCAGCATATCAAGAGAAATCTCCCCGGTATATGCACCACTTGCTTCCTGGTGACAGTTTTGTGCTCCCAAATGCACTTTGGCCGAAGAGCCAATCAACGATTTTACGGTGCTTAGGTGAGTAAAGGGAGGAATGAGGATAACATCTACATCGGTCGTCACTTCATCTGCTACCATATTTACAACCTCTGAGGCTAGCGTTTTTCCGCCTTCCAGATCAAGGTTCATTTTCCAGTTTCCTGCTGCAATTTTTCTTCTCATGATTCTATCTAGTCTTATTTTGAATATTGTTGGTGATATTAAAATTTCTCTTTTAAATAACTCGCCGTATAATTATCGGCTAATTTAATCATATCTTCTGGCAAGCCGGCGAAGCAAACATTGCCTCCATGCTCCCCTCCCTCGGGCCCCATGTCTATGATCCAATCGGCATTTTTCACAACCTCCATGTTATGCTCGATTATTAACACAGAGTTGCCCGCATTGACTAAAGCATTGATGGCGTCAAGGAGTTTTTTAATGTCGTGAAAATGCAGTCCAGTAGTGGGCTCATCAAATATAAAAAGGATGTGATCCGACTTACTTCCTCCACCTTTGCCCAGGAAAGAGCCAAGTTTTACGCGTTGCGCTTCTCCGCCACTGAGGGAGTTAGACGACTGCCCTAGTTTCACATACCCCAGCCCTACATCATATAAAGGTCTGATTTTGTTGACTATGCCGGATTTGTCGGCGAAAAACTCAATCGCCTCCTCTACCGTAAGATTCAGCACTTCAGAGATGTCTTTTTCCTTGTATTTTACTTCGAGTATTTCCTTCTTGAAACGCTTGCCACGGCAATTTTCACATTCCAAATGAAGGTCGGCCATGAACTGCATCTCCACGGTGACGGTTCCTTCGCCCTCACAAACCTCACACCGTCCTCCATCTACATTGAAAGAAAAATGAGCTGGTTTGAACGCATTTTTCTTCGAGGTTGGTTGGTCGGCAAAAAGCTGTCGTATGCCATCATATGCCTTGACATAAGTTACTGGATTCGATCTGGAACTTTTACCTATCGGATTTTGATCAACAAACTCTATCTGGGTAATCTTTTTGTAGTCACCAGAAATTTTCTCGTGCTTTCCGGTCAATTCGCCGGTCACGCCAAGGTTCTTACCAATAGATGGATATAGAATTCGTTTTACCAATGTTGATTTTCCTGATCCACTGACTCCCGTGATTACAGCTAATACCCCAAGAGGAATTTCGACATTCACATTCTTCAGGTTGTTTTCTCGAGCTCCTTCGATAGTGAGTGATTGATTCCATTTTCTTCTTCTGAGCGGAAGGGTAATTTCCTCGAGTCCTTTCAGGTATTTCGCTGTAAAAGATCTGGTTTCTCCGTTTAGCTCCGATACCTTTCCCTGAAAAACAAGTTCTCCGCCATGCACCCCGGCTGCTGGGCCAATATCAATTATTTGGTCGGCAGATTCCATGACTTTCTCTTCATGCTCCACCACGATCACCGAGTTGCCCAGGTCTCTCAAAGTGATCAGCACTTCAATAAGCTTATCAGTATCTCGAGGGTGGAGACCAATGCTTGGCTCATCCAAAATATACATAGAGCCTACCAGCGCGCTTCCCAAAGAAGTCGCCAGTTTTATTCTTTGAAACTCTCCTCCGGAAAGTGTATTTGTAAGCCGGTTAAGTGTCAAATACCCAAGGCCCACTTTGTCCAGGTAAGAAAGCCTGCTCTGAATTTCGTTGAGTATCCTTTTTGCTATAGCCGCCTGATGGTCCGTAAGGTCAATTTTATCAAAAAATGATACGAGACCTGTTACGGGTGTAAGCACCAGATCCTGAATAGATTTGCCTCCCACTTTTACGTAAGAAGCGTCTTTTCTAAGTCGGGTGCCGCGACAATCCGGACAAACAGTTTTGCCTCGGTATCTGGAAAGCATCACCCGGTATTGAATCTTGTGTGTCTGTGTTTCCAGATGTGCGAAAAAAGCATCGAGCCCGTCAAAGTACTCGTTTCCTGTCCATAGAAGTTCTTTTTCCTCGGCTGTAAGTTCATTCACCGGACGGTGTATTGGGAAGTCAAAACGGATGCCATTCTTGATCAGAGGCTGTACCCACGATTGCATGATTTCGCCTCTCCATGGTGCAACCGCCCCATCGTAAATAGAAAGGTTCGGGTCTGGGATAACCAGATCTGGATCTATCCCTAATATTCTTCCAAAACCATCGCATCGGCGACATGCCCCGTACGGGTTGTTGAAGCTAAAAAAGTTTACTGATGGTTCTTCAAACCGAATGCCATCCAGCTCAAACAGATCAGAAAATGCTCTTTGATCTTTTCCAACAATTCTAACCTTGCAATGCCCTTCGCCCTCGAAAAAGGCTGTTTGGACCGAATCAGAAAGCCGAAATTGATTGGCCTCTTCATTTTTTGCCGTCGCGCGATCTATGAGTATTTCTAACTCTGAATTTTTGTCAAGCTTCGACTTAAGTACGTCTTCTATGTATTGCACCTCACCACCAACGAGTATGCGGGTGTAGCCCTTGCTCATCAATACCGTGAGTTCTTGCTCCATCGTCCTGGAGTTTTTGATATTCAGGGGTGCGGAGATTGTCAGCTTGTCATTTTCATCAAAACTAAAAATGTAGTTGATGACATCTGTAACTGTGTCTTTTTTTACTTCTTCACCTGATTTCGGTGAAACCGTAACACCAATTCTTGCAAAAAGAAGTTTTAGGTAATCATAAATTTCAGTGGTGGTACCAACAGTAGATCTCGGGTTTCTTGTCGAAACTTTCTGCTCGATGGCAATAGCTGGAGAAACGCCTTTGATATAATCCACTTCGGGCTTTTCCATTCTGCCCAAAAACTGCCTGGCGTAGGAGCTCAAACTCTCCACATATTTTCTTTGCCCTTCGGCAAAAAGTGTGTCAAAAGCCAATGAAGACTTGCCTGACCCGGAAAGACCCGTGATCACGACGAGCTTATCGCGGGGAATAGCAACATCGAGATTCTTCAGGTTATTGACCCTGGCACCTTTTATGATAATGTGATCCTTTGGGTCGTACTGATCTATTGATTTTGACATTAACAAGAGAAATTTTTTCTTATAACACCTATAGGTGTAAGAAGGATTTGGATTGTTTGCAAAAGTAGAAATTAGATCGGAAGTTTTGTTTCTATTGAAAGATTCTGATACATTTGATTTTTTCCACAACTAAAAAAACAAACCCTGACAATATGATTTGAACCTCTACGTTAACAACTAGGTGACTTACATGAGTAACGTAAAGATGACAGATGGACAGTTGGTGTCCCTCTACAAGAACGGAAACGAAGAGGCTTTCGCAGAACTTCTGCAAAGACACAAAGACAGGGTATTTACCACCATTTATTTGATAGTAAAAGACAGATATCTCGCTGAAGATCTCATGCAAGATGTTTTTATCAAATCTATCAAGACTATCAAGTCAGGTCGGTACAACGAGGAGGGCAAGTTTCTACCTTGGATTCTGAGGATCGCACACAATCTAGCGATAGATCAGTTCAGAAAAGACAAGAGATACCCAACAATCGTCATGGAGGATGGTAGTAGTGTTTTCAACACTTTAGAGTTTTCTCAGGCACCCATAGAAAGTGAACATATTAAGCAGGACACTCATAACCTGCTCAAGCAATACATTCAGGAACTTCCGGAAAATCAGAAGGAAGTGCTGGTAATGAGACACTACATGCAGATGAGCTTTCAGGAAATAGCTGATGCTACAGGCGTGAGTATCAACACCGCTTTGGGCAGAATGAGGTATGCTTTGATTAATTTACGTAAAAAGCTAAAGCCGAAAGAAGATGCCTATGACAAAAACTTTTACCGAAAATGACTTAGTTAAATTCCTCTACGGAGAATTAACCCAACAAGAATCAACCGTATTGCAAGAGGCGCTAATCTCTAACCCGGAGTTGCAGAATGAGCTATCTAAGCTCAAAGAAGTAATGACTGGGCTGGATAAGGAAAGGTATCAACCATCACAACGATCAGTTGATAAAATCCTTGCCTTCTCAAAGGGATATGAAGTACACTCTGCCTAGTTTTGGGGTCTGACCCTAAATCTGGTATGACAAAGAAGGAACGGTACACTGCCTTTGTTGATTATTTCAAGGAAGCTTTTCCTGATCCCAAAACGGAGCTAAACTACTCCAACCCATTTGAGTTGGTAGTGGCGGTTGTGCTTAGTGCCCAATGCACAGATGTAAGGATCAATAAAGTTACACCAGAGCTTTTCAGGCAGTTTCCTACAGCCGAGCATATGGCTGTCGCCAGTTTCGATGAGATTTTTGAGTTGATAAGAAGTGTGTCTTACCCAAACAACAAGTCGAAACACCTCATTGGCCTGGCCAAAATGATCATGGAAGACTTTGGGGGTGAGGTTCCTCACAAACATGAGGATCTACAAAAACTTCCTGGTGTTGGTCGCAAAACAGCTAATGTGGTTGTTTCTGTTCTTTACAACCAGCCAGCCATGGCTGTGGATACGCACGTTTTTAGGGTTTCGAAAAGACTTGGACTGGTAGCCCAAACAGCCAAAACTCCTCTTGAAGTTGAAAAGCAACTAGTTGAAGGCATTCCTGAAGAATACATTCACAAAGCACACCATTGGCTCATTCTACATGGTCGCTATGTATGTCTGGCTCGGAAGCCCAAATGTGAGGAATGCAAAATCACTCACTTTTGTAAATATTGGGAGAAGTTGGGTTAACGTAAAGATCTAATTTCTACTATTAGAAAAGGTGAGAATATCGGTTGAGTCAGGGCATCATTAAACTTTGGAAAGGTTCTGGTCATTACACCACCCAAAAGCCAATGGGTCAAGAGGACCTTCTTGACTTTTGTTTAGCTAACCGACCATAAATCGGCATTATTTAGATATTCTCAGAAAAAGCCCAACGCTTGTATACAGCTTGCTGTAAACCGGGTGGGCGGACCTATCTCCGAGGTTTAGAGAATAGCCTGCCATTAATTGTGCTCCCACTTTTCCGAATTGTTGGTCCACAGATATGAATGGATCCAAAAGGATTGTTGTAATAGGTTTGTTATATAAGATCTTATAATTCTGTTCGAAATAGTAACTGCTAAAATCGACTAACTGTGCTCTAAGGCCCAAGTTTAGGTGTGAATTGACGTCTGTCAGGTTTAAGGGCATGGAAATTGACGGCTGCAATAAAAACTTCTTAGATTTAGTGATAGCCGTGTAGTCGGAATCTGAAAAATCTACAGGAGGTAGTCCACCACACGAACAATGATGGTCATAAGGGTCCGCAAAATTTGTGCTGGATGCCCTAAGAAAACCTGCACCAAAACCCGATATTATCTCATATTTCATGCCTGTGGAGGATTTGCCGAAGTAAACGAGAGATAAGTCCAGATACGATAACTGATCAAAATAATGTCTTTTGGAACCAAAAGTAAAATGTGACTTAAGCCCCAGGTTTTTAGTGAGGGCCTTAGCCAAATCAAGGTCATAAACCGGATTTTCAAAAGTTGCGTCTGCTCCCCAGTTGGCCTGAATACTCAAATCACCCCGCTCACTTAGCCCGGAAACCTGTGGCAGGTTATTGATGTAGCTTATGGGTGCCTGACAAGCGGCACAAAGGATACTTAATGTGAAAAACCATACTTTGCTCATCATACCGATGGATATTGTTGTTTCCAACTTAGCGGTTTTATGTCTGATTCACAATCCTGGTTTTAAAAATTCCCAACTTATTCCCACCTTTATCCTGTGAAAATTCTCTACGTCCATCAATACTTTAGAACACCAGAAGAAGGGGGATGCGTACGCTCCTATCACCTTGCCAAAGGTTTAGTGGAGCATGGGCATGAGGTAGAAATGATCACAGCTCATTCTGGTGACTACCAAATCGCGCATGTAGAAGGAATCAAGGTTCATTACTTACCTGTCCCTTACAAAAATGGATACGGGTTTATAAGACGGATTTTTTCATATCTCAAGTTTGTGAGACTGGCCAAAAAAGAATCAATAAAGATCAAAGGGGTGGATTTGGCATACGTTATGACCACTCCGCTTACTACAGGCTTGATTGCTCTATTTGTTAAGAACAAACTCAACATTCCATATTATTTTGAAGTAGGCGACTTGTGGCCAGAAGCCCCTATCCAGATGGGTGTAATTAAAAACCGCTTTTTGAGGTCTTTTCTATATGGTTTCGAAAAGAGGTGTTATTTCGAGGCGCAAAAAGTTGTGGCACTTTCTCCGGCCATAAGAAACTATATAGAACGATTGTCTCCACAGACCAAAGTTCATGTCCTACCCAATATTTCACATTGCGACTTTTTCGATCACAAGGTTTCCATGAAAACCTTTAATAGTCAAAACCCTTTTCAGGTTGGTTATATCGGCACGGTGGGAAAGGCCAATAATCTGGAGTATTTGATTGCAGTCGCAAAATACTCTTTACGCCAAGACCTACCCATAGTATTTCATATTATGGGCGAAGGAGCACAGTTATCAAAATTACGTCGTGCAACGAACGGGATGCAAAATGTGATATTTCACAACTTTGGCTCGCAAAACGATGTGAAAGAGGTAATTGAACAAATGGATGCGGTTTACATTTCTTTCCTCAATATTCCGGTGCTCAACACGGGCAGCCCGAACAAGTTCTTCGATGGGCTGGCTGCCGGCAAACTCATCATCGTAAACTTCAAAGGGTGGATAAAAGATGTTGTTGAAAAGAATGGGTGCGGGTTTTATGCTCCTCCTCACAAACCCGAAAAGTTGTGCGCTCAAATAGAGAGCTATATTCAAAACAGCAGCAAGCTGATGCAGGCACAAAGAAATGCTCGAAAAATGGCGGAGACATTTTACGATAAAAAACTACTCGTTTCAAAACTCATCAAGATTATCAATAATGAGACGTCAATTCCTCTTGACGATTCTGAAATTCACATCCTTACTGCCTAGTTATCCTTTAGGCTTATATGATGACTTTCGGAAAATCAGGTCATTGTCACGTTCAGATATTAACTGTTCCAATGTCACTTCGTTGTTATTCCTCATATAAGATTCTACAACTCTCCAACCAATCCATGCGCCAATTCTTCCCGGGCACTCCTGACTGATTTCATAAACATTCGGGCGTTCGCCCAAAAATTTTCTCTTAGTTAAATGGTTGGCATCATAAAGCACCTCATTCTCCACAAAGTTTGCCCAGATGATCGCTTCATTGTCAAGCACTGTTTCCATTTGTTTTGGCGAATAGCCAATTATCAATGAATCAGGCGTGCATGGCATCAGCCGGCTAAGTAGATAGTAAGTCTTCCCAAAGTCAACCATCTCTGAAATCAGCGTTTCATTTTTCCCTTTTGACACCAATGAAGCACTCAGGAACTTCACAATGGTTACCGGCAAATGCTCCTTGTCATATCTGTCGAGAATGTATTGAGGAATATTCATGGGGGGGTAGCTGGCATCATCGCCAATGAAAAAGTCCAGGCCGACGATGACGAGCGTATCAGAAATGTAAAGATCCTTATATAGCCCGGTCACTGCTGTTTGGATAGTAATGTCTTTCATGCCAGGCACGAGTGTTTTTATTCTGCCCGCAGCGTCGCTCACACTTTCCTCTATTTTTGAAAAATCTGAAAACTCGCTGATCGCCTCATTGTAAAGAGTGTCAACAAAAGGGTCAGATGTAAGCTTGAAAATCTTGTTGGCAAGAACCTCCAGGTTGGGGTATTCAGCTGCATCTAAAAACAGCGAAGCAAAAGCCGGATTTGTTTGTAGAAAGTTTACCACTTCTTCCTGCGATTGCGCTGCAAATAATTCGGACTCAAGGCGATCGAATGTCACATCAACAGGTTGTGAGGCAATTGGGGTTTCTCTACATTTAGGTTCCTGACAAGACACCAAGAAAAGAACTCCAATCGTTATGATTACTGTGCGCATACTCTTTAATTTTAAGCTGCCAAAATTAGTGTTTCTAATGTTTCGTATGAGAAAGTTTATTCTAATAATCTCCATCCTTTTTGTCAGTTACCTTTCAAACGCCCAGTCCAAGCTCGGGTTGAAATTTTCACCGACTATTTCCTCCAACCGTGTAGCTCTGGTCGACAGCACATATGACGTCACCTCAGATGGGTCTAATGGGACTTTCTCCGTTGGGTTGATCTATGATCATGAAATCACCGAGACCTATTTTTTCAGTACTGGTCTAATTTTCGTTCCTAAAAAAACGAGCTTCCTTGTCTCGGGAGAGGAAGATACCACATCGCTTCCGGCTGGCCAGAGCCCCAGAGAAAGCTACAAACTTCAATATCTCCAAGTTCCCGTTTCCCTTAAGCTGTTTACAAATGAAGTCATGCCTGATGGGCGTGTGTTTTTCCAGGTAGGAACCGCTCTTGAGTTTTTGGTAAATAACGAACCAGAGAAGGAGGATTACACTTTAGTGAAAGACTTTCGAGGTGTAGATTTTTCCGTCTTGCTTGGTGGAGGTTTCGAGTATCGAGCTGGTATTAACACCACTTTGTTTGCCGAGGTGTCTTATCAAAGAGGGCTTATTAATCAAGTAAAAGCTCTTCGAGAAGATTTTCAAGAAGAGCTTTTTATTAGAAGTAATGTTATAATGATTGACCTTGGAATTAAGTTTTAAGTTTCGATCAATTCCCCTCTATCATTTAAAATATTGTATTCTGTAATCGCTAAAGAAGAATCCTCTATTAGGTTTACCCATTTCTGATACTTAAAGTACCATTTCACACGCTTGGAGATAATTCCTTTTGTGAAATATGAAAAGAGGAACGGGTGCAAGCTCAAAGTAAGCTTTCCTTCATTCTGATTCTTCATCACTAAATCAACCGTATTTTCTATCTGATCTGCGATCATAATAGAAGCCGAAATCTGTCCGGATCCTCCACATGCCGGGCACACTTCTCTAGTCGCAATATTCAACTCCGGACGCACACGTTGACGCGTAATCTGAAGCAAGCCGAACTTAGAAAGTGGCAAAACCGTGTGTTTAGATCGGTCATCTTTCATTTCTTGCTTGATCCGGTCGTAAACCTTTTTGCGGTTTTCGGCCTTACGCATGTCAATGAAGTCAACCACAATGATTCCGCCCATATCTCTCAACCTCAACTGGCGTGCCACCTCTGAGGCTGCCTCCAGGTTGACATTAAGAGCAGTAGTTTCCTGATTGTCTTCCCTGTTGGATTTATTACCACTGTTCACGTCAATCACATGCAGTGCTTCCGTATGTTCAATGATAAGATATCCGCCACTTGGGATACTCACGGATTTACCGAAAGACATTTTCAACTGCTTCTCTACACCAAAGGATTCAAAAACTTTGACTTTGCTGTTGTAGAGCTTTACAATCTTCTCTTTATCCGGAGCTATTTTCTGGATAAAGGTCTTTATCTCTCCGTAAAGGTCTTTGTCATCTACAGTGATGGTGTCGAATGATTCATTCAGCACATCTCTTAGAATAGAGTTGGCACGGTTGATTTCACCGATTACCTTATCACGAGGGCTTGCCGTTCTTAGTGCTTTTATTCCCTTGTCCCAGGTTTGAACGAGGTTTCTAAGGTCACTGTCGAGCTCCTTGACATCTTTGCCCTGAGCTACAGTGCGAATAATAACTCCGAAATTATCAGGCTTGATCGAACTGATCAATCTTTGCAGGCGCTTCCTTTCAGCGGAATCACTTATTTTTTTTGAAACGCTAACAGCGCTCGAAAATGGAACCAAAACGATATATCGTCCGGCTATTGACAACTCACAGGATAGTCTGGGTCCTTTAGTAGAAATGGGTTCTTTTACCACCTGAACCAGAATTTTCTGGTTTTTGGTAAGTACCTGGTTTATTTTTCCAAGCTTGTTAATATCCGGTTCATGATTGAACCCTGTCAACTTAGAACTTGCGTTCTTTCTGTTGAGAACTAGCTTGGTAAACTTGTTTAATGATTGAACCTGAGGACCTAAATCCAAATAGTGCAAGAAGGCATCTTTTTCATAGCCAATATCTATAAAGGCTGCATTGAGCCCTTGCACTACTTTTTTGACTGTACCCAAATAAATATCACCTACGTTGAATGCGTTTTCATCACCTTCCTGATGAAACTCAACGAGCTGCTTATTCTTTAAAAGGGCAATCCGACATCCTTTCTGAGTTGAGTTTAATATTAGTTCAGTACTCAAAACTCAAAATTTAAGTGTCAGATATTATTTTTTCTTGTGTCTGTTTTTTCTAAGTCTTTTCTTTCTCTTATGAGTAGAGATCTTATGTCTTTTTCTTTTTTTACCGCAAGGCATAATCTTCTTGTTTTTGGTTACTTAAATATTTTCTAATTCTTTTATGTAATTAGAGGCTGTGGCTTTTAAGGCCACATCCGCTTTTTCAAATGTTATGTATTTGGTAAAAGTCTCCATTGCTTTTTCGTTTTGTCCGGATTCTACGAACGAAACTCCCAAATAAAAGTAAGCTTCATGGTCTTCTGTATTCTGCTCGATCAACTTTTCAAATCGCGCTTGCGCTCGATCATATTGTCCTGATCTAATTGCCAGTAAACCAAGGTTGAAAATAGCTTCTCTATTTTCAGGGTCTTTTTCCAGAACTTCTCTCAGCATCATCACTCCCTGCATTGGGTTTTCAGATACCATGAGGGTCATGGCTATTTTGTTTTTCAGAAAAGCATCTTCTTCATTGTTCAAAAGAAGCTTTTCTAACTGTTCTCTCGCTTTGTCAGCCAGTCGGACGGCATTTTCTCCTCCGGCGGCATTTTCAAAAGCCTGATAGTAAATCATCCCTGCTCTGTATATTCCCAAAGAGGACGAATCCAGACTCAAAATCAGTTCAGCATATTTGCCCGCACTATCAACCAGTTGATACTTGAGGAACAAGCTTGCCAAAGAGTCCGCAAAGTTAATACTTTTTTTCTTATCAGATACGTCTGAAAGTTGATTTTGAAGAGAGATAATCACCTCATTATCAGTATCACTAACATTGAGGTCATGAGGTTTTACATTAGTTATTTGGTCATTCTCCACCACCACTCTGGGTAGATTGTACAAAACCAAAACTAATATGACTCCCACCACAAGGAGTATGACCTGATGTTTGTTCATTATTAAAAACCCTTACTTGAGGCTTTTGCTATTTTTGATCTTCTCTATGAAAATCTTAGATGGCTTGAAGCTAGGAACGAAATGTTCGTCAATAACTATTGCCGTGTTTTTAGATATGTTTCGTGCTATTTTTTTTGCTCGTTTTTTGTTTACAAAACTCCCAAAACCCCTCACATATATGTTTTCTCCACTAGCCATGGAGTTTTTCACTACGGAAAAAAAGGCCTCAACACTAACCTGCACATCTGCCTTGTCGATACCTGTCTTATCAGCGATCTCATTAATCACGTCCTGCTTCGTCACAACTGTCTTTTTTATTGTATTATTTTGAACCCGGTAAAATTCCGGTCGCCAAATTTAAATTTGGCTGTGGTAAATAAAAAACAATCTCAGTTATAAATAGCCTTCTTGCAAAGAATAAAAAGTCACTTCACGTCATCCCTAATTGATTGGTTTTCAAATGCTAAGCGTGACCTGCCCTGGAGAAAAACCAAGGACCCGTACCGCATTTGGCTGTCTGAAATCATCTTGCAGCAAACCCGAATAGACCAGGGGAAACCTTACTATGATCGTTTTGTGGAGCATCACCCCACGGTAGACTCTCTGGCAAAAAGTGACGAGAAGTCTGTGTTAAAACTATGGGAAGGGTTGGGGTACTATTCAAGGGCAAGAAACCTGTATCACACAGCAAAATATGTTTCCAATGAGCTAGAGGGAAAGTTTCCGCAGAATTATGAAGGGCTAATAAAACTGAAAGGAGTTGGGCCATACACTGCAGCGGCCATCGCGTCAATTGCCTATGATGAGGTAAAGCCGGTGGTTGATGGAAACGTGTTTCGGTTTGCTTCAAGGTATTTTGGTGTGGATGATGACATCTCCAGACCCGCCACACGAAAAGCGTTTGAAAATCTCATGCTGGGTTTTATTCCTAAAGAAAGTCCGGGCGATTTTAATCAGGCTGTGATGGAGTTTGGCGCCACTATCTGCACTCCGGCTCCAAAATGCGAAAAATGCGTTTTTCGTGAAAGCTGTTTTGCTTACAAGCACAAAAAGCAAACTGTGTTACCGGTAAAATCGCAAAAAGTCAAAGTAGAGGAAGTGGACCTCAATTATGTGATATTTGATTGCAATGGGGTTTTACTGATGCACTCAAGAAAAGAAGGAATTTGGAGAGAGCTTTATCAGTTTTATTTGAGTGAAAACACGACACCTGAAGTTTTAGCGAAGAAATATAAGGGTTCGGTTTCGTTTAAATCTGAAAAAATACGGCACCTCCTTACACACAGAAGGTTGTGGGTGACTTTTACTCACGTAGATATAGCAGATATGGAGACTTTAAATCTTATTGGCAAGGAACTTGGTTTGAGCGCATTTAGCTTTAAAGAAATGTTAACTTTGCCCAGACCAAAAGTCATTGTTAATTATTTGCAACGTATGGCGAATTCTTTAATTTTATAATATGTCAGGAGTAAACAAAGTAATTTTAGTAGGCCGATTAGGAAAAGAGCCAGAAGTAAGACATTTGGAAAATGGGGCTGCAGTGGCCAATTTCCCTATTGCCACCTCCGAGACATATAAAGACAGAAACACTGGCGAAAGACGAGAACAAACCGAGTGGCACAACATTGTATTGTGGAGAGGTTTGGCCGAAATCGCAGAGAAATACTTAAAAAAAGGAGATCAGGTCTATATCGAAGGAAAGCTTCGCACGCGCTCTTGGGAAAAAGATGGTATTACCCGATATACCACTGAAGTGGTCGGTGACAATATGACCATGCTTGGAGGTGCTCCTGGCGGTCAGGGAGGCGGACAAGCGCCTGCTCAAAAAGAACCAGCAGCGCCCGCCGAGCAGGCTGAAGCTTCTTCTGGTTTCAACTCTACTTCACAGGAAGAGGCAACAGACGACCTGCCCTTCTAGATGTTTAACTAAATATACCTTTATTGGAAGCATCACTTGACGATCCCTACCCCTCGGTTTTACTAGCAACCCTCGTGGATTTACCCGTTTCTTTTTATTTGGTAAACGGGCTTGGCATTCTAGTCTTATTATTTCTTTCCGGCTTGATTTCTGGCTCTGAGGTGGCATTCTTTTCTTTGAGCCACCAACAGGTGCAGCAAGTGAGAGCATCGGACAATAAGAAGGATAAGTTCATAAGCCTCTTGGTTTCAGACCCTAAGAGGCTCCTGGCAAATATTCTTATTCTGAATAACCTGATCAATATCTTCATCATCACCATTTCCACATTTGCTACCTGGCGTCTGGTTGGGAGCAAGGATGCGGGCGGTATTGTAATAGTAGCTCTTACAGCAACTATCACCATCTTAATAATTTTCTTCGGGGAAATTGTGCCAAAGGTTTATGCCAATCATAATAACCTGAGCTTTGCTCGGTTCTCCGCTCCTTTGCTAAATTTTTCTGGAAAAATACTGAGACCGATAGCCTGGCTGCTGATGAGCATCAGCAACGTGATTGAGTCCAGAATAGAAAAAAAAGGATATAACCTCAGTGTAGACGAAATCAACCATGCCCTGGAAATAACGGCAGATAAGGAAGAAGTAACAGCAGAAGAAAAAGATATGCTGAAAGGCATTGTGAACTTTAGCACCCTTTCGGTAAAACAGGTAATGAAATCGAGAATAGACATCATTGCAGTAGATGTGGAGTCCGATTTTCACGAGTTAATGGATGTTGTTAACAAAACAGGGTTTTCCAGAATTCCCGTTTATGAGGAAACAATAGATAAAATAGAGGGTGTTTTGTACATCAAAGATTTGCTTCCGCACCTTCACAAGGAAGAAGACTTTAATTGGCAATCATTGCTCCGCCCTGGTTTTTTCATCCCAGAAAGCAAAAAAATAGATGGGTTGCTAAAAGACTTTCAGGAGAAACAGGTTCACATGGCTATTGTTATAGATGAGTACGGTGGCACTTCGGGGCTCATTACTCTGGAAGACGTAATAGAAGAAATAGTCGGAGAAATTAATGATGAGTTTGACGATGAGCGCGATGTTGCCTTCAATAAGCTCGACAACAACACTTTTGTCTTTGAAGGCAAAACATCACTCAATGACTTTTGCAAAATCACCAACATAGACCTTTCGGTGTTTGACGATGTAAAAGGCGACAGTGAATCGCTTGGCGGACTGCTGCTTGAAATGCATACCAAATTGCCAAATGCAGGAGAAAAGGTTCGATACGGATCATTTGTTTTCACCGTTGTAGCAGTGGATCAAAAAAGAATAAAAAGGGTTCGTGTATTTATAGAACAGAAGAAAAACGACCCGTTGAAGGAGTTTGAAGATTGATGAAGTATTTAGCCGTATTTTTTGTTTTAGTTTTTTTTGTCGGATGTTCCCAAGATTACCTGCCTCGTCCCAAAGGCTACAACAGAATAGAACTGCCTCCTCATGAGTATGTGTCTTTGCCTGATACTATGCCCTACTCCTTTGAACTTTCAAAACATTCGGTTCTCAAAAAAAACAAATCATGGATCACTGAAAGATATTGGGTGGATATCCAGTACCCGGACATGGGAGCCAATGTGCAGATAACCTACAAGCCGATAATGAACAAAGACTCTCTCATTAGGGGTTACTACTCTGACTCTTACAGGCTGACGGCTCAGCACAATGTGAAGGCCTATGCCATAGACGAGATGATCATGGAACTACCCAATGGCGATTATGCTTCCGTTTCTAATCTTGAGGGTGAGATTCCTACACCTCTTCAATTTCACGTGTCAGATAGCAGCAAGCACTTTTTGCGCGGAGCGCTCTATTTTGAGACTGCCACCAAAAATGATTCTCTCGCCCCTGTGATCAGCTATCTCAAAGCAGATGTGATTCACATGCTACAATCACTCAAATGGAATAATTAGCATCACGGTTCAGTTGATGTTTTTATCTTAGTCATTCAGCTGATTCAATATGCCCGGTTTTTTTGAAAGAAGTATAGAATACCTCAAAGGTGTCGGCCCGCAAAGGGCTGAGCTTCTCAAAAAAGAGCTCGAAGTTTTCACTTTTGCTGACCTCATCGAGCACTACCCTTTTCGTTACGAAGACCGCACCAAGTTTTACAAAATCAGTCAGGTAAGCGAAAGCCTCCCTTTTATACAGCTGGTAGGGCAGTTCAAATCATTTCAATTGGTTGGAGCTGGAAGAAAACAAAGGCTGGTGGGTCAGTTTATGGACGATAGCGGAAGCATAGAGTTGGTCTGGTTTCAAGGGGCAAAGTGGATTCAAAGCAAACTTTCTGTAGGGGTAACTTATGTCGTTTTCGGGAAGCCCGCCAAATTTGGAAGTACATACAGTATAGCACACCCTGAGGTGGACGTGCTGACAGAAAACAGCAAAAAAGGGTCCTATCTTCAACCCGTATATAACACTACAGAAAAACTAAAGGCGAAATTCATAGATAGCAAGGTCATCATGAAAATGATGAAATCACTGCTTGTGGATGCAGTAAACCACATCAACGAAACCTTGCCTCGGGAAATACTTGACAGGTATAAGCTAATAGACAAGAAAACGGCGTTAATACAAATTCACTTTCCCAAAAACCCCAAGGCACTGCAATATGCCAAGGCTCGGCTGAAGTTTGAAGAGCTCTTCTACATACAACTGAGGCTGATCAAATTGAAAATCACGCGTATCGAAAGTTTTCCGGGAATCCGGTTTACACAAAGCAGCCTCCTCAACACTTATTATGAAAAGCACCTTCCTTTCGAGTTGACAGGAGCTCAAAAACGAGTCGTGAAGGAAATTTATACAGATTTTCGTTCGGGCAAGCAAATGAACCGACTGGTGCAGGGCGATGTGGGAAGTGGAAAAACCATGGTAGCATTCCTTTGCATGCTCATTGCGATAAGCAACGAAACACAATGTGCTTTTATGGCGCCAACGGAAATTTTGGCAGATCAGCATTTTAAAGGTCTTTCAGAACAAGCCGAACCCATGGGGATCAAGATCGCCAAACTGACTGGTTCCGTTAAAAAATCGGAAAGGAAAGTGATCGCTGCGAGTCTGGAGTCTGGTGAAATAAAAATCCTGGTGGGTACACACGCACTTATTGAAGATACCGTCAAATTTCAAAACCTGGGAATCGCCATTATAGATGAGCAACACCGATTCGGGGTAGCACAGCGCGCAAAACTTTGGAACAAAAACAAGTCTGTTCACCCGCACGTGCTGGTAATGACGGCCACACCGATTCCGCGCACGCTCGCCATGACCCTTTATGGTGATCTGGATATTTCTGCAATCGACGAAATGCCCGCCGGTAGAAAACCCATTAAAACCTACCACATGC
The DNA here is from genome assembly GCA_039970095.1 of Cyclobacteriaceae bacterium. GTDB lineage: Bacteria > Bacteroidota > Bacteroidia > Cytophagales > Cyclobacteriaceae > JAMZMI01. Next base: position 72,258 of record JBDVMP010000103.1, read on the forward strand.
GGGATAGTCACCGACTCAAAATGTTTCAGTTTATAGAAGATGAAATAAAAAAAGGAAGACAAGTCTATATCGTATATCCACTGATAGAGGAGTCTTCCAAACTCGACTACAAAGACCTCATGGATGGATATGAAAGCATCTCACGGCGCTTTCCCGATTACCCCATTTCCATTGTACATGGCAAAATGAAAGCGGAGGATAAGGACTGGGAGATGGGCCGGTTTGTGAAGGGTGAAACAAAAATTATGGTGGCTACAACTGTTATTGAAGTGGGGGTGAACGTGCCGAATGCTTCCATCATGGTAATAGAAAACGCAGAGCGTTTCGGTTTGTCACAACTCCACCAACTCAGAGGTAGAGTCGGGCGAGGAGCAGAGCAGTCTCATTGTGTGCTCATGACAGGAAACAAACTTACAAACGAAGCAAAGGCCAGAGTGAAAACGATGGTGGACACCACAGATGGCTTCAAAATTGCCGAAATGGATCTCCAACTCCGCGGGCCTGGAGATATGATGGGCACTCAACAGAGCGGAATCATGGATTTGAAAATTGCCGACCTGGGGCAGGATGCGGAAATATTAAAGCTGGCGCGATCGGTAGCTACAGAAGTCCTCAACGAAGACCCTAACCTAACAGAGCCAAAACACCGACTGATCAAAACACAAGTGGATGCGCAGCGCAAAAGTGCTGTGAACTGGAGTAGGGTGAGTTAATAAGCTTCTGTATTACATGGCACCCTATGAATAGAGCAACCGTTTGCTCTAGCTGTGTTCCAAATCAAAATTTCATACTTTTAAACTCCTTTTTGTTCTCTAAGTTCGAATAGCTACTGATGCGCAATTTCTTTCTATCAACACTTCTGTTTTTTGTATCTCTTGGCTTAAAAGCTCAGGGTGAGCCTCTTGACAGCACAGAGTTCAGCCAGGCTATTGACTACCTGGAGCGAAAACTCAATTATACCTATCACAGCGATGATCAGGGTCTCTGGTGGATCAACAAGTTTAGCTGTGACCGGGAAACAGGAAAAATCACCATCCAAAACACTTCTACAAAAAGCCTGGGAAAGGTTTTCGGCAAAACCTACAAGACCAACACTGTGCTACTCCGCGACCTAAACCCGCTCAACATGACCCTGACAGAGCGTGAAGAAACAGCGGGACGTTTTGCCAGAGGCCATCAGATAAACTTATACACTATCAAGAGTAAGCCGCTTGTGTCCAAGAGTGAAAACAATGTGCGATTAACGCCCCGGTCTTTCATTTACATCTCCATTCCTGACTTTATGGATGAGCAACACAGTGTAAGTGACTCGGTTTTCACTTTGTTTCAAAAGCTAATATATGACGCCACTCGCCTCGAAAACCAGCCAAACGATGAGGATAATTTCGATAAGATATTTGATGCTTTACTCGGTGACCACCAGTATGAGCTTAATGGAGAGAAGGTTTCCAGGTTCGGAGAACAGTACAATGAATATGTTATTTCTTTCGGGGATTACCAAAACCGCCAAAAGCTTCAAAACGTACTCTTCGGGTTTGATCCGACCAATGCCAGTTACTATGAAATGATTGTAAAAGGTGACGGCACCCAGTCCATCACTTATTATTCCATTGTTCCGGGCAAAGAGCTTAAACTCATTTCAGATGATGGAAGCGCTGAAATCTTTTTTGAGAACAGAGCGAAAGTCTTTTATCAGTATCAAGACTCAACTTTTGAGCTTACACAAATAGTAAACTAAACCGCATAAAAGCAAAAAGCCGAAAACGCTAATGCGTTTTCGGCT
>JBDVMP010000104.1:0-39274 GCA_039970095.1 Cyclobacteriaceae bacterium
AGAACACACGGAGAATCTGGGTGATTGATTCGTTAGTCCTCCAACCTAGAAGAGTTTCAAGATTCAGGTTTTCATAATTTGTTGATTGGACTTCAGTATGGTGATAAAGGCCTCTTTCCGGGTTTGCAATATTTTTTTCAAGCCTTTTGTATGAAATCTGTCCACTACAAAAATGGCTTTGAACGATAACAACGAAGGAAAATAGAATAAATTTGGTATTCATTTTAGTGATAATTGTTTGGATAGAGGTCACCTTAATAGGTCACCGTTAGTATTCTTTAAAGGTGAATTCTGTTTTTGAGTGAGTTAATTGATTCTTTTTTAGATGACCTCTAGAATGAGTTTACCTACTAATCACAATTCTTTGTGTTTCACGAATTCTATCATCACTGTACCGCACAAAATAAACGCCTTTCGCGAGATTACTAGAGGAGAGATCAATGGATGTTAATCCTGCAGCCGGATAGCTTGCTACAATGTCGCCGTTTAAGTTTGTAATTTCAAATTTGGCACTGGGGCTTCCTGAGTCTAATAGTGTTATTTTGAACTCTTTGTCAGTAGGGTTAGGATACACTGAGAATAGTGACGGTGACTTGGTGGTCTGGTTCGATTCTTCCAAAAGCTCGATTTTTTCTTGAAGAGAGGCGATAGTGTGATTCTGGTCTTGAAGAGCCCTAATCAATAAAGGAATCAATTTTGTGTAACTAACTCCAAATCCTTCTGCTTCGCTACCATATACAACTTCAGGGTAATATTCTTGTAGTTCTTGTGCCATGAGTCCAATCCTTTCACGGTTGGAAATGTCGTCCCTAAATGTATATCTATATGTCTTTAGTTTGTACAAATCTGTGTGGGATAGGTTATCCTCTTCTATATTCGTTTTTTTTCTAATATCCGATGTTTCAATCAGTTCATCACATGACATCTCGCCCGAGATTGTGACATTTCCGTCAGAAAATACAGTCATTGTAGTTGTGCTTCCTGTAGAAAATACAAAGTCGCCTTGCGAGGTGTTTAAAAATGTTCCAAAATTGGAGGCTCCTGCATATTTCGTTGTTATGGATCCTGTAATGTCACCAATAAAACCTGTTCCAGTAATCTTGACAGAAGACTGTCCATAAGGCTTGTTTATTTCCAAGCCTACTGTGGGGGTGCTGGTGCCTATTCCCAGATAACCGCTAGACAGCATTGCAAATTTAGTTGAGGAGTTAAACTGAAAATACATATTGCCTTGAGAAGTGTTGAGAAAAGTGCCAAAATTTGCCGCTCCAGCATATTTTGGTGTTATTGATGAGCTAATGTTCCCAGTGGTAGTGCCCGTAGATGTAACCATTACTTCGGCACTAAGGCTTTCGGAAATATGCAAGGTTGATGAAGGGTTACTGGTTCCAATGCCTACCTCTCCACCGTTGTAATATATGTCTCCACCGCTTCCAGATAACCATTGAGCGTGTATAACTACAGGTGTTACAAATAGTGTGATGATAGTGATTACAAAGTTTTTCATAGCATATTATTTTTATTATTTAAGATAGTTGTTGTCGTGTTGAGCGGTTGCGAAAGAAGATAATAGTTGGTTCTTGTTCAGAAAAAAAGCCTCTTCGTACATCCCGAAAAGGCTCTTCTGTATAAGTTCCTGCTTAGGAAATTAAGTGTTATTTAAGCTTTAGCTCATATTCAAAAGCCGCCGCAGTTTCCGTACCATGAATTGGGAAAACGCCAACTAAGGGCTGCCATGTATCTACTGTGTAAACCATATCAAAACCAAACGAGAGTTTGTCCGTAGGTGCAACTGACGCTGGGAGCTCTGAAAGAGCGATTGAAAATTCGAAAGCTTTACCTCCTGTTATATCGATTTGCTTTGATCTTACAATGAATGTTTGGGAAGCAGACAGTTCTGTCCAACCCCATCCGCTATCAGGGGCAGTGTGTTGGAATAATAAAATGGAAGTAGCGGTATCTTGCTCAGCTGCATACCCTTCAAACCAGATATCAAACCCGGGAGTTGTAGGCCAGTACCAAGTAGCGAAACCAGTTTCATCGTTGTTTGAGTTTAAGTAGAAATCCATGAATCCAAGTGTGTTATCTTCACTAGTGGTCTCTACATAAATGAAGAGCTTGTCATCTTCAAGGTTTTCAATTTTAACCTCTTTAACAACACCAGATTCACCATCAGTGTAAGTTGCTGCAGGCGCAACGTCATCCCAGTCAGTGAAATCACCATCAATATTGATGTTAACTATTTCAATAGCAGAGCTTTTGCTGTCTTCGCCTGTTTCGTTTGTTGCTGTTAATGAGATTACATAACTACCGTTGGCAACAAAAGTGTATGACGGACTCATTTCTGTGGAAGTTCCACCATCACCAAAATCCCAGGCGTAAGTTTCTCCATCCGTTGAAGTGTTTTCTAACGTGATAACTTTTCCTTCTATAGTGATGTTAAAGTCAGCAACAGGAGCAGGAGTTTTCTTTTCGTCTTCGCTACATGAGTAGATTGATAGCATTCCCGCGAATAATGCGATCAGAGCCAGGTTTTGTAGTTTGAGTTTTTTCATTTCGTTAAGAATTTAAATTTGGACTTGTTTCGTTTTTACTAATCGTTTTACGTTTACTATAAAAATAGGAATCGAAAGTTATTTATTTTTTATTTCGTAAGCAAACGAAAATTAATAAAAAATAAAAAACGACTTTAACTTATTTTGTTTTCTTTATAATGTTTCGTTTTAATATTTACTTAATCTGAAATTAAATAAATAGCTATCACGGCTACCAGTATTCCAAGCATCAGTGATGGCTGGGGCCAAACACTATATATAAGCAGCGATAAGACTATTGTAATAACTGGAGACAGGCCAGTTAATGGTACTACAATCAATGCTTTTCCATATCTGAGCGCATAGACGAGAGTCAAAGCACCTATAGAATTTAGAAAGTGAATGAGTACGGCTAAGTATGCTCCATTCATTCCAAAATTGATTTCCTGGGAAAAATCGGTCATAAAGTATGCGATAGGGGTGAGACCCAGTCCAGCAATGGTCATATAAAAGAAAATGCTTTCGGCTTTCATTGTATTGTTTGAAAATTTCATTGCGAAAGCTTGCAGTCCCCACATGAGGAAAACCAAAGCAGCCAGAATCAACCATAAAACTCCTTTGACTTGAGATGCGTCTCCTTTCGAGTAGGAAAGCAGGAAGATGGCGATCAGAGCCAGTGCTATACCTATATATTGTTTTTTTGTTGCTGATTCTTTTAGCCAGGCCATCGACAGGGAGATGGTCAGTATAGGGTAAAGGGATACGATAGGGAATATGATATAGGCAGGGCCTTCTTTTAGCGCCTGAAATAAGATGAGTTGCCCCCCTGCACCTGTAAGTCCTACTAGTAAACCCAGGCCTATCGACTTCAGATCTCTTTCCAGATTCCAGTTTATTATATATAAAGCCACAAAAGCGCACGGTACCATGGTGATAGCCCAGGCAATATATCCCATAGTGGGAGGGAGTCCGTTTTTTTCGGGTATTTCAATGATGGCTCCCCATGCACCCCAAAAAATGGTTGTAATTATTGCGTATAGTAACCAGTTGGTTGATTTCTTCATTGGTTTGCTGTTGGGATGTTTTTAAATGATTAGTAAGTAAAGGCAATTTTATTCAAATATTAAAGAAAGTAATTGAAAGTTAATATTTTCTTTTCTAAATTGCTTTGATCTAAAAGTAAGGAATTGAAAGAATAATTTAAACACTCCTTTATGAAGTTAATTTACAAGTTGTATAGGCCGTTCGTTGTTGCTTTAATAATGATGGCGAGTTTTAGCCACATTCAGGCTCAATCTAAAATCACCGGAACAGTGACTGGTGCTCAGGAAGGTTATGGAATACCCGGTGTAACCATTATAGTAAAAGGGAGCAATTCAGGGACTACTACGGACATGGATGGAAATTTTTCCTTGGAAGCAAACTCAGAGGATGTATTGATTTTCTCCTTTGTAGGGTTTTTAACTGTTGAGCAAACCGTAGGTAAAAGAACGGTTATAAACGTAGAGCTTGTGGAGGATATCTCGGAGTTGGCAGAAGTTGTCATAATGGGATATTCTGAAAAGTCCAGAAGAGAACTTACGGCATCAGCAACGACAGTGTCGGGTAAAGATTTGCAGAACGTTACGACATCAGGTGTTGGAAGCATGCTGCAGGGAAAAGTAGCGGGAGTGAGTGTGACCACAGCGTCTGGCGCTCCTGGTGCTGCCGCAGAAATCAGAATCAGAGGTGTAAATTCTCTTACAGCTGATAGAGATCCATTAATCGTGGTGGATGGTATGATAGGAGGAACCTATCAGCCCAATGATGTGGAGTCCGTGACAGTGCTGAAAGATGCCGCCGCAACGGCTCTTTACGGTAAGCTGGCTGCAGGAGGTGTTTTGATTGTGACTACAAAATCAGGATCAGGCGAGCCGGTCATTGAGTTTTCATCTTCTGTGGGTATGAGAGAAATAACTACCGGAAACTTTGAGGTTATGAATTCAAAGGAGCTCTATGAAACTCAAAAAACCATGTGGGGAGATGATCTTGTCAATTTCTTGAAAGCACGACCGGAGGATTTGGAAGACCTGGATTTCAACTGGGTTGATGAGGCCTACAAGCCTGGCATAATTCAAAACTATTATATCGCCGCGCGAGGTAGTAATGACAAGATCAATTATTCGGTATCGCTGGATTATTGGGATGAGGAAGGCACGTTGCAAAAAACCGGTTATGACAGGCTAAGTTTTAGGACTAACCTGGGTTTTCAGCTTAAACCCAACGTTCACGTTAGAACAAACCTTGCTATTGTTAGCAGTGAAACAAATCAGGATTTTTGGGATTGGAGATATGACCCCTTCTTATATCTACCATGGGATAACCCCTACAATGAAGACGGTAGCATAAAATATATTGATAATACCTCCTCTGAGGTGTGGTATGGCCGGGACAGAAAGAATGTTTTGCACTCAGCTCAGTACAACTACAGCCTTTGGAAAACATTTGAAATCTCTGGTAATATTTTTCTTACTGTTGATATTACCGACTGGCTCAGTATAGAGTCAAGGAACAAAGCTTCAGTTTACAATTCCAGAGGAGAGACGTTTTACGATCCCAGAACGAGAGAAGGAAAGTCTGCATCAGGTTCCTTAAGCACATCAGAAGGGTATTCGCATGATTTAATTTCAACTTTTTTGGTCAGGGCAGACAAATCGTTTGGAAAGCATTCAATCGGTGGGTTTGTAGGTGTAGAAGGTAGTGAATACTACTATGAGGATTTAGGTGCTACGGGCCGGAATATACCTATCGGCCTGAACGTAATGAGTGCTGCCTCCGAACCCGTTTCGTCTTACGGGAGCAATGTGACGGGTACTTCACTTTCTTATCTGTCCGAGGCAACATACTCATACAACAACAAATACTTTGTCAATGGGGTGTTCAGAGCGGATGCTTCTTCCCAATTTGGCAAATCTGTAAGGTGGGGATATTTTCCAGGCGTGTCGGTTTCCTATATTATTAGTGAAGAAGATTTTTTTACAGGCGGCTTCATAAGCTTTTTGAAGCTTAGAGCTAGTTATGGCGAAGTAGGCAATGACAATGTAGGAGATAATCCATTTCCATTCTTGTCCTATTACTCTCTGTCCGGACAGTATAATGGCAGCCCGGCAGCCACCATTCCTCTTTTAGCAAACCCTTTGATTACATGGGAGACAAGTATTTCTCGTAATGTGGGTGTGGATATGAATGTGAGGGAGAGAGTGGATGTGACGCTCGACTATTACAACAACAAAACAGTGGATTTGCTGCTGGACGTTCAGTTGCCTTTTTCTACAGGGTTTGAGTTGCAGACCGGAAATGTTGGAGCCATTAGAAATCAAGGGGTGGAGCTAGGCGTTAATGCCAAGGTGATCCAAAAAACAAATTTTTCATGGTCAAGTAGCTTCAACGCGGCATACAATGTGAGTAAGAATCTTGAGTTTGCCAGTACTGATGAGCTTCAGTTTGGTTCTGAAAATAAGCAAATCGCAAAAGTGGGAGAGGAGTTAAGGCAATGGTATCTTCCTAAGTGGCTAGGTGTGGATCCTGCTAACGGAGACCCGCTTTGGGAAAAAGTGTTGAGGGACGAAAGCGGAAACATAACAGGCCGTGAGGCCACCAATAATTATAATGAAGCGGAGTTTCAGGCAGTAGGTAGTGTGATGCCGAAGGTATACGGCGGGTGGACAAATAACCTAAATTATAAAGGGTTCAGTCTATCAGTGGTACTTAGCTATCAGGCAGGAAACAAGATTTATCACAGAGCGAGGCAGTTTTTTGACAATGATGGCGCCTACACTGAGTATAATCTCATGAAGCTAGAGGATGATTGGTCTCGATGGGAAAAACCAGGTGATATAGCCACGCATCCGCTACCAGTACGGGGAGGCAACAAATTGTCCAACGCCCCTTCGTCCAGATATCTGGAAGATGGAAGTTATATCCGCTTGAGAAATGTTTCGCTGGGATATACTTTCTCAGATGCTGTATGCTCTGTTATTGGTGTGAAAGATTTGAACATCTCACTAAGTGGAGATAATTTATATACATGGACCAAATTCTCAGGTTTGGATCCTGATGTGAGAATATCTTCGGCACCATACGAACTGCCAGGGGTACAGGATTTTAAATACCCGATTAGCAAGCAGTATTTGGTCAAACTATCAGCTAAATTTTAAATATCCAGATCATGAAAAAAGTAAGTTATATAATCATAATCGCTTTATTCCAGATTGGTTGTTCCCTAGATCAGCTACCAAGTGATGGTCTGGTAAATGAGTCGCTCTCGCAAAACTATGAAGGTTTGCTGGCGGCAACAGATGGCAACTATTCCATGCTCAAAGACTATATCACCTATGATGGTAGTTTAGATGCACGAAACGCATGGGTAAGGCAGTTTCACCAGCTTTCAGAGTTTCCTAGCGACAATGTGATGTTAAGTGGCTCTACCACGGACCCATTGTTTTTTGCATTCACCAGGGAGCATTTCGCTACTATGTTCAATACGGCCTATGTGTGGTACATATCATACAAAGCCATCAATGGGACAAATCAAATCATTGATGCATTGGGTGAGGATCTTGATGATGACTCTCGTCAGCTATTGGGAGAAAACTATTTCTTAAGGGCTTATATGCATTTAGGCTTGTTGAAGTTATTTGCACTACCCTACACTCATGGAGTGGATAACCCGGGAATCGTACTGAAGACGTCCCTTCTTGATGAACCGGAAGAAGCACGCTCAACAGTGGGACAGTGTTATGATCAAATTGAATCAGATTTGCTCAAAGCAGAGGAACTGATGAATGATTTCCGGGGTGCGGCTTATGCCAATAAAGCAGCCGCCCAGGCATTGCTTAGCAGAATATACCTGCACATGGAAAGATGGCAAGATGCGGTTGATTATGCTGATTTGGCGATCGGTGATGATCAGTTTGAGCTTGAAACCAGAGATAATTATGTCAATTCGTTTTGGAATGCTTCCCAGTCTAGTGAGGCCATGTTTTATGTTGCTCACTTGCTTCAGGATGATAAAGGCTTTGGCGCAATCGGGTCGATGTACTTGACTGACCAAAGTCAGGGATGGGGTGAGATATATCCATCTGAAACGCTGAGAAATATTCTTGAAGCTAATTCTGATGATGTTAGAAACGATTTTATCAAGCCAGATTATGATGTGGATGGAGTCACAGTAAAGCAGAGAAATGGGTATCCAAAATATTTTATATCCAAGTTTTCATATCAAGATGATGTTGTGACCCTAAATTCTCCTCAAATGATTCGCCTTTCGGAGGTTTATTTAAACAAAGCCGAAGCTCTGGCTCATCTGGGACAAAGTGATCCGGCGATCACCATCGTAAACACAATCAGAACACGAGCAGGGCTTTCGGGTACTGCATTATATGCAGATGCCTCAGATCTTAAAGGACTTGCAAGCGTACTGGAAGTGGTCTTGAATGAACGCAGAATTGAGTTGGCGTGGGAAGGCTTTCGGGTTTTGGATTTGATTAGAAACAAAAAGGATATAGATAGAAGCTATCCGGGAGTTCATCTTGCTCAAGGCGAAAGCACACAGATAATACCTTGGGATGATGCAAGAAACATTTATTTTATCCCTGCCAATGAAGTTTTGAACAACCCAAAGGTGGTTCAAAACCCGTAAAGCATTTTAATGCTCATTTCATTTAGTTTATAGTTTAGTTTAGGCCGGGTTCATTTATTTGGATCCGGTTTTTGTTTATGCTAATTAACATTTTCACTCTATGGCCGTTTATAGCCTATGTTCTTTTTGAGCCGCAAGCCCCTCCCTGAAAGAGGCGAATTGCATCGTATTTAATGCTAAAAATTTGACAAGTTGCTGAATTGCTATAGCTTTGATTTTTGAATGATTAAGTTTTTAGTCAAATATCTATTAGTTCTCCTCCCATTTTTTGGTGGATTGGGTCACTTGTCTGCACACACTGCGAGTAGTGGCAACCCTCATCCATTATCAAATAACCTATTTCAGTCATCATACATTCAGATGAATGGGGAGCAGGACGATTCTTTCGTTTTTGTAAAAGAAAGTGTTCCTGGAAGAGAAAGTCATTCCGACAAAAGAGACTTTTTTGAAGTGGAGGAAGAGGAAGAAAAAGACGAGAGAGATCGGGCTTCCTCCAAAAAAATCTCCAATACAAGTCATTATTTAACAAACAATTTCTACACCGGCCTTCCCGGTGATTATTTTCGATACATCAAAAAAAGCTTGGCTTATCGCGAGTATTCGGTGGATTCTTATATCCCAGAATCATTGAATCTGGTATTCTGCGTGTTCAGAATATAGCAACCTTTCTCAGGCGATTCAGGTCGCCTTCCTACTCAATTTCCTTGTCCTTATGTGAGCCGTGTATTTACACCGGATATCACTATTGGTCTTGTTGGTTTTATTAAAACCAACCTTATCGTATCGTTTAATAACAGAAATCAAAATGAAGAATAATCACATTTTCGCCGTATTGTGTCTGGCCCTGATTTATACCAGCTGCCAGCCACACAAAGAACACCATGAAACTGCCAGCAAGTTTCTTGTTACCAATCCAGTTAGAATGGATACCTCAGTAACAAAGACTTACGTTTGCCAGATTCACTCCGTGCAGCACATAGAACTCAGAGCCCTCGAACGTGGCTATTTAGAAAAAATCTACGTCGATGAAGGCCAGTTTGTAAAGAGGGGCCAGCTTATGTTTCAAATAATGCCGAGACTCTATCAAGCTGAGCTGCAAAAATCTGAAGCTGAGGCACACTATGCAGAGATCGAGTATCAGAATACCAAAAAGCTGGCCGAGACCAATGTAGTAGCTCCTAATGAACTTGCTTTAGCAGAAGCTAAATATGATAAAGCCAAAGCAGAGTTAGCATTGGCTCAGGTACATCTTGACTTTACTCAGATACGAGCCCCTTTTGATGGTATTATGGATCATTTTCATGTAAGGCTGGGAAGTCTTGTGGAAGAAGGCGAATTGCTTACGACCCTTTCTGATAATCATGAGATGTGGGTTTATTTCAATGTGCCGGAAGCTGAATACCTGGATTATAAAATCAAGCTCAGTACTGACAGTAAGAGTCCGCTGAAGGTGAAGTTAATGATGGCTAATAATAAGCTGTTTGAGAAACAAGGTGATGTAAACACCATAGAGGCAGACTTCAATAATGAAACCGGGAATATTGCTTTCAGAGCTACTTTTCCAAACCCCCAAGGGTTATTGCGACACGGTGAAACGGGTAACGTTTTAGTTCAGGCACCTCTGGATGACGCTTTGTTGATTCCCCAGAAATGTACTTTTGAAATTCTCGATAAAAAATATGTTTTCGTTATTGATGAGAATGACGTGATACGATCGAGACAAATCGTGGTGGGAGCAGAGCTTCCCCACCTATATGAGGTGCAGGCAGGTCTCAAAGAGTCCGATAAGATCCTTCTGGAAGGTCTGAGAAAGGTTAAACACGGAGACAAGATCGACCCTGAATTCATGGACCCCAATGTGGCCATGAAAGAACTCGAACTCCATGCGGAGTGATCCAATTCACCTTAAAAAGAAGAAATAATGTTTTTCAGTAGAATAATACATAGACCGGTATTGGCTATAGTCATATCGGTGGTTCTCTTGTTTACGGGTACCTTAGCTATCAACCACTTGCCAATCTCGCAGTTTCCACAGATTGCACCCACTACCGTAAATATCTTTATTGCCTATCCGGGTTCTAATGCGGAGGTTTTGGTCAATTCCACCCTTATCCCTGTGGAGCGAGCCATTAATGGTGTTCAAGGTATGCGCTATATATCCTCTGATGCGACTAGTGCCGGAGAGGCCACCATTCGTGTGATTTTTGAGCCGGGAACGGATCCCAATCAAGCGGTGGTTAGGGTCAAAACCAGAGTGGATCAGGTCATGCCCTTATTGCCGCCGCTTGTACAGCGCGAAGGGGTGATTATTACCCCTATTCAACCGAGTATGTTGATGTATGTCAACCTCTACAGTACCAATAAGGATGATGACGAGAAATTTCTCTACAACTACGCTAATGTCAATATGATTCCTGAAATACAGAGGATCAAAGGGATAGCAAGAGCGCAGATTTTAGGTAGTAGGCAGTTTGCCATGAGGGTTTGGTTAAAGCCTGATAGAATGAGAGCCTATCGTATTTCGGCTGAGGAGGTCATGGAGGCCATGCAGGAGCAGAGCATCATCGGAAGACCGGGGCGGTTAGGAAGGAGTTCGGGAAAAGCAGCTCAGTCCCTTGAATATGTGCTCACCTATCAGGAGCGATACAATAAGCCCGAACAATATGAAAACATCATTGTCAGAGCCAATGAAGAAGGTGAGAATATTCACTTAAGAGATATAGCAGAGGTTGAGTTGGGTAGTGAATTTTTTGATATCTACTCTAATCTGGATGGCTATCCGGCAGCATCCATAGTGTTGAAGCAAACCGTGGGTAGCAACGCCTCAGAGGTAATTGCAGAAGTAAAAGCCCAGCTAAAGGAGATGGAACAGTACTTTCCGCCAGGCATGGACTACAAAATCAGCTACGATGTGTCAAATTTCCTTGATGCGTCGATAGAGCAGGTAATACACACGCTTCGCGATGCTTTTATTTTGGTGGCACTGGTGGTATTCCTTTTTCTGGGTGACTGGCGATCTACTCTGATACCGATTATTGCCGTTCCTGTGTCATTGATCGGAGCATTTTTTGTCATGCAGATCTTCGGATTGTCTATCAACCTGATTACGCTGTTTGCTCTCGTGCTGGCCATAGGTATTGTGGTAGATGATGCCATTGTGGTGGTGGAAGCTGTACATGCTAAAATGCAGGAGAAAAATCTGTCTCCGTACAATGCCGTAAAAGCGGTGATGGGCGAGATCAGCGGTGCGATTATCGCGATTACCCTGGTTATGGTTTCTGTATTCCTGCCAATTGCATTTATGCCAGGCCCTGTAGGTACATTTTACCGACAATTCTCCATTACCATGGCTAGTTCTATTATTCTTTCGGCCATAGTAGCGCTTACCCTCACGCCGGTGCTTTGCGCCATGTTGCTGAAAAATAATCATGGCAAAGAGAAGAAGCAGAACCTGATGAGCAAATTTCTCAATGCTTTCAATAGTGGATTTGATAAGATTACCGGAAAGTATGTTTGGTTGTTGAAAGCCATCGTTAACCGACGGGTTGTCACTTTTGGCATCCTATTGCTTTTTGGAGCGGGCATTTTGGTAGAAAACGAAATACTCCCTTCAGGCTTTATTCCAAATGAAGATCAGGGTACTATTTATGCCATCATCCAGACTCCTCCGGGAGCCACCCTTGAGAGAACCAATCAGGTCGCCTTGCAACTGCAGCAGATATGTGAAGAAATAGATGCTGTGGAATCTGTGTCAGCCCTGGCCGGTTATGAAATCATGACCGAAGGGCGTGGTTCCAATGCTGGTACGTGTTTGATTAACCTCAAAAACTGGTCTGACCGTCATCAGTCTGTGCACGAGGTTATGGAACAACTTGAGGAAGAGACACATGACCTGGGTGCTATTGTTGAGTTTTTCGAACCACCGGCCGTACCGGGGTTTGGTTCATCCGGAGGTTTCTCCTTGAGAATGCTAGATAAGACCAACTCCACTGACTACCATGAGTTCGAGAGAATCAATAATAACTTTATGGATGCCCTCAGAGAACGCGAAGAAATCACAGGGCTATTTACCTTTTTTGCGGCCAATTATCCGCAATATGAATTGGAAATAGATAATCAGTTGGCCATGCAGAAAGGTGTCTCCATAGGCAGGGCCATGGAGAACCTCAACATACTTATTGGGAGTACCTATGAGCAAGGTTTTATCCGTTTCGGACGATTTTTTAAGGTGTATGTTCAGGCTGGACCGGAGTATCGCAGGTTCCCATCCGATCTTACGGATTTATTTGTGAAGAACGAGCACGGTGAAATGGTGCCTTATTCTTCATTTATGAAAATTGTAAAGAAACAAGGGCCAAATGAGATCACGCGATATAATCTATATAACTCAGCATCTATCCGAGGTTTACCTGCCAGAGGGTTTACCACAGGAGATGCCATTGAAGCTATTAGGGAAGTTGCAGAAAATACCCTGCCCCGAGGCTATGACATAGCCTGGGAAGACCTGTCTTACGATCAGGCCAGACGAGGCAATGAGGCAATATTCATCTTCATAGTGGTACTCATCTTTGTTTATTTGGTGTTGGCAGGACAGTACGAAAGTTTCCTTCTGCCACTTGCTGTCATTCTTTCATTACCAGTCGGGATCTTTGGCTCATTTCTCATGCTCAAAATGATGGGGTTGGCCAATGACGTTTATGCACAGGTGGGGCTTATTATGTTGGTTGGTTTGCTGGGAAAAAATGCCGTATTGATTGTGGAGTTTGCGGTACAAAAACATAGAGAAGGTGCTACTATCTATGAAGCAGCCATCGAGGGAGCGAGAGTTCGGTTCCGTCCCATACTCATGACGTCTTTTGCCTTTATCGCTGGTTTGATCCCATTGGTTCTTTCACATGGTGCGGGAGCAATAGGAAATAAAACTATCGGGTCATCCGCAATGGGAGGGATGGTTTTCGGAACAATCTTCGGAGTACTGATTATCCCGGGGCTGTATTACATCTTTGGTAAACTGGCCGATGGGCGTGATTTGATCAAAGGAGAGCATCACGAGCCATGGTCTGAAGAATATGTGCACACCATGGAAGAGCAAAACCGATTGCTCATAGAGCGTCAACAAAAAAAGTCGAATCCAGATAATGAACAAAAATAGTAAGACGATGATCACTACGATTAAGAATATATTATCTAAACGTCTGGGACTGATATTATTGGTGTTGGGTGTTTTTGCATGCACGCCGGACCTGACTGTTACCAGATCACCTGATTTGGGTACACCTGAGAGTTATAATCATTCTCAGGACACGGTAAATGTGGCTTCTGTAAACTGGAAGGACTACTTTAGCGACCCATACCTTATCGCGCTGATAGATACCGCGCTTCATAATAATCAGGAACTGAATATTGTGCTGCAGGAAATCGAAATAGCGAGAAATGAGGTGCAAGCGCGCAAAGGGGAGTACTTGCCGTCAGTAGGAGTGCAGGGAGGATTAGCGGCAGATAAAGTGGGTAGATATACGAGGAATGGAGCCCTTGAAGCGAATAATGATATCAAGCCTGGAAAGGAGTTTCCTGAGCCACTAGGAGACTTCACGGTGGGTGTCTATGCAGACTGGGAAGTTGATGTCTGGCGCAAACTTAGAAATGCTAAAAAATCGGCATACATGGACTTTCTATCGTCGGTGGAAGGCAAAAACTTCATGGTGACGAATATTATAGCAGAAATAGCGATCTCTTACTATGAACTGCTTGCACTTGACAATCAGCTTGCTATCGCCAAGCAGAATATCAAGATTCAAAGCGATGCACTGGAAATAGTCAAACTCCAGAAGCAAGCGGCCAGGGTAACCGAGTTGGCTGTACGTAGGTTTCAGGCTCAGGTGCTTAGCACAAGAAGCCTGCAATTTGTTATTCAGCAGAAGATAGTTGAAACCGAAAACCGGATCAACTTTTTGTTAGGTAGATATCCTCGCCCAATAGAGAGAGATCCAGAGATGTTTGAAGATCTTGCTCCTGAAATGGTTGATGCCGGTATTCCAGTTCAATTATTAGAAAATAGGCCCGACATAAGGCAGGCTGAAATGGAGTTGGAAGCAGCAAAGCTTGATGTAAAAGTGGCCAAAGCCAATTTTTACCCATCACTAGGGATTACCGCAGGTCTTGGTTTGCAAGCTTTCAATCCAACCTATCTTGTGGAGGCTCCAGAATCCATGCTTTATTATCTGGCAGGGGATATAGCGGGTCCCTTGATTAACAGGAAAGCCATCAAGGCAACCTATTTCAATGCCAATGCAAAACAGATTCAGGCGGTGTATGAGTATGAAAGAACAATACTCAATGCTTACATGGAAGTTTCAAATCAGCTATCCAATATCGTCAATTTGAGAAGTAGCTATGACTTGAAGGCACAGCAAGTTCAGGCGCTAACTGAGTCAATAGAAATATCAAATACGCTTTTTAGGTCTGCCAGAGCAGACTATATGGAAGTGTTGCTTACTCAAAGAGAGGCTCTTGAGTCAAAGTTTGAGCTGATCGAAACCAAAATGCAGCAGATGAGTGCAAAAGTCGGGGTTTATAAGGCTTTAGGTGGTGGATGGGAGTAGAATCCCATCTAGGTTAGTAATGGCCACTTCGTTATGAAGTGGCTATTTTTTTGTTTAAAAAAATCCTTGGGCAACTTTAGCTCCTCACCCAGTTTCCAAAAACCCAGTTTCCTGCTTCATTGGGGTTGTCAGATGTCAGAAATGTTTCAACAGCCGGGATCAATTCGTACCTGGAGAGTTTGCCGTCACAATTGGCGTCTATTTTATTAAATGCCTCTTTAGAGTAAGCCTCATCCAATCCAAATATTCCGAATATATCCTGATACTCTTCAATAGATATGTATCCGTCGTGATTATCGTCAAACATGCCAAAGAGAAATGAAAGTAGGATGTCAACCCATTCATCAACAGTGTCTTCATCTTTAAAGGATGTAACCTCCTCATTAAAGAATTGAAGCCACCCTGCCAGGTTTATACTCTGATCACCCGGATTGGGAATGTCTTTAAGTAGTTTATGGAAAAACTTGGTCGATTTTTGAGCTATTGCTCTGTGCTCTTTTCCACCCTCATCATAATTCAGCTTGCTGCGTATGTTCTCTGTGAGCTCAGAAAAATCGTTGAGTTGCAGAAATCCGTTATTGTTTACGTCGAGTAGCTCAAACAGGTAGGTAAGTTTGGCGGACTGAAAAGATGTAAGCATGGCGTGAAGAAAATTAATAGTATGCGAGCAAATTAACGAGAATAGATGAAAATACTCTTTTAGGGTTGCGTAATTCGATAAAATTTAATTGTACTTTATATATAAAAAATTGTATTAAATCATTTTATCTGTGTAGGATTACCTACCTTAATTTCTTAAATTACTGTTCTTAAAATACAAGTCATATATCCGTCTGAAAATGAAAACCTGCAACCCAAAAATTTTTAGAGTACTTCCGCTTCTTGTTATATCCCTTTTGTCTTTTACAGCTACGTCTCAAAGTTGGGAACTAGTCCTTGAAAAAGCCGAAAAGCAGTATGCAAAGGGTAAGTTTCACAAGGTTTCTAAATTCACAGATAAGCTTCGAGACAAGCATCTGGAGAAGAAATTCAATAACGATACTACACTGCTCCCGTGGCTTACTATCATGGAGGCCAAAGGTTTTGAGGCCCAAAAGAATTATGCTTTAATGAACAGCCGTTTGGATTCTGCTTCTAAAGAGCTGATGGCAATCAAAGAACTAAACCCTACTGCTTATTATGTCGGACAGTTGCGCATTGTTGACCTTTTCAATGAATATGGCAATTTCAAAAAAGCCGATAGCCTGATCACCATACTCAATGATGAGTACTATTATGACACGAGCTCGCTTTTAGCGAATGAAATTTTAGTTAGAAAAGGAATTACACTAATCAATAATGGCGATTTCATATTGGGCGACTCTATACTTGGCGAGATGGTAAAAATATGGCCCACTCTCGCATTAGCTACTTATGGGGGAGAGGAAATTGATCAGGTAGATGAACTATACAAAGAGGAAATTCTGGGGCTAATTAAAGTGAATCAGATCAAAGCCCTTGTTGGCAGGGGGGAGTACAAACCGGCCGAAAGGCTTTATGATTCTTACTCTAAAGATTTGAATCGGCTTAGCGATAAGGGTTCGGCTTATTATCAGGCACTTTTGGTGAAAACCAATTTGGAATTTGAAAGAGGTGACCTCAAAAGGGCAGATAAATATCTAAGTCAGTATTTTAATGCCAAGCCCAAAGGCAACAAAAGAGAAGAAGGGATTCTGACCAAAGTATTGTTGGAAGCCAAAAATGATAATAACAGTGGCGTGTATAGTACACGCGAAATGTTCAATAAATACACCAAATCAGTGAAGGCGCCCGATAAGTATAAGGATTTCCATATCCATTATATTGATTCGTGGGATGACTTCATGGATAAAGAATATGATCAGTCATTTAAGAATGTCAATGATGCCCACTTTTTTTCTCAAGACATTATTCCTTTGGACCACCCGTCCAGAGAGTTGCTATACAATGCTGGAATTGCGTTTTCGGAGGGAGCCCAATTAGTGAGATATCAGAGAGGAGCAGACCAATACTATCCACTGCTACGAGACAATTTGAACCTGAGATACATAAAAGGGTTATATCAGGATATACTTGATATCAAGCAGGCAGGCTACTATTTGACTTTTACAGAAACCCCAATTGAGGCATTCAATTTATTGGATTCCAGACCTTACATAAATGTGTTTGGTCAGTACACGAAGACACATAATCAATACGCCAATTTGGTGAATAGATTGAATGAATATCTGACCATAAAGGGAGAATATGAAGAAGGAATAAGTCTAAATACAGCTGCGGTAGAAGGCTTGAGGGCCAATCCTGATGTGCCTGGTGTGGATTTGGGAACTCAAATGGTTGCCCTTGCCGAAATGCAAATTCGTGGTGGGTACTACCGTGAAGCTGAAGTAAATACCGACGATGCATTAAAAATAATTAGGAGAGACGGGGAGAGGGTTTCGGGTGAATATGTATCTGCTTTAAATTCAGCTGCAGCCCTATACGCCATCATAGGTAGATATGACAAAGCGGAAGATCTTCTGTACAAGTCAAAAAGTATAGGTAAAAAGTTGGGTCCCGAAAGTCAGGAGATACTGCTCAATTCCATTGAAGATTTGGCGGTGGTCAATACACGTTTGGGAAACTACTCCGAAACGGAAGAATTGTTGAACGAGGTAATTGCCAGTAAAAAAGGAACCTATGGGACATTTAGCAGAAGACTCATCAAGCCATACAATGCATTAGGTCAAATGTTTCTAATTCGAGGGGAGTTTTCTGATGCTGAAAAGAACATAAGAAAATCCATGGATATCACGAAAGCAGTATTTGGGGACTCAACACTTTACTACGCAGATAACCAGTCTGCTATGGTTAAGTTATACCTTGATTTGGGTAACTATAAAGCCGGATTGGTAAATGCCAATGATGTCTATGAGTTGCGTAAAGAGAAACTTCGTGCAGATCATATTTTGATGGCTGAGTCAGTTACAGATATCGGGTTGTTAAGGTTCAAACTAGGCGATAGCCTGGATACTGTCCAAAAGTATTTTGAGGAGGCCAGAGATATAGTGGAATCAAATTTTGATAAAAGGCACCCACTTTATGCTGAAGCAATTAAAAACCTTGCTTACATCTATGTCGAGAAAAATGAGTTAGATACCGCTCTGGTACTTTTAGACAGAGCCGATGATATTTGGTCTGATGTGCTCGGCAACCGAAATACCAGATCCGGTGAAGTGGCAAGGGTCAAAGGTGATATTTACAGCTATAAGGGGCGCTTTACTAAAGCCAAAAAGGAATATGAACGAGCCTCAAGGTTTTTTAAGAAGATATTTAGTGAAGAGCATCCAGAGTACCTGAAAACCCAAAGTAAGCTGGCACAGTCATACTATATAGACGGGGAGACCGATAAGGTTCAGAAAATTCTGGAAGAAACCACCTCATCCTATCTCAACTATACCAAATTATACTTCCCAACTTTGAGTGAAGAAGAAAAAGCTCGCTTTTGGGCCAAAATCAAGCCTGATTTTGAGTTTTATAACACAATAGCCGTTCACTATAAAGACGATAAGGAGAAGTATATCAGCGATATGTATGACTTCACCCTGGCGACCAAAGGACTGTTACTCAGCTCCTCTATCAAAACCAGAAATGCCATTCTGAATAGTGGAGATTCAATACTGATAAAGGAATTCGAAGCGTGGGTTTCGAAAAAGGAATACCTGACAAATACGCTTGCTCAATCTGCTGAAAATCTTGAGTCAAATGCAGTGGATGTAAAATCATTAAAAGATGAAATCGCTTTACTTGAAAAATCCCTTAGTGAAAAGTCGGACGCTTTTTCAAGTACCTATGAGTCTGAATTCTTCACATGGAAAGATGTGAAATCAGTATTGAGAGAGCATGAGGCTGCTGTCGAAATTGTGAGATACCGTGAGTTTGATACTGACTTTAATAAGGAGAAAATCAGATATGCGGCATTGATCATCACTGCAGATACAAAAAGAAATCCTGAATTGATAGTACTCAATAATGGAAACGAACTGGAGGGCAAACATTTTAAAAGGCTGAGAAACAGTATCAAATTTAAAGTGAGAGATGAAAATGGCTATAACGTATATTGGAAGCCCATTCAGGAAGCAATTGGCAATAAATCGGTAATCTACCTTTCTCCTGATGGTATTTACAATCAGATAAATATTGAATCTCTGGCAGTTGATGGCGGAGGTTATATGATTGATAGAACTACGGTACGAGTAGTCAATAGTACTAAAACACTTCCTCAGTATCGATCCAAGGAAGCGCGCAAGGAGCGTAGAAGAAATGAAGGTGAAATGGTTGCCATGTTGTTTGGTAATCCAAAGTACTATAACAGTGAATCATCCTTTGATGAAGCCATTGACGCAAATCCCACCAGAGCATTAAACACGCCAAGAGTACCCCAACTGCCAGGCACAGAAAAGGAAGTAGGTCTGGTTTCTGAATTGCTTGAGAAAGACGGGTGGAAGGTGCAAAAATACCTGGGAACAGATGCCACCGAAGATGTTATCAAGAAAGTCGAAAACGTAACGCTTTTGCATATTGCCACTCATGGTTTTTTTGATGATAAACCGAGGAAATCCAACAAGCAGTTCGGGCTTTTCGATGATGATAATCCGCTAGAGCGATCAGGGCTGCTGACTCAGGGAGGCGGAGAGGTTTTGCTCGAAGCAACGGATAACTACAATATTTCTGACGGGGTGTTAACTGCCTATGAAGCTATGAACCTTAATTTTGATAAGACTGAGTTGGTAGTGCTGAGTGCCTGCGAAACAGGAAGAGGAGAGATAGAGCAGGGCGAAGGCGTGTTTGGACTGCAAAGATCATTTCTCGTGGCTGGAGCAGATGCTCTGGTTATGAGTTTGTTTCAGGTTTCTGATGAGGTCACACAAAAGCTGATGGTTGCTTTCTATGAATACTGGCTGGCAGGTAGATCCAAAAGAGAGGCTTTCAATGCAGCTCAACTCACTATTAGGAATGAATACCCTGACCCTATTTATTGGGGTGCATTTTTGATGGTAGCGAAAGAATAAATACACTTTTTGGTTAGCAAAAGAAGCCTTGGTGCCTAGATTTGCCTCATGACAATCCGTGAAGTAAATCAGCTCATTGCCACTAGAAGGTCGGTTTATCCTGCACAGTATATAGACAAGGAAATACCCAACGCTGCGATAGAGGTTATTCTTGAAAACGCTAACTGGGCGCCCACTCATAAGTTGACCCAGCCATGGAGATTCAAAGTCATGAAAGGCTCATCTCAGAAACGCTTCGGTATCTTCATGTCGGAGAAATACCGGGCTATTGAAAAGCTGGAAAGTTTTTCAATAGCCAAATATGAGAAGCTAAAGATGAATCCGCAAAAAGCAGGTGCCGTTATAGCGATCTGTCTTCATAGAGATCCCCGTGCCCGAGTGCCTGAGTGGGAAGAAGTGGCTTCAGTGGCCATGGCTGTCCAAAATATGTGGCTGACATGCCATGCGCTTGGGATTGGAGCGTATTGGAGTACTCCGTCTTTGTTAGAGTATTTTGGTGAGTTTGATGCTTTGGAGCCAAATGAGTCTTGCATTGGGCTGTTTTATATGGGCTACTACAATCCAATAAAAAGCCTTCCTCAGCGCGGGGATATTTCAGAAAAAGTGAAGTGGGTTAAGTAAGCAGACAGGAAAAGTAGAAGCTTAGACAAAGCTGTTTTTCTCTATGTCCTGAAGAGCTTTACGGATATTTCTCTTAGTATAATGCTGCCAAAACAACCCGCCTAAAATTGTCAGAGTAAGCGCACCTGACATTACGCTAAGTAGCATAGAGTACATGCTTGTAGTCTGTTTGGAGTTGGATTCTGCGAAAAAGCCAGCAGCCAAAATTTCCATTTTGTACTGGTCTTTGGTTCTTTGAATCTTCTCTTGCATTTTGATGAACTTATCATTCTCATCTAAGAATTTTTCCGTGTACTCTCTTGATTTCACATAATCCCCTTTGGTGAAGTATATGGAAGCGAGTTGCTCATAAAGCTCATAATTCTCTAGTTTAAGTTGAACCTTGTCGTAGTGTTCCAGGGCACGCAGCGCGTATTGTTCAGACATTTCCATATTTTCTGTTTTGAAATATGTTTCACTGATGTCTTTCAAGGTAATGAACCAATCTCTTTCGGTTCCATATTTTCGCTTGATATCCTCTGCATTGCGATATGCAAGAATAGCTGCAGCGTAGTTCTCTTCTAAATCGTAAGAAAAGCCTATGTTGTGCCATGCCTTACCAATATAGGTATTTCCGAAATCCTTGTCTGAATAATCAAATTCTAGTATTTGTCTATATGTCCGTCTCGCCGGTGCGTAAAGACCAGCCTCGAGTTCTAACAGCCCTTTAGAATTCAGGGACATAATTAAAGATTTTTCATCTTTAGAAACACGTGCGTGGTAAACTGATTTCTCTATGAACCCAAGTGCCTGATTAATATTTCCCTGGTCTTTTGTTAGAGTAGCAATTCGGCGATATGACATGCTAACGTCTTTTGGGAGATTGTTTTCTAAAGAAACGCTAAGACTTTCTTCATAATAAACACGTGCCTCGTCTAAAGCATGATGTTCTATTAGAATGTTCCCTACGCTGACCAAAAGGTCCAAGTATATATTCAAGCCTTCTTCATAATCCCTATAAACTGGTTTTAGTAAATCCAGAGCCTTTAAATATAGAATGAATGATTTTCCAGGTTCGAATTTCTTTTTCTTTAGGATCCATGCTTGAATATAAATCGAATTAGCTTCCTCAACGATAAGATCAGCATTGTGGGCTTTAATTTCACTTTCCTGACTCAGCTTAAGCGCAAGATCAGGATTCGATGATAGAAGCGTATATATACGATCGTGAGTAGCTTTAATGTCTTCTTTTGTGGAAGACGCACAGAGCACTGTGGATAGGCAGATAAAAGATATAAGTAGAAAACTTTTCACTTCTTGCTAGTTGATAATAGCGGTAAATATAAAAAAAGGTGAGCATGTAGCATGCTCACCTTTAAATATTTTGATGAATGGGGTGAAAAGACCGATGAATTAGCCTCCTGGAGTTGGGTCTGGGTCATTGTCGTCTCCATTGTTGGGAGCTGTTTGATCAAGGTCAGAGTTTAGAACGATATCTTCAAAACCTTCATCTGCCGATGAACAAGAAGGAGCGATTACTGCGATACAAAATGTGATGCTAAGAATGGTTAGTAGCTTTTTCATAGTATGATTGATTTAATGATTTTTAATGGTACAAACTTAATATAAAAGTTTAATATACGCAAGATAAATCATTGATAATCAGGTAGTTATAATCATAACTAGCTGAAAATAAGCGTACTAAAGCATTGTGCTTAAAGTTGTTTCTTTAGCGTTGTGAGGGGTAAAATCGAAAAAAGCGGTGAGGTTATTGGTTTACAGAATAGACATAACTGTGCCAAGCTGTCTATGTGTAAAACAGTAGGAAAGATAACAATATAACGTTATCCGTTTTTTGAAAAACTGTGAAATTTAGCCTAAGAGAAAGCTCTTAAAATCAATATAGTTAGCTTCAATGTTTTGAGCTACTTTGTCTTTTTGCATTAAATCACTTGCAAATGAAGGGATGGGATAAGTGGTGTTAAGCGCTTTTTCTACCGTATCTGTGAACTTGCATGGATGGGCGGTTTCGAGGAAAATCCCTTGCTCATCACGTTGCATGTTTTCTATAAGTGCCTTGTAGCCTATTGCGCCATGTGGGTCTAGGATATATTCAGTGTTTTGAAAACATTCAGACATTGTTTGAAGCGTATGTTCATCGTCCAATTTATATCCAGTGATGTCTCCTTTTACTTTTTCCCAGCTTTGATCATACAGTTCCATCATTCTAGGGAAGTTGCTAGGATCACTGACGTCCATAGCGTTGCTGAGGGTGGCTACAGTCGGTTTGATGTCATAAGAGCCGTTGCTGATGTATCTGGGCACAATGTCGTTGGCATTAGATGCTGCAATGAATCGTTTGATGGGGAGCCCCATCTTTTTGGCGAGCATACCAGCTGTAATATTCCCATAGTTCCCACTTGGAACGGCGATGACTGCATTAGTAGGTGCAGCCAGTTGCCTGATAGCTTCATAATAGTAAATAGACTGAGGCAGCCATCTGGCGATATTTATAGAGTTGGCTGAGGAAAGAGAAAGTTTTTCATTGACCTCTTTATCTAGGAAAGCCTTTTTTACCAGAGCCTGACACTTATCGAAATCCCCGTTTACCTCAAGGGCCGTTATGTTTTCACCAAGTGTTGTAAGTTGTTTTTCCTGAAGGTCGCTCACTTTTCCCGAAGGATAAAGTATGACTACTTTCACACCGGGTACTTTGTAAAAACCTGCTGCAACGGCACCACCAGTATCACCAGAAGTAGCAACAAGGATGGTTACCTCTTTTTTATCTGTTTCGTTGAAATAGCCGAGGCATCTTGCAAGAAAGCGAGCCCCTACGTCCTTAAAAGCGTAGGTAGGTCCATGAAATAACTCAAGGCTGTGGATGTTTTCATTTACCTGGACAATAGGCGTAGGGAAACTGAGCACGTCCTGCATGATTTCTTCCAGCTTATCCAGAGGAATATCATCGGCGCAAAAGTGCCTCATTACCTCAACTCCAATTTCAGGAAGTGATTTATCCTTGAGATTGGCTATAAATGAAGGCTCCAGTACAGGAATAGTTTCAGGAAAATACAATCCATTGTCTTCAGGTAAGCTTTTGATTACAGCCTCTCTAAACGAAACAAACTTGTCTTTGCCTTTGGTACTGAAAAACTTCATTTTCTAATCTAATTTTAGTCGATTACTTCACACCCGTGAAGGTTGATTTTCGATGAGTGCAGAATGACCGAAAGGTCTTTTTCTGCATACAGAGCTTTGATGTCCGGTTTGGCTCTATTCATTTCCTTTTCATTTTTAAAAAAGGCAAACATACTTGGCCCGGAACCAGAGATATTGAAGCCTACACTGCCGTGGTTGAAAACAATGTTTTTCACATCATCATAGCCAGGGATTAGCTTCTTTCGAACAGGCTCAGCTATCAGGTCGGTTACGGATTTTTTTAACAGGACAAAGTCATGCACATTGAATGCTTGAATAAGTCCGGCAACATTTGACCACTGATCTCTTGCGTCTTTGATGCTAAGCGTCGTAGGTATCAATTTTTTGCTTTCTGCTGTTTTGATAACCACATCTGGAAAAACGATCAATACCCAGAGGTCTGACGGTACATTTACCTGAAAAATGTCCAGTTCCGGCTCATAGCTTCTAATCACATTGAATCCACCCATGAGAGATGGAGCCACGTTATCGGCATGATAGCATTTTGAGGCGAAGGCCTCTCCTTCAAGAGCAAACTCCAAAAGAGCTTCTTTTTCCTCAATAGGTTCGCCGAGCAGCATATTGGCGGCAAAGACTGCTCCAGCTGCGCTGGACGCGCTTGATCCCAGCCCACTGCCAGGCTTGAAAAGTTTTTTGATAATGATGTCAAAGCCTTGATTAGAGCCCAAATGATCTAAAAGAGCTTTTACAGCAATAGAGGCAACATTCTCCTCCGGTTCTTTTGGTAGGTCAGCCCCTATAATGTCTTTGATTACCAGTTTTGAGTCGTCACGTTTAGACATGACGATCTCATCGCCCAGGCCATCTATGGCAAAACCTATTGTATCATATCCGCAACCAACGTTGGCTACAGATGCAGGTGCAAAAACTTTTACTTCTTCCATATTAGTGGTTGGACTGGGCTATACGTAATACATCTGCAAAGATTCCCGAGGCGGTCACATCAGCTCCAGCTCCGGCACCTTTGATAACCAAAGGCTGAGCTTTGTATCTATTGGTATAGAAGAGCACAATGTTGTCACTGCCTTCCAGGTAATAGAATGGGTGGTCTGATGGAATCTCCTTTAACCCGACCGAAGCTGAACCGTTTGCGTAGCTGGCCACCACTCTGAGCTGAGTATTGTTGGCTTTGGATTGTTCGTAAATGGCTTTGAAGTGAGCTTCTTCTTTTTCGACTTTGTTGTAGAAATCTTCAATGTCGTTACTTTCTATACAGCTTTTCGGAAGAAAGGAGTCCAGAGCGATTTCATCTAGTTCATGTACATATCCGCTTTCACGAATCAGAATTAAGATTTTTCTTTGAACATCGGCGCAGAACAAATCAAGTCTGGGGTCTGGTTCGGTGTAGCCCATTTCTTTGGCTTTTTTAATCACATCCACAAACTTTTCAGTGCCATCAT
This sequence comes from Cyclobacteriaceae bacterium, assembly GCA_039970095.1. GTDB lineage: Bacteria > Bacteroidota > Bacteroidia > Cytophagales > Cyclobacteriaceae > JAMZMI01. The sequence continues at coordinate 25,105 of JBDVMP010000104.1, forward strand.
ATTCATTGAAAAGAAAGTTGAGTGTGCCGGAAAGTACAGCTTCAACAGAATGTACCTGATCACCTGATTTGATAAGATCTGAAAGGGTAGAGAGAACAGGTAAACCTGCGCAAACGTTGGTTTCAAAGAGAAACTGGCTTGAAAACCTTCTCGCTGTATCTTTCAGTGCCAGATAATCTTCGTGCTTGCCTGTGGCCGCAATTTTGTTTGGTGTTACTACAGAAATGCTTTCTTTCAGTACATCAGGGTACATTGTGGCTATGTCGCCAGAGGCTGTGATATCAATGAAGATAGAGTTGCGCAGGTTGTAATCTTCCATATATTGGAAAAATGCACCCCGATCAAATTTTTCAGAAGCCTGCGCCATTTTGTCTTCCCATTTAGAAAGCGGAATGCCGTCTTTCATGAAAGTCATTTTGCGGGAATTAGCCAGACCAATTATCTTGATATTTAGTTGATGTTGTTTTTTAAGGAATGAGAATTGACCTGTGAGCTGGTTGATAAAAGCCTTGCCAACATTTCCTGTTCCGATGATGAAAAGGTTGATTCGCTTGTTGTCCGAAAGGAAAAAGCTTTCGTGCAGTACGTTCAAGGCTTTGTCTAAATCCTCCCGAGCTATTACTGCCGAAATGTTTCGCTCTGATGAGCCCTGAGCTATCGCTTTCAAGCTTACTCCATTTCTACCGAGTACGTTGAACATCTGGCCACTGACACCAACTTGATTGCGCATATTGGCACCAACCAAGGCAATGATAGAAAGATCATCTTCCGCTTCGATTTTGTTGATGGCGTTGCTTTTAATCTCCGTCTTGAATTCTTCATTGAGACAAGAGATCGCCACCTTGGCGTCTCTGGAAGCGATTCCTACCGTGATGGTGTGCTCTGACGAGGCTTGCGTGATCAGGATCACATTGGTTTTACTTTCAGAAAGGGCTTTGAATAGCCTGAAAGAAAAACTGGGAATCCCAACCATGCCACCTCCGGAAAGGTTGATGAGGCATGTTTCCTTGATACTGGTGATGCCCCTGATCAGTTTTTTATCCTCGTCCCATTCTTTTGTAATGTGTGTGCCCTGGTGAGTAGGATTGAAGGTGTTTTTGATCGAGATTGGAATGCCAATTTCTAGTGCCGGCTGAATGCTCGGAGGATAAATGACCTTTGCTCCGAAGTGAGACATTTCCAGGGCTTCTTCGTACGATACATGATCGATGAAATGCGCTTGCTTTACAAGTCTCGGATCGGAAGTCATGATACCGTCCACATCAGTCCAGATTTCAAGACTTGATGCTTTGGTGAGTTTGGCTAAAATGGCTGCTGTATAGTCAGAGCCGCCTCTTCCCAGGGTGATTGTTTCGTTATCCGGGGTAGATGCTATGAAGCCAGGGAAAAGGTTGACCTGGTCGAATTTCAACTCTGAAACGAGCTTTTCAGAAGATCTGAAATCTACACTGGCATTACCAAATTCCTTATCCGTTTTGATTACCAGGCGAGAGTCAAACAGAGAGGTGGCACTTACTGATTTTTTTATAAAAGAGGAGACAATGAGCGAGGAAAGGCGTTCGCCTGTGCTCACAATATAGTCGCTGCTGCGAGGTGTCAGTTCTTTCAAAAGGTAAACACCACGGCAGATTTCTTCAAGCTCGTGGATGATGGCTTCAATGGCTTCTGCACTTTTCTCTCCGGTGAGTTTTGTGTACAGATCAAGGTGAAGTGCCTTGAGGTCGTTGATAGACTGCTGATATTCAGCTTTTCGGCTTTGGGCCTGTTCCCCGATTTTTATCAATTTGTCGGTAACTCCTCCAACTGCCGATACCACCACAATCAACTGTTCTTCTTTGGCTTTGCTCTCGACAATTTCTCCTACTTGCCTGATCGCCTCTTCTGAACCAACAGACGTTCCTCCGAATTTTAATACCTTCATTTTGAGTCGATAATTATTTTGATTCCTCTTCTTTTAACCTATCGCGAATTTAATCTGCTTAGGATTCTGGAAGATGAACTTTGAAAGTTTCTTTTACTTAGATAATGTAGTTGAACAAGTCAGGTTTGTGGTTGAGGTACTCTCCAAAAAAGTTATGTTCTTTCATCCGTTCCAATAATGGATTGAAATCTTTCTTGTTCTTGAGTTCCACACCAACCACAGCAGATCCTTTTTCACGTGAATTCTTTTTTGTGTACTCGAAGTGAATGATATCATCGTTTTCCCCCAAAACATCTCCCACGAATTCTTTTAGTGCTCCGGCTCTTTGCGGAAAGCGCACAATGAAATAGTGCATGAGTCCTTCGTAGAGCATAGAACGCTCTCTTATCTCCTCTGTTCTGGTAATGTCATTGTTGCTGCCTGAGAGCACACAAACCACATTTTTCCCTTTAATCTCATCCGCATATTGATTGAGAACAGCAACAGACAGTGCGCCGGCTGGTTCCAATATTATTCCATTCTCATTGTACATGTTGATCAATGAAGAGCAGAGCTTACCTTCATTTACCAGGGCAATTTCCTGAACGAATTTTTTGCAAAGAGGTAGGGTCAACTCCCCAACTCGTTTTACTGCAGCACCATCGACAAACTTGTCAATCTTATCGAGGGTGATGACCTTGTCTTGCTTGATAGCCTCGAGCATTGCGGGGGCTCCTTCTGGTTCTACCCCAATGATTTTTGTTTCAGGGCTGAGTATGTGAAATACACTGGCAATACCCGCCGAAAGTCCACCACCACCAATCGGAACAAAAAGATAGTCTATAGAAAAGTCTGCATCGGTGAATAGCTCAAGGCCAACCGTGGCTTGTCCTTCTATGACCTTTTCATCATCAAAGGGATGAACGAATGTGCTATCGTGCTCAGTACAAAACTCACGCGCAGCTTGATAGGCATCATCAAAGGTGTCGCCAATCAAGATAATATCAACCATATCCTTGCCGAACATGGTCACTTGCTGAACTTTTTGCTTTGGTGTAGGAGAGGGCATGAAAATAGTACCCTTAACTCCCAGTTTTTGACAAGATAGCGCAACGCCCTGAGCGTGATTTCCGGCACTGGCGCAAACCACTCCTTTGTCCAGGCTTTGCTTGTCTAATGAGATTAATTTGTTGTACGCTCCACGAATCTTGTAGGAGCGTACAACTTGCAGATCTTCCCTTTTTAAATAAATATCTGCACCGTACTTTTCACTGAGATTGAGGCTGTGTTGGATGGGTGTATCACTGATAACCTTGCTCAGTTTGTTTTGAGCTTTCTTAACGTCCTCAATCTCAGGTATGTACATAGGGGCTTAGTTGTTTTCTGGTCTCAGCTTGCGGACAGCTTTTCCTGCTTGCCACATCTCAGACTCTTCCAATTCTTTCAATTCAGCCTCCAATTTAACACGGTAATCAGATTGTGAATTGCTATCTATGGATTTTTGTGCTTCGATACCGTCAGTTACTGACTTGTAAAGTTGCTCGAAAACAGGTTTTGTAGCTTCGTAAAATGGCCCCATCCAGTCTAATGCACCTCTTTGTGCTGTAGTAGAACAGTTTGCATACATCCAGTCCATTCCTTTCTCTGCGATCAATGGATAAAGAGATTGAGTGGCTTCTTCTACAGTTTCGTTGAACGCCTCAGAAGGAGAGTGACCGTTTGCTCTTAGTACTTCGTACTGTGCACGGAACAATCCCTGAATGGCTCCCATCAAAGTACCTCTCTCACCTGTAAGGTCAGAAGAAACTTCTTTGTAGAATGTGGTTTCGAAAAGGTATCCTGATCCTACACCTATACCCAAAGCAACAACTTTGTCTTTGGCGTTTCCGGTGGCATCCTGATGGATAGCAAAACTTGAGTTAAGACCTTTTCCTTCTACGAATAGTCTTCTCAATGAAGTTCCTGATCCTTTAGGCGCAACGAGGATTACATCTACATCAGCCGGAGGAATGATACCAGTTTTTTCTTTGTAAGTCACACCAAATCCGTGAGAGAAATAAAGTGTTTTACCTGGTTTGAGGTGACTTTTAACCATTGGCCAAAGCGCAATCTGACCAGCATCAGAAAGCAAGAATTGAAGGATTGTGCCTTTTTCGCAAGCTTCCTCAAGTGGGAAAAGCGTTTCGCCAGGAACCCAGCCGTCAGCAACAGCTTTGTCCCAGGTCTTAGAATCTTTTCTTTGACCTACGATTACGTTAAATCCATTGTCTTTGAGGTTGAGGGCCTGACCTGGGCCTTGTACTCCATAGCCCAATACAGCGATGGTTTCGTTTTTAAGTACTTCTCTTGCTTTTTCAAGAGGGAATTCTTCACGTGTTACTACGTTTTCGGTAACCCCTCCAAAATTGATTTGTGCCATTGTTATTAGTTTATTGAAAATTCTGTTTTTAAAAATCTTTTATTGTTAATCGATGTGAATCTGATTCTTCAAGTTGCTGAATGAAAGCTTCCGTTCTGCGTTTGGATTTTGAGATCGCCACGCGACCAGATCTTACAAACTCCAGCAGGCCGTGCGGCATCAACTTGTTGTAAAGATCAGTTGTGTCGCTCTTGTGACCTGTTTTTTCTATGATAATGTGGTCCTTTTCTATGACAAGGATGCGCGCCCCATTGTTGCGTACCAGTGTTTCTATTTTGTTTCCGTTTAGAAAAACGGCAGTAGGCACTTTATATAGCGCTATTTCCTGATAGTAAATCTCTTGCTCGTCGTACACGAATGCGCCAAGTACGTCCACCAGTTTCCTGATTTGTTTTACTACTTTTTCAGCCTGATTTAGAGTAGACTCTATTACTATAGAAAACCTACTTACTCCAGGAACTTCCGTTGTGGAAACGTTTAAACTATCAATGTTGATCTTACGACGAGTGAAAATGATCGTGATCTGATTGAGTAAACCAGCTCTATCCTCAGTCAAAACTGACAAGGTGAACTCTCGCTTGGTGTCTTCGGTATGATTGTTATTTGTATTAGACATGGTTGTTCGAATTAATTAAAGAAAGCGCCTATCACTCTAATCTGATATCTGAAACACTGGCCCCAGAAGGAACCATAGGGAACACGTTTTCTTCTTTTTCTACCACTACTTCCAAAAGTTGAGGGCCATCTGCAGATAGCCATTGATCCAGAGCATCGTCCAATAATTCTCGTGTTTCCACTTTGTTTGTTGGGATGCCATAACCCTCAGCTATTTTCTGGAAGTTAGGATTGGTCAGCTCCGTGAATGAATACCTCTTGTCATGGAATAGTTCTTGCCACTGACGTACCATTCCAAGGAAGTTGTTGTTGAGAATCAGTATTTTAACTCCAATATTACTTTGGAAAATCGTTCCCAATTCCTGAATTGTCATTTGGAAACCTCCGTCACCAATCACAGCAATTACTTGTCTGTCGGGTTGCCCCATTTTGGCACCCATGGCTGCAGGAAGGGCAAATCCCATAGTTCCCAAACCACCTGAAGTTACATTGGATCTGGTGTCATCAAAGGCATAGTAGCGGCTGGCCACCATTTGATGCTGCCCCACGTCCGTTACCAGAATTGATTTTCCCTTCGTTTTGTCTGAGATTTTCTTCATTACTTCCACCATCTGAAGACCTCCAGATTTTGGAGCGATGGCTTCCTTGATGATTTTGTCATACTCTACCTGATCGCAATCGCGAAATTCCTGCACCCAACTTTCGTGAGTATTGGATTCGGTAAGTTTGATCAAAGCTCGTAGCGCTTCTTTTGCATCGGCGTTGACAGGAGCATCAGCCTTTACGTTTTTGTTGATTTCAGCTGGATCGATTTCTATGTGAACAACTTTGGCTTGTTTGGCGTATTTGCTCAGGTTTCCGGTTACCCGGTCATCAAAACGCATTCCAACTGCGATTAACACATCGCACTCATTGGTTTTCACATTGGGCCCATAATTGCCGTGCATTCCCAAATATCCAACATAAAGCGGATGGTTGTTGGGAACAGCCGATAGCCCCATCAATGTGGATGCCATTGGTATTCCGGCTTTTTCCGCGAATGCGATCAATTCTTTTTGAGCTTCGGCGATCAAAACTCCCTGACCGACCAAAAGCATCGGTTTTTTTGCGCCGTTGATCAGTTCGGCAGCAGCTTTCACTGCATCTGCTTCTACCGAAGGGTATGGGTGGTAGCTTCTTATTTTCTCACATTTCTGGTAAGAAAATGCTTCTTCCATCATGGCGAGCTGAGCATCCTTAGTGATGTCTATCAATACCGGACCCGGTCGTCCGCTGTTGGCTATGTAAAAACCCTTCGCGATGGCGTAAGGAATCTCTTCTGCTCTTGTGACCTGGTAATTCCATTTGGTCACAGGCATAGAAATGCCAACCACGTCGGTTTCCTGAAAAGCGTCAGTGCCCAGTAGCGTGGAAAAAACCTGACCTGTGATGCAAACGAGAGGGGTAGAGTCAATCTGCGCATCTGCAATACCGGTGATAAGGTTAGTAGCTCCAGGACCTGAAGTAGCGAAGCAAACTCCCGTTTTCCCTGTTACCCTGGCGTATCCTTGTGCAGCATGTACTGCACCTTGCTCGTGTCTTGTTAAAATATGATTGAGCTGATCCATGTAGCCATAAAGCGCATCGTAAATCGGCATGATAGCTCCTCCCGGGTAGCCAAAAATGACTTCCACATTCTCCTCAAGAAGGCACTTTAATACTGCTTCTGATCCGGACACTTTTTCAGCGGCGGATGTTTTCTTTTTTTCCACTTCTAAAGATGATGTACTCATAGTCATTTATTTATGCATCGGTAACGCAACCTTCTGAGGCTGTTGTCACAGATTTGATGTATTTCCAAAGTATTCCTTTTGATGCTTTGTAGGCTGGTTTTTGCCATTCTGCTCTGCGTTTCTCCATTTCTTCCTCAGAAATCTTCACCTCGAGTTTATTTTCCACGGCATCTATTCTGATGATGTCGCCATTTTTGATAAGTCCAAGAGGGCCGCCTTCTTGTGCCTCTGGTGTAATGTGACCAACCACAAATCCGTGAGACCCGCCAGAAAAACGACCGTCAGTGATTAGTGCGACATCTTTGCCAAGGCCTGCTCCCATTACAGCACCGGTGGGCTTGAGCATTTCGGGCATGCCCGGAGCACCTTTCGGTCCAGACTGACGAATGACAATAACCTCGCCTTTTTGGACTTCTTTTCCAATGCCATCAATCGCGGCAAATTCGTCTTCATAAATTCTAGCAGGCCCTTCGAATACTTCCCCTTCTTTTCCAGTGATCTTGGCAACTGCTCCTTCTGGTGCAAGGTTCCCGTAGAGGATCTGAAGGTGACCTGTTTTCTTAATTGGCTTGTCGAAAGAATAGATCAAATCCTGACCGTCTTTCAGCTCGTTCACTTCGGCAAGGTTCTCTGCTAGCGTTTTTCCGGTCACAGTCATACAGTCGCCATGCAGATATCCTTCTTTCAATAATATTTTCAAAACGCCTGGAACGCCACCTATCTTGTGAAGGTCTTCCATTAGGTATTTGCCGCTTGGCTTCAAATCGGCTATAAAAGGTGTCTTGTCACTGATTCTTTGGAAGTCTTCCAATGTAATATCTACATCGGCAGCTTTGGCCATAGCCAATAAATGAAGCACAGCATTAGTCGATCCGCCGAGTACCATCACCGCGGTGATTGCATTCTCGAATGACTTTTTGGTCATGATGTCAGAAGGGAGGATGTTTTTCTCCATGAGGTTACGAATAGCCGCTCCCACTTTTTGAATTTCATTCACCTTGGGGTCACCTTCAGCAGGGTTTGAAGAGCTGTAGGGCAGGCTCATTCCCATTGCTTCTATGGCAGAGGCCATGGTGTTGGCAGTGTACATGCCACCACACGCTCCTGGACCGGGAATTGAGTTTTTGATAATGCCTTTGTAATCTTCATCAGTGATGTTGTTTCCGAGCTTTGCGCCGTAGGCTTCAAAGGCAGAAACGATGTTAAGATCTTCTCCTTTCCACTTGCCGGGTTTTACGGATCCACCGTAAACCATGATGGCGGGTCGGTTCAAGCGAGCCATCCCCATGATCGCTCCGGGCATGTTTTTATCACAGCCCACAACAGCTACTATTGAATCGTAGAATTGTGCTTGCGCTACAGTCTCAATGGAGTCGGCAATGATGTCTCGTGATATCAGGGAGTATTTCATTCCGGTAGTACCATTAGACATACCATCGCTCACGCCAATTGTGTGGTAAATAAGCCCCACGAGATCAGATTCTTTGACACTTTTTTTGACTTGATGAGCCAAAATGTTAAGGTGCATATTGCAGGGGTTTCCTTCGAAACCTGTGCTTACGATACCGACCTGAGCTTTCTTCAAGTCTTCTTCGGTGAGACCTAAAGCATAAAGCTGAGCTTGAGACCCTGGCTGACTTGAGTCCTGGGTGATTGTCTTGCTGTATTTATTTAATTCTTGTGCCATTCTTATACAATTGTCAAACCCTGATATTCGTCAAACATTACTTTTTGTTGATAAAGAATATGTAGGATATGACCAGTTGATTCTTCCCAATCCTTTTTAAACTGTTCTCCGTTGATGGAGTCTATTCTGGTGATCTCTGAAGCTGTGCCGCAGAAAAACGCCGCTTCGGCCTTATATAGTTCTTCCGGTTTGATGTCTTTTTCTACAACTTCTACTTTAAGTTCTTTGCAGATTTCGATGATCGTCTTTCGTGTGATTCCCGGAAAGATATTTCCAAGTTTTGGCGTAAAGAGAGTGCCGTCTTTTTCGTAGAATATATTAGCGCCTGGCCCTTCGGTGATGTTGCCATCCATATCCAGTAAGATGGCCTCATCATAACCCAATGACTTGGCTTCTGCAGACGCAAGCGTAGCTTGAGAATAGTTTCCAACTACTTTAGCATCAATCGGGGTGGATTTTGGGCTTGGCTTCAGGTATGATGAAATCATACAATTAAGGGGCTCATAGCCGGGGTACTTGGCCCATTTCCAGGCTGTCATGAAAACATGAACTTCCGGAGACGGTGACAGCATCATATTGGGGCCGGCATATACCAGCGGCCTGATGTAAGCATTGGTTAGTTTATTCCTGTCAATTAGCTCGTAGGCAGTATTGATCAGCTCTTCGGTGCTGTATGGCACCTTTAGGAATACACGCTCTGATGATTTTTTTAATCTTTCAAAATGCTCCGCCGGTTTGAAGATGTTGAAGCCATTGCCATTGTTGTATGACCTTAAACCTTCAAAAACACCAGTTCCGTAGTGCATGGTCTGACTAAACATGCTCGCATTTGCATCTTTGGCTTTGATCCACTTACCGTCTAAGAATACCTCTGTTTTTTCGTCGAAATACATTTTAGTTCTGGGGTAAAAAAAAACGCCATTCTTTTGGGGAATGGCGCTTGATATATTTTGGATTAATCATAAACACCATTTCCCTGAGCCTCTGACAACAGTGACCAGAAGAATAATTGGTGTTACGACAGTATTTAAAACTATTCTTTTCATTTACAGCTTCAAAACTAATGCAATAGTTTCTTAATCAATTCTTAGGAAAAATAATTTCTCCTAAGAAAGAGTAACTTTTGCGCTTATAATTACAATTTCTAAAATGAATTGAAGCTGAAATCATTGATCTATTGATTTTTAATTGTAGTTCTATCTACAATTCCAATCCTATAGACTTGATGAATGCCTCCTGGTTTGGCTTTCTTCCAAGAAATTCAATGAGCATATCCATTTCATCTTCGGTTCCTCCTTTCGAGAGGATGGCGTCACGGTATGCTGCTCCTACTTCTGGGTTTAAGATGCCTTCTTTCTCGAATCTTGAGAACATGTCTTCCGCAAAAACTTTTGACCACAGATAACCATAATAAGAGGCGGCATAGTGGTATAGGTGGCCAAAGGCAGCTTCGAAGTGGGTGCCTTCTACAGATGGGTATGGTAATATGCGACTCTGGAGCGCTTTACCCACTTCTGTGGTACTGATTTCTCCTCCTGGAACAAACCCATCATATAGACTAAAGTCAAACTGTCCTAAGAATATTTGACCGAGGGTAGAAGTTCCGGAACCCACGTTTTTTGCGGCATACATTTTATCGAAAAGTTCTTTTGGTAAGGTTTCGCCTGTATCATAGTGCTTGGCGAAAAGGGATAATGATTCGTAGTTCCACACCCAGTTTTCGAAAATCTGAGAAGGGGCTTCAACAAAATCACGGCTTACGGCAGTGCCGGATTGACTCGCCAGTGCGGTTTCTGAAAGGATATTGTGAAGCACATGACCGAACTCATGAAAGAATGTTTCAACCTCTGAATGTGTTAGCAATGCAGGCTTGTCTTCAGTTGGTTTGGTAAAGTTGCAAAGTAGAACTGCACTCGGTCGCTGGATGCCTTTGCTACTCTTTTTTGATGGAACTGTACCCCAGCAAGCAGCATGACTGTATTTGTTAGCTCTTGGGTGAAGGTCTAAATAGAAACGGCCAATGAAGCGATCATCATCATAAACTTCGTAACCACTTGCTTCTTCGTGCCATACAGATGGGTTTTCCATTTTGACGTATGTCAAGCCAAATAGCTTTTGCGTGATCTGGAAAAGGCCTGATTTTACATTTTCGAGTTCAAAGTACTCTCTAACCTTTTCGCTATCAACTCCATAGTCGGTTTGAAGCATTTGGTTTTTCACATAGCTGGAAGTGTAAGGCATTACCTCATCACCGTCAATCCCAAGTCTCTTTTGCATAGCGAGCAGTTCTTGGTAATCCTGATCACCCTTTGGTTTTACATTGACTTCCAAATCTTTTTCGAATGTCCACACATTTTCGGGGTTCTTGGCCATTCTTTCCTCTGTGATATATTGAGCGTAAGTGTCATATCCCAGCAGATTGGAGTATTCCATTCTTGTGGAAATCAAATCATTCAGCACTTTCAGGTTTGAATCAGCTGCTCTGTTTTGGTATTTTAGATAAAGCTCTTTGCGGGCACTTGCATCAGTAGCGTTTTTCATGAATGGAATGTAGTCAGGGTAGGATAACCCGATTTTGTATGTGCCATCTTCCTGAAGATGTGCTTTCTTATAATCTTCAGTTGTGCCATCCATTTGTTCTTCAGTGAAAATGCTGAAGTCCTGATAGTTGGCAATATTTGCTCTGAAGGTAGAGCCGATTTCTGAAATCTCGTCGAGAAGGGCTTTTAGCTCAGTTCGCTTTTCGGCAGGTAGTGCAAATCCATTTCTTTCGAATGACCTTAACTGATCCTCAACAAAAAGCTTTTTGTAACCTGTTAAGCTTTTGGCTTCTTCAGTTTCGCTGTATGCCTTCACAGCCTTGTAAAGGTCTTCGTTGAGGGATTTTTCGTTGCTTAGTTTACTTAGCTCATTCCGCTTTTCGAATGCTGTGGCTCTGATCAAAGAGTCCCCGTGCGCATTCGTCAATATGCTGAATATGCCCGAGGCTTTCCATATTTTGTTGTTGAGCTCATCAAGAGCAAGCATGGTGTTTTCGAAAGTTCGTGTATCCACGTTTTGTATTTGGTTCAATGTGGATTGATAAATTGAATCAATAACATTGAATTCCTCGCTCAAGGATTGGGCTGTATAAGTGCCATAAGGGATAGGGTCATTTAATCCATTGTTTTTAATGTCGATGGATTCTCGCTGATCCGGTGTGGAGCAGGAATTAGAAATAAGCAAAACGGCGGCACTGAGTAGGAGTTGGTAATTCAGGTGCTTCATGTAAATTCAAATTTTGTTCAAGCATTAATATACGAAGGTGAGCACTGCCGGGATAGGGGTTTGGGATAAGTGGCGCTTAGCCGATTTAGAAAGTAAAATCAGTTTTTGGTGTCAGCGTTATTTCGGACATTCTATGAAATATGCTGTGCTTGATCAGGTGAGTGGCCCCATCACAATTGCCGTGATTTATTCAATGTATGGAGTATTCTTTTAGAGCCGAGAAAGAAAAAATATGCCGATAGTGCCATGAAGGCATGACCTAAGTCAATGTGCGTTATCCATTTGTTGATATATAAATCGAATGTAAAGATGATTGCCGAAATAGTAGCGAAACCCACCGCGATTAAATACCACCTGATTCCTTTGTGACGGGTTTTGATATACAGGAAAAGACAGAAGCTAAACACTACTATGACCAGGCCGTAGGCAGCATGCGCTTCTACATAAAAGAAGCACAATGTGTAAAATGAGATGATTATAAAAGAGATCAACTCAATCATATTGACCCAGCTGAAAAACCTACCCACTCCAGGTCTAATATAGGGTTTGGCTAACTCAATACAGGCCCTCTCTAGCATGGCAATGGATATCATGCTGGTGAGCCATGCCGGCAATTTGTAATAGAAATTCAAATAAGAGATGAACCCATGCCCTATGATTCCGCCGATGGTGGTGGCCGCACCCATACTGAGAAAATAGATAAGCGTAAAGGTCTTGAACTTACTTGATCCAGGTATTTTTCTGAGTTCAAACCATGCGTAAAAACAAACAGCAGCTACCAATAGGTCAGTTAGAACCATAATAGGCTCATCTATGGTTACGCTCCCTATTTCAATAGAAGGCTGAGCAATAGGGGGATTACTTGTGTCTTTTGGGCAAGGAAATATTTGCATAACAGAACTTTTCTCTTACTCTTTAACTCGCAGATTTTGTTCTTGTTTGCTATTCACAGACAGCCTTATGCGAGGCGATCACTTTTTTTATTTAATTTCCATATTACAAACGTCACCATCATGAAAATTTTGGATTGGGTACTTAGCATAATAGCTGCTGTTTTGCTGCTGCAAACTTTATACTTCAAGTTTTCGGGCTCACCTGAGAGTATTTATATTTTTGAAACAGTAGGGATGGAACCCTTTGGAAGAATAGGGCTGGGCATTGTGGAGCTGATTGCCGGCGTTTTATTACTGATTCCTAAGTATCGCATATATGGCGCATTGATAGGTTTGGGGGTTATTTCTGGAGCTATTTTCTTTCATTTGACCAAATTGGGGATAGTGGTGATGGATGATGGCGGTCAGTTGTTTTACTATGCCGTGACGGTATTTGTGTCTTGTTTGCTGGTAGTGATAATGCGCAGAAATCAAATTCCGTTTATCGGACCTAGGAAGTATTAAAAATATTCAGACTTGTCTTTATCAGAAAAAGAGCTTTTTCAGCCAGCGCATGATTGGTTTCGTGCAAAGAGATGGAAACCTTTTCCATTTCAGGAAGAGTGCTGGAAGTCTTATTTGGAAGGTAAAAGCGGTTTGCTCAATGCCCCAACAGGGAGTGGTAAGACCTACGCGCTTTGGATTCCCTGTATTCTTGAGTTTCTGAAAGGTCATGATAAAGCCGATGTAACACCCGGGGTTAGGGTTCTTTGGGTCACACCTCTTAGGGCTTTGGCTAAAGACATACAGAGGGCTATGCAAGAAGTTTGTGACGATCTGGATCTCCCCTGGACGGTGGGGCTGAGAACAGGAGATACCACCACTTCACAGAGACAGGCACAAAAGAAGAAAGCACCTCAAGCTCTGGTGATTACGCCGGAAAGCATCCACGTCCTTTTAAGCCAGAGTGATTACCCCAACTATCTTAAAACCGTTCGAACGATTATAGCTGATGAGTGGCACGAAATTCTGGGCACCAAAAGAGGCGTGGCTCTAGAGTTGGCCATTTGCCGGATAAAAACGCTGACTGATCACAAAATCAAGGTGTGGGGAATCTCAGCCACAATAGGCAACCTGACTCAGGCAAAAAGGGTGCTGTTAGGAGAAAACTTGCATAAGGAGGGGGTAGTCATTCAGTCTAAAATAGAGAAGAAAGTAGAAGTAGAGTCGATACTTCCCGATGAGGTTGAGAAGTTCCCCTGGAGCGGTCATCTTGGAACTACACTTTTACCTAAAATTATCCCGATTATAAAGCAGAGCAAAACCACTTTGCTTTTTACCAATACCCGATCACAGACTGAGTTGTGGTATCAAAAAATAGTAAATCATGCACCAGAGCTGGCGGGTCTCGTGGCTATGCATCACGGCTCTATAGATCATGACATTAGAGGATGGGTAGAGGATGCGCTACATGCTGAAAAACTTAAGGTGGTCGTGTGCACCTCAAGCCTCGATCTGGGAGTGGATTTTCGTCCTGTTGACACAGTGATTCAGATAGGAGGACCCAAAGGAGTTAGTCGGTTTTTTCAGCGGGCAGGTCGCAGTGGTCACAGGCCTGGCGAAGTGAGCAGAATCTAT
>JBDVMP010000105.1:0-9833 GCA_039970095.1 Cyclobacteriaceae bacterium
TTGGATCAAATTTGATCCAATGTGCTCCTTTGTAACTGGAAGGGTCAATTGATTCAGGACCACTGTCTTCACAAAAGTCTCCAAAATAGATATTGCCTTGCTTGTCTTCTACAAATGAGACGTGAATTTTACCACTCGTGCGGATGGCTCTGCCTCGCTCACCTTTGAATACACTGAGGTCGGCAATGTGCTCCATTTGTTCAGTTTCCGGGTCAAATTCATAAAAGTTGGATGCATCTGCATGGGTACACAACCCAATGTAGATCTTGCCAGATTTGGCAGTGTATAGGCCGCTCCACATGCTATCGTCTTTCATATTGTTAGCATAGCGATAGGCTTTTAGTTTGATCGTTTCCTGTGCCTGGGCAAGGTCACATAAAATGAGAGTCATGGTCAGAACGAGTGACCGAATGATTGCTGTTCTGTACATAGGTTTTTTTTGGGTTAAATGCGATTTTAGCCAGTGCGTAAGAATAAACTGTCATGGGGAAACCTACTCGCAAATATGAGGGACGGTCAAAAACGTAAATAGCAATTGAAGTCCGGTATAATACCAGATGTTAAGATGTATCAATCCGAAACTTACAGAAAGAGAGCGGTCCCAACGTGGCTGGAAACCATGCATGTCAACCCGCCCCCCGTCTATACTTGTCGCCAGTGTGATTCCCTCATCATTGCGTAACTATAGGACATCAAATCTTTGAAACAACGACGATCGATAGCTTTTGCCAATGGGTATGATTTTGTCCATAATCAGTAGGTTTTGCCCCTCTATCCCCTTTACATGGTCTAAGTTGATCACATAGGATTTGTGAACGCGACAAAAAACATCTAACTCGGTCAATTTTGCCTCCACTGCTTTCAGGGTGTGGCTGATGAGATGCTCTTTGCCGTCTACCAGTGATATTCGGGTATAGTTATCCTCCCCCTTTGCATAAGCAATAATCTGAGGTTGCACTTTTTTCAGAACAGCGCCATCTCTGATCATGAACCCTGAAGCGGCAGGCTTGGTTTGCGCATTATCGCTTTGCTGCCTACCTAAAGCCAGGCGTACATTGACCAATAGCTCTTCCTCCACAAATGGCTTCAATAAATACCCTCCTGCACCTAAGGAGGATATTTCATCTTGAGACTGTGCATCTTTCATTGAGGTGAGAAATAGAAAAGGAACGGTTCCATTGATTTGCCGGGCGACCTCTATTCCTGTCATGGATCCCTTCAGTTTTACATCTAAAAGCACCAAATCCGCAGGAGTAGATTTTATTAACTCCAGCGCCTGTGGCCCATTCGCTGCATGGCCAACGATGCTATATCCTGCGTCAACCAATATGGCTGACAGGTCTTCAACGATTAGTAATTCATCTTCTACAATAATTATTCTGTAGGTCATTGGCTTAGTGGTATTTCAATTTTAATGGTTGTGCCCTGACCATTCATCAATTCCAGTTTTCCTTCCATAGATTCCGTAAGTGTCCGCATCAACTTGAATCCGTATGATTCTGAGGCTTGATTAAAATCAAACCCTACGCCATTATCTTTAATATGAAGCACCAGACAATGGTCAAGTTTATGTAACGAAATGCTGATGGTTGGCTGAGTGTTTTGTTGAGTAAATGCATATTTAATGGCATTCGTTATGGCTTCATTCACAATCAAACCTAAGTGGACAGCCAGATCAGATGGGATCTCATTGGCTTCAATGTTTAATTGAAAATCTATGGGATTCAACTGATTGCTGAAGGTCGCCTGAATCGAGGCGAGTAAATCATCCAGATAGGCTTGCGAATTCACGAAAGTAACCTCTTCACCCCTCTTCAGGTTTTCATGTACCAATGCCATGGAAATCACACGCGATTTTGTATCCTTTAAGACGCTCTTGGCTTGTGGATCCACTATGAGTCTCTCCTGGATATTCAAAAGACTCGAAACAATCTGAAGGTTGTTTTTTACCCGATGATGTATTTCACCAATCAAGAACTCTTTTTCATTTAAGGATTGTGAAACCAATTGGTTTCTCTCTTTCAGTAATTGATTTGACTTCTTTTTGAGCTGGTAAGATCGCGCAAAGAACACAATCGTCAGCAATGCCAGGATCAAAATAATCAAGCCTACACGTTGAATCAAGGCCTGTTTTTCCAATTCAGTATCAAGGGAAGCACGCTCTCGTTCAAACTGATAGGACAAGGAATCTTTCTCCCTACTAAAATCATATTCCATTTCCAACCGCGTAACATTAGAAGTCAGGTCAGAATTAAAAAGCGAATCTCGATAAATGAATTGTTGTTCCTTATAATACAAAGCCTCATCCAACCGCCCCAACGATTGATACAATTGCGCCAGGTATTCGCTAATCATTTCCAGGTTAGAGATTAGTTTTTGATCCTCAGCCATGGCATAGGCTTCCGTCCAATAGCTTTCAGCTTTTTTGAATTGCCCCCTCTCTTTACTGATCAGTCCCAGTGCGATTAACGCGCCTGAAACAATGGAAGTGTCAGCGCAGTTTTTCCCATCACTCAATGAAACAAGGGCAAATTGTTCTGCTTTTTCTAAATCCCCCAGGCGCTGGTAAACATCTGCAAGTCCATTGGTCGCATACATGGTCACACATGGAGATTCATCTTTTGCCAGTAGCTGGTATGATAGATCGTAATACCTAAGCGCAGAGTCGTATAGTTCGGTACTGATATAGACCAACCCCATATTGCCGTAAGCCCTTGATAGTCCTCTGACATCTTCCTCTTCAGTAATCTGAATCGCTTCTGAATAGTACTGGAGTGCTTCGTCAAACTTTTCTTGTTTGTATTTGATAATGCCCAGGTTATTAAAAGTTGTGGCCGCACTGGGTACATTGCCCAACAGGAGCTTGTATGTGAGTGATTTCTGATAATAAGCGAGTGCCTTTGGATAATTATCCGAGACATTATAAACAGCCCCCAGATTGTTCCAGATACGCGAGAGCAGTACAGAATCCAACCCCATTGGTTCATAAAGCAACGCACTGTCATATTGGGATAGAGCAATGCCAAGTTTCCCCTGAACGTGATACACATAGGCCATATTGAAATGGGCCAATGCACTTTGCTGAGCGGATCCACTTTTCCTCGCATAGTATTGCGCTTTCCTCGCATGGCTCAGCGAGGAATCAAGTGCGTCATAGCCAGAATCAGCTGATAATTGATTGTAATATGCGGCTCGCTGAACCAGAGAGTCCTTTGATAACGCCTCATTTTGACCATTCACAGCTACAGCAGAAACGCGCAGAATAGTGATGAGTAAAATGATTCGCATTAAGTACATTCAGCCAGCTGTCTTTAGCCTAAGAAAATAAGGCGTTTCCTCAAAGAAATGCTCCGTTTCCTCGAATCTAATTTAATTGACAATTCAATACAGCTTACTTGCCAAGAAAAACGCTACAAATGAAAAAATTAAAGCTAATGATCGCTGTGCTTATGTCAGGTCTGTTTCCTTTTGTTCAAGGTGCCAAAGCTGAAGTTCCTGATTCCAAAATATTAGCTGACGGCAAACCTGTTTCCTCGTTTGTCTTTGGTGCAGAGACATTCGAATTTCAGTTTGCCATGACTGAGGATGCGGCTAAAAATGGCTATGGGTTGACCGGAGCATTTAAAATGATGGCTAAAGCACAAGGCTTTGCATTGTTGCCCTATGCTGTAGAAGTAAAAGTTATCGACAATGCGGGATGTGGTGAAGGATGGAACCCTATCTTTCAAACAAGTGGTCAGGTAAAAACGCTGGCATGGACAGATCTTGTCAAAGCCGGAAAAACCGTCAATGTAACGATTGAGGGTTCAGATATATACAATAACATTGATTATATGCTCGGCGATTGTGAGGGCACTATTTCAGAAATGAAATTGGAGATATCGCTACTCACTATTCACAAAAGTAAAAGCAGTGAAAGCTCAGCAAAGCCAGAACACCTTTTATCCAGAGTGGTGATGCCAGTATCATCAGCTGGGATTAGCTCAATGAAGGATGGAGCTGACGAAAAAGTCTACAAAGAATTTGTAAGTGGAAATAAAGCCAACAACGTAAAAGATGATGCTTTGGCAAAAGCCATAGAAACAGCAGTTCTTAATCTGGACGGTTCTGCCGGAATAAAAATCACTACGATCCACATTCAGGACATTGCTTACCAAAACACCGAACAGACCGTACTCAACTGGTATGCGCATAACATCTTCAAAAATGCAAAAGGGCAATGCAAATATGGCTACATCTACGGGGAAGCCTCCAAACGTTCGGGTGGGTATTCTATCTCCTATATAAATGGAGAAAGAGAAGATTTCATGTCGTGCGAGTATGCCGAGAAATTGAGAAATAGATGATCTTTATAGCTGGTTTTTAAATGAGGTTATTTTTTCTCAGGAAGGCTCAAATACGAGCCTTCTTTTTTTTGTATCCCCTGTAAGAAGGTTTTATGAAAAATCCGGACCGTAATCCAAGGTGTTACCCTATTTAGCCGTGTCACTCTGAGTGTTGAACATCGAGAAAAATCTGGACGCTTGACAAAAGGCCTACGCTTACCACCATTCCTGCGCACGCAGGAATCTCGTCACACCAATTTCGCTTCCGCAAGCCGTTTCACCTGCCATTGAAGCAAAGCCTGATGATCGTATCTCTGGTACTTGACAGTGATCGGCTCGCCTTACCCTAAAGAAATCTGACAGGTGTCCTTTGACAGGCTCAGGGTGACCTGTCAGTTTTACATCAGAATGCATCTTATCCCCAATAAGGACACAAGGTCTCTTTGGATATAATATTCACAGCTATAACTTCAAATGCTTATCCCGTTTTTAAAAGATGTCGCATGAAAAATTCAGTGAACTAACTATAGATTTGCTTTCTTTTTCCACCTCAGTTCATTTGAGACCATCTCTATAAATTAGTTTATAATTAATTTCTTCATTTTGAATCTAAAAACACCGATCGGGAGGCTCAGACTCCTGGCCATCTTAGAAGGTATCAGCTACCTGCTCTTCTTTGTTACCATGCCTCTGAAATACGGACTGGATATCCTGCTGCCCAACTACATCGTGGGCATGGCTCACGGAGTATTGTTCATGCTTTACATCATACTGGCATTCCAAAATAGCTTTATTCATCGCTGGGGATTTTGGATTTCGATTATTGTACTGGCTTCCTCCCTGATTCCATTTGGCACCTTCTACGCAGATAATCGCATACTCAAGCCCACTGAATCGAGATCATGAAAAGTCTAATTGTACTGATTTCTTTGCTGGTGACGATCCAATGGACTTACGTCATTAACTCGGGTGTAAACCTGCGCAAAGGCCCAGACAACAAAAAAAGAGTGCTCACCACAGTACCTGCGGGTGAGGAAATCATTATTTTGGAACAAACAAACCAGTGGTGGTGGCAAGTGGAATACAAGGGAACCACTGGTTACATTGCCTCCTCTTTTATCTCTAAGTCATACCCTAAAACAGCTATCAAACTGATCAAGGCCAACCCAATGGCTGCTTTTGGTCTGTTAGTATTGGGAGTTGCGCTGATCTATTGGGTGATACCTGGCAAAGCTTCCGACAAGCGCCCGGCAAAGAATGCTAAAAAGAAGAAAGCCACGGCTGCCAGAAAAAAGAAGTGAGATAGATGACGGTGATACAGGTTTTTGAAAATAGCTGTGTCAAAATCAGCACAAAATATGTACCCGCCAAACACTTAATCCTGATAAAACTCAACCAAGTTAGCGATGAACATCTCTTGCCAGCCGCTGACCATCTCATCATACGCTTCTTCGGGAATATTGGTATGATTCACCTCTAGTGATGTTCCTCTCTTATCGGCATGAAACTTCAGCGTGACGATCGATTTGTCATCCTGCTCACCGAAATACCACTCCTCTACCAGTTTTTTACCGGGATCGAACTCAATCACCTGACCGACAATATTGCCATCCCACATGCTAAACTCAGCTCCGGGAGTCAGCTCAAATACTGCAGGAGCACCTGTCCACAGCTCAATGGTGGGCTTAAATGTGAGAGCCGCAAAAACCTCCTCAGGTTCAGCGGGAATGATGAAGTATTTTTTAAAATCAGGCATATGATGATAACTAATCAGGCTAATATAATTGCCTTCCGCCACAAAGTTGAGATAAAACAAACCTCATCTAACAAGACAATCAGATTAGTATCTAAATCTGAGACAGCACCTCGTACAATTTCTCCTGCTCCATTGGCTTGAGCAAGAAACCGTCAAAGCAACTAGAATTTTTTTCGTGCCGGGCCATGATATCTGCCGTCAGGGCATATATCGGAGTTTTGTTATTTAGATTTTCATCTGATTTTATCAACTGTGCCGCTTCAAAGCCATCCATTTCGGGCATGTGGATATCCATGAGAATACAATCAAAGGCCTCTGACCGAGCCATTTCAACTACCTCCTGCCCATTGATGGCATGTGTACACTTGGCTCCCCAATTGCTCAACAGTTTCATGGAAACCATCGCATTGATCATGTTGTCTTCTGCCAAAAGTATGTTTTTGCTGATGAGCCCATTTTGAGAACGTACTTCTTTTCGTTCTTCCAACTGTTCTCTTTTGAGCGGCAGCTTAAAGTAAAAAATAGAGCCTTTCCCAACTTCACTTTCTACATGGATGCTGCTGCCATGTATTTCCACGAGCTTTTTGACTATAGCCAGCCCCAATCCTGATCCGCCGTGTTTTTTCGTTTTATGAGATTTGGGCTGAGTGAAAGTACCAAAAATATTATCGATAAAGTCTTCGGATATACCAATACCTGTGTCACTTACACGAAACTCGAGCTCGTCATTTATCACATTGGTTGATATCAACTCAACAGAGAGTTCTACTCCCCCGTTTTCTGTAAATTTAATGGCATTGTTGATCAAATTGCCAAGTATTTGAGTCAGGCGCGTTTCATCTACTAAATAACCCTCCTCCATTTTTTTGTCAAGGGCAATGGAAAAGCTTATGCCTTTTTCTTTTGCCATACTCTCATATGTGCCATGGATATTGCGAATGAGTGTCCTGAGGTTGGCCGGGGCTGCATCGAGCGTCAGCTTGCCAACGTCCAGCTTATTAAAATCCAGAATATCATTGATGATCCTCAAGAGATTATCTGAAGAAAACTGAAGTGATTCCAGCAAATCTTCTTGTTCTGGTGTGGCCATTTCTTTCAAAAAAGAAGTGATTGTGGTCACAGCATTGAGAGGTGTGCGAATCTCGTGGCTCATGGTAGATAAAAAATCCTGTTTGACCTTAGATGCTTTTTCGGCCTGATCTCTTTTACTCATGATCTCTGTCCGCTCACGTTGCATATCTGCATCCTTTTGCATCCGCTCCATGGATACTATGGCTTCATAGCTGTCTATAATTTTGCGTGTCTGCTCATTGCCCAGCTTCTTTTTGTCATTTAAGTATGTTTCGATATAGTTGAGCGCCTTATCCTTATCTCCCAGTATCTTATAAATTTCATAAAGCAAATAATCACTCTTCATTTTGATGTGAAGCAACTGATTATAGTTAGCAAAATTCAAAGCCCCTTTCAGAGCGTGAATAGCTTTTTCATAATCTTTGGCACGATAATTTAGTTCTCCCAGTTTAAAATAGCACATGCCTAGTCCCATGAGCTCACCGTTTTCGCGATGCATCCTGATGGCTTCTTCGAAAGCGGACCTGGCCATATCGCGTTGGCCTTTTTTTGCATAAATTTTAGCCTTGCCATAAAGAGCAAAAGCCATTCCCCGTGTGTCAGAAACCTGAGTTTTCAGGGTCATCGAAAGGTCAATGAGCGTTTCGGCCTTTTCTGTATCGCCTGCATTCAGATAGATTCCTGACAGAGGGTTGTAAGCATCAGATTCCAGCTTTTTATCCCCTATCTCACGAGCAGCATCCACAGACTTTTCATAGGCCAACGTGGCACTCTTTTGGTCATCAAAATGCTCATAGATAGTCCCCAATTGGTAGTGCACCTTAGCCTGATACTGGAAGTTTCCAAGCTCTCTAAAAATCTCTAGTGCTTCGAGCGAATAAATAAGGCTCAGGTGGTAGTTGCTAGACTGGAAGTAGAAACGCGCGAGATCGTATTTTCCTCGACCACTCATTATTTCATCGTCCAAAATTTGATAAAGCCCAATAGCTTCTTTGGCCGTCTGGATGGCTGTATCCATATTTCCAATCTCCCGATACGCATGTGAAAGCTTCTGCTTGCACAGTGCGAGGAGCCCTGCATCATCAAACTGACGACTCAGGTTCATTGCATTCTTCAGAATATCAATCCTTTCATCTGGACCAATGCGTTCCGTAGATGCTTTTTTTATCTCGCCAAAAACGAGGCGTGCATCGGATAGATTGGTGTAATACATTATTATCTAATCTACTAGCTTGTTAGGTATGGTTAAAATACAGAGTTCAGAGAAGAATGCATTGAAAAAGAAAAAATTTTGCACACATTGCCTTAAAAGCTTCAGTTTGTGCCATTCGAATTGATTGAAAAAATATGAGGTAGAAAATCCTTAAAAGCACGCATCGAGACTCAAAAAAAATAGGTTCTGGGTACAGTATGATGTATTTTTACCTACTCACCCAAGTGCCTGATTAATGACCAAATGGTTTTGGTTTTTCCTTTTGCTTTTACCTGCCTTTCTCAACGCTCAGCAGTGTCTTTCTTTGCTTGATAGCGCCATTTATTATCAATCTACAGACCGTAGCAAGACGGCTGAAAATCTTCAAAAACTTGTTTCCAAGCTTGATTCCAATTTTTGCGATAAGCAAATAGGATATGCAGAAGCCTATAACAATGCGGGCCTCTTATACTGGAAACTAAATGACAGAAGATCGGCAATCGACCTACTGACAAAAGCGATGAATGAGAAACTGTTGGAGTATGATTCATTTGCTATAGAAATGTTGCCATATTATGACAACTTGTATGCCGTATATCGTGATTATAGTGAGTACATACGGGCGGGGCAATTTCTAAACCTTGCCGAAAAATCCCTGGCCAACCACAACGAAGAAGACCTGGCCTACCTCAATCACCTCATAAAAAGCGGAGTGTTTTATAAGGAAATAGGCATGCTCACCAAAAGTGGAGCCATGCTTGCCAAAGCAAAGGGCATGGCCCTTCACAATCCTGTAGACGACTCGATAAAAGGGAGTATACTCATTGAGGCAGGGTCGCTATATACACTTCAGGGTGAGTATAAGCTTGCAGAACAAGACCTGACGCGCGCAATTTCAATTCTAAGAACCAACTATCCTGCATTACACGCCAGAGCTGTGGATAGGCTAGCTAAGCTGCTGATGGAAAACGGAGAATTGGCCAAATCTGAAAGCAATCTGCTAAGCAACATAAGTTTTAAGAAAAGTGAATTTCCGTCAGATACGCTTCTGCTGGTAGAGTCTCTGAACAATCTTGGAGTTCTATATTTTAGAATTAATGACCTGGATAAGGCTAAGAGATACTTTCAAGAATTAATAGATATTGGCGATTCACACGCTGAGATCCGCCCCTTCGGGCTTAACAATTTGGGAGCAATCGAATTGCGGCAAGGCAATACTGAAGCTGCTCTCAACCATTTCAAAGAAGCTTCGCATTATTTTGCCTCGACTTTCGGCACGCTGCATCAGGAATATGCCAATGTACTGAACAACCTGGCTGGTGCATACAATAAAATTGGCGATTACGATCAGGCTTTGTCATTGTACAATCAAGTGCTGGATTTGGACAGAATCCTGTTTGGTGAATCTCACCCCAAATACGCTACGAGCCTTACCAACCTGGCGCATGTATATAGGCAGCTGGGTTATATGGATGTAGCGGAAAGATTT
>JBDVMP010000106.1:0-87172 GCA_039970095.1 Cyclobacteriaceae bacterium
CTGGTAATTACATCAGGGGAGGTAGCTATAGATGAATTGCGTTTTGGTAACTCCTGGCAAAGCGTCACTCAGGGTTCTGAATTGGTCGAGAGTGTATATCCAGTGTCAGGAGCCACCGGTGTTTCAGTGGACCCGACAAACAAAGTCACAATAAAGTTTAGGACGGTAATGGATGAGCCTTCTGTAGAAGATGCCTTGAGTATAAGTCCTGAAATTGCTAATGCAAAATTTAATTGGGTAAACAATGAATTGAGGATATCTGGAGACAGACTATTGGATAGCACGTGGTACAGTGTTACCGTAAAAAGAAGTGCAAAAACGAATAACAACCTGAGCCTTATGGAAGGATTTCAGTTTACCTTTTTAACCTCCAACAACACGCCTGTTGTAACCAATATATCTCCTGAAGATGGTGAAATGGATGTTAACCCCGTGTCATCAGTGGTGATAGATTTTTCGAAATCCATGAATGTTGATAGCGTTGAAAATAACATCAGGTTTTATCCAGAAGTTTCCGATCCGTTGTACTCTTGGAGTATTGATTCCAGCACTGTATCCATCTTTTTATCTAACCTTTTAAGTGATAGGCTCTATGCTATATCCATAGATACTGGAGCCGTAGACTTCAATGGCGATCGCCTGGAGTCTATTTATAACTCAAGCTTTATAACTGGAGATAATACGATTTGGGTATATGATGATTTTCAAATAGCAGGTGACACTTTAAAAACTAATGGTAATTCAGGTTACGGCTGGGGAGGTGATTGGTATTACGATTCAGGTAATGAGGATATTTTGATAAATGAGTCCGCAAGTCTTTCATATCCTTCTTCAACATCAGCTAGTTCGCAAGTGGGGTATATTTATAAAACGTCAGTTGGAGAAACCAGAATAGAACGTACCCTTTCTAATGGTTATGATTTAAAAAACACCAATCAATATTTATCCTTTCTTGCGGAAAAGCAATCGGGATCTTCATTAGAACTACAAGGTTATGACAGCAACTATAGCTTAAGGTTCGGTGTGAGAGTTACGAGCTCGGGAGAAGTTCAGGTACGAGCAGGTGGACAATGGAGTAGTGCCTCCACTTCGGGAAGTTTTAGCAATGATCAGACCTATCTGGTAGTAATAGCAAAAGAAAGCGATTTAAATAGAGTAGCATTATTCAAAGAGGGAGATTCTATTCCCAGTTCTTTAACTGCCGTGAATTGGATCGCATCAGAAGTGGGTACTACTGGGATAACCCTGGATAGAATAAGACTCAAGATAAATGGTGCTGCAAAATTTGATGAATTCCGATTTTGCAACTCTTGGACTGGTGCTGTGTTTGGAAATGTATCACAATCAAATGCCAGAAGTGCTTTGATCCCAGAAAACATTCAAAGTGATGAAAATTTACCGCCAACTCTTACTCTATACCCGAATCCAGCTATAGATGAAATTTGTTTAAAACTTGAAAATACAAGTGATACTGCCTTTAACTTTCAAATCATGAACCTTGCTGGAGCTAAGGTATTAGATGAGAAAATAGACTTGCGAAGGGAGAGTCCTTCGTTAGATATTTCAGCACTAACAGAAGGGTGTTATGTAGTAATTGTTACAAGTGAAAGTCATCAGATTATCAAAAAAATTATTGTGAAATAAATATTCCAGCAATGAAGGTAGAGTGTAAAGACTCATCCATTGTTTTATTGCTTCCTCTACAGAGGATGCTGTTTTAAAGTTCATGGAGATATTCATTATAGCCATGATTAAGTAAATGGAGCATGCAGTAAATGAGGTGATTAATATTCTCTAAACATGAACAATCATTCTAAATAACCCAATAAATGAGGAGTCGTAACCATTACCTCTTTACTTTTTTAACCATCATACTGAGTTCCGTTTTTACGGTAGCTCAGCCTGTTGTTATAAACGCTGCTCAGGATTCTCTCTATCTTTTCGAAGACTTTACTCCTAGTGCTACTCTTCTTGAAAATACAGGGTCAGGATTTGGGTTTTCATCCGATTGGAGTATTTCCAATAATGGACCGCTTTATGTAGGTGGTTCCAGTCTTCAGTATCCTGATGGAGTCACGACAATAGCGGTTGGAGGGCATTGCTATTCAGCATCAGACGTGGTGAACACTGCTTACTCCAGATCTTTGATATCGGCTATCGAGTTAGGTGACTCTACAGTCAGCTTTTATATTTCCTTTCTCGCACGTCGGTCAGATGATGGTCAGTTTAGATTGGCCAATGGCCCAGCCGAGAGGTTTTGTGTAGGGGTGCATCAGGATGGTTTTCTGACTGTCAGGGCAGGGAGCAATAGTTTGCAAACATCAGTTGATTCATTTTTCGGTACTGATACTACCTATTTGGTAATAGCCAAATATCACTATGGCAGTAATCAAACAGAGGTTAGTATGGCGCTGTTTCATGCCAATCAAACAGTTCCATCTTCAGAGGCCGGATTAAAGTGGGATTATACCGTCACTGGGCCTAAGACCGGAGCTGATTTAGAAGAATTGAAATTGGTAGTAAATAGTGGAGAGGTTAGCGTTGACGCCATCAGATTGGGCAGTACTTATCACAGCGTTATAGCTAGCGACCATAACGCTCCGTCAGCCTTGCTGCTCAACCCTGATACCTCCGATGTATCAAGCGGACCTAACCCTACACTCTCATGGATGGATAATTCAGTAGATGAACAGGGTTTTATCATTCTCACCGATGCAGATATTATTGATTCAGTAGGCGCAAATACTACGTCCTATGTTCTTGCGGGTTTGAGTCCGGGAAAACATGAGATGACTGTAGCAGCGTATGGTTGGAGAGGGGTGTCGCTTCCTGGTGATGCGGTAACTCATTTTGTGTCTAACGAGAAAAAACTGGTGAGCACCCATGCCCCTTCTGACGGGGACACACTTTACAATACGCTACCTTACCTTGAGTGGTCCGCACTGGAGCAAGTGGGTCCTTTTGATGGATTTTTTGAGGTCATGATTGATGATAATGATGACTTTTCGTCTCCAATAGATCATGATACAATTCCAGTCTTTATCAACTATTATGCTCCAGGTTTTGAGTTGAGTGCAGGCAGTACTTACTATTGGCGTGTACGAATGTTGGATCGTGATTTTACCGCAGGCGCAAATTTGTGGTCAGATACCTCCTCTTTTACCGTATCTCCTCCGGTTGCTGTAGTAGATGTTTCTTCTACAGATGATTGGGATCAAATCCGATCTAAATGGCAAAGCGTCCTTAATCTTTCTGAAACCACCAATGGGGCAGTTGAGCTTCGCTTTCCAACAGATGCAGTCATGAGCGTTCGCCAGGATCCGATGAGCGATGAAAGCGAGCGTGAAAACGGATTCTTGCTCTATAATGATGGTTATAACGATGTTGTTGTAAATGGGCGTGGAACTAAAATTGTAATGGAGGCCACACATGGTGAATGGTTATGCGGCTTTATGGAAATAACTAACGCAAAGGGCATACAGGTGAAAGACATCATTATAGACTACCATCCCAACTCCACCATGCAAATAGCAGGAGCGGTGCAGAATTTTGATAAGGAGCAAAAGACCTTTGAGGTGGTGGTGGATACCTCTGTCTATAAGACTTATGATGTGCTCAAGCATTACGGTGAGGGCTACTTTCTCAATCAGGAGTATAAGCAAAGGATAGGTCTGAAAGGCGTGGACTATCAAATGCAGCAGACGTGGGAAAATGCGCGACTCAATGATACATTGTTTGGCTTTACGTGCGGTACATCAGAGTATGGTCGCTATAGAGATGAACTCAAGGACGGTGATTGGTTTGTGTTGTCTCATAGGTCAGGTGATATCATTAGCCTTCAGGCCGGAGTACATGACTTTGTGGTTAGTGGAATGGTGACTCATGCTTCGAGGGGGCGATTTTTCGCTATTCAGCCAGGGTCTTCAGGAATCAGATGTGTGGACAATCAATTTCTGGTGGCAAATGGAAGAGTAATGGGGAGTTCGTCAGGAGGAGTAGGCGCAGATCGCGGAGATAATATTTGGTATGAAGGGAATACGTTTGAATACACACGAGATGACATGTTCCACAATGGTTCCAATGCAGGTAAAGGCTCAGTGTTCAGAAGAAATACACTGACAGGAGCTTTCAGAAATAGCGTTTGGGTCCAGGCAGACAGAACATGGATAGCTGAAAACCGCATTAGCTATGCGGGAAAATCTGGCGTACATATAGGTTATGCTCCGAGCACTCCGGGCACGCTTCCAGACGTGGTGCTTGTAGAAAAAAACTGGATCTTCCAGTCAAACTGGAATAGTATAGAAGCAGATACCGATATCGAAAACCCTGATTTTGAAACCGGAAGCATTTATAGTGAGAATCTTGTCATCAGGGATAACCACATCATAAACAACCTGAGAAATGAAGCTATTCATTTAGACTATGTTAAAAATGTGGTGGTAGAAAACAACCTTATTACCAATACGGATTCAATCTGGTCTGTATATTCCGAAGAGGCTTTTCAGCTAGGTATTCATGTGCAGAATTCAGAAAACGTTACAGGAGAAGGAAACGTATTTTTGGATACCAGGATGAAGTCAGGAGACTCGCTACTCGTCGATACGACAGCCTCACAGGTGTTTGTGCTATTTGCTGATACTCTTGTAGGGCCTTCAGATTTGCAGTTGATAGAAGCTGCCGTCGGTGGGATTGTGATGGAGTGGAAAGACAGGTCAAACAACGAGACAAATTTTGTAGTGTACCGAAGGGAGGTACCAGACGCAACCAGCACTCAGTTGGGTACAGTACCGGTGGAAGTTTTTCGCTTTACTGACACCACTCATGTGCCTGAAGTTGAATACGCTTATGCTGTCTATGCCATGAATCATGATGGCCTTTCGGCAGCAAGCAATGAAATCATGGTGACAGTACCCGATACTTCCAGAAGCCTCTTGCCACTGGAAGTCATCCCACGGATGCATGTCTATCCCAATCCCAGTCACACCGGTATTTTTCAAATGCCGAAAAAATCAAGTTTTAGTCTGATGAATGAGGGAGGACGAACATTGCGTCATTTTATAGATACAGCCATACTTGATTTGTCCGGTTTCTCTGCGGGTACTTATCTGGTCATTGATGATCAAACCAGAGATGCTTACAAATTGCTTCTATTACGTTGATCCAAAATTTTTGAATCCAATTCTCAAATAATTATAAGATGATAAGAATCATAGTATCGATTTTTTCCTTTGCAGGACTGCTAACCCTAACTCAGGCCCAAATATCCATTAATACCACTGCCGATAGCGTTTATGTGTTTGATGACTTCAGTATATCAGGAGAAGTACTCAATGAGTTCAATGGCGTTTCTGGGGAAGGTTGGGCTGGAAACTGGCTTTATCAGGGAGGCAAGACCAGTGGTGTAGCTGTGGGTGATGGCTATATCTACAGTACGGCTGATGGTTTTGGAGTCCAGCGGGAGTTAACTGATCCAATACGGTTTGTTGGATCTACTTTTTATGTGTCCTTTCTGTTCAAAAAAGAACCTACTGGAGAATTTCGCATCTCAGGTAATAGGTTTAGTGATAACGTAGATCGATTTGGAGTTCATATCACCAAAGAAGGCAAGCTGGGAGCACAGGCCGGAGTATCATATCAAAACACTGTTTTTTCTGAGCTCAGCCATGTGGAGAATGATAAAAATTATTTGGTAGTGGCCAAATACTACTATACGGATAAACCCAACATGAATATATCTGTTTTTGAGGATGATGAGAGTATTCCATCAAGTGAGCCTGAAATATGGGATTTACAGGCGGAAGGGGTAAGTACCGGCATGGAAGCCATAGAATATTTTCGTTTGGCTTTTACTTCTGCAAGTGTTTGCCTTGATGAGTTTAAATTAGGCGATTCCTGGCAAAGTGTGAACGATACCAAGGTGGAAAGTGCTCTGCCTGCAGTGGTGCCCAATCAGCGTGTGGATAGTGACGTTTTTGTGATAGAGCCGGAGGAATTTACCCAATCAAAGGAATGGTCTTTCACAGTAGAGGAAGACGGTAATTATCAGCTGGGCTATGCCTGGTTGTGGGTATTGGGAGAAAGCAATCAGGTGGACTTGCATATTTTGATGAATGAAGATACGGTTAAGCGCTTGAATGCCACATCCGAAGTGGCTCCATATCGCTACGAAACGCGGCTGGAGAATCTTAAGTCAGGGGATAAGATCAGAATTAGTACTGTTTCAAATACCGAAACCGCTTATCGCCTGTCAGGCAGAATTTCGTTTGCTACTCCCACTTTTCATGAGTTATCTACGTTCAGCGTTCACGAATACGGTGCTTTGGGTGATGGCACTACCAATGACTATGATGCTGTAAAGCAGGCGTGTGATGCCGCCAGAAGAGCAGGAGGTGGGGTCGTAGTGTTTGATGGGACTAAAACCTATAGGATAATAGGGCCAAAGGGTTATACTTTATTTAACCTGAAAAATGCCAACAACGTGAGTATAATGGGCAATGGAGCAAAACTCATTATGCATCCGAACGGAAATCTGGCTTCCATAATGTACGCCGAAAATATTCAAATAGAAGGTCTGACAACCACTTATGATCCATTGCCTTATTACCAGGGGCAGATAGATCAAATCAACATGGAAGGACTTTATTTGGATATGACTGTTCCTGCAAGGTATGATGCTCCGGAGGTAGGTGATTACAACCCGGATCATGCCAAATTCGGTAGAAGCTTTTGGGAAACAGGGGAAAACAGGATGGGAGAGGGGCGTCACTTGACTATAGATCGAACAGAGCTGATAGATACAGACGACTATAAAGTACGTGTGTATTTTGTTGAAGGAGAGACCACAGATTTACTGCATTCCAAAAACAATAACGCTACTCATTATATAGTGCCACATATAGAGTATGGCCATAAAAATGGCTATCGAGATTCGCCTTATTGTGAGGTTGCCTACAGTAGTAGGGTCAAAATAAAAGATGTCCTAACTCAATCGGTTTGCCATTTTGCTTTCAATGTTGGTGGTAACAACGGACCTATTACCTTTTCTAATGTAGATATGCTTGCACCAAATCGGGAAGAAGATCTCCACGTGAGCTGGAGAGATGGGTGGCACGTATGGGGAAACAGATATGGCATTATGATCGAAGATGGAGACTATGACGGAGGGCTGATGTATGATGATATTTTTAGCCCGCATATGGTCATGCCCAAGGTGAGCCAGATATCAGGACAAAATGTAACCCTCATCAGCAAATCCGGAGAATCTTCTGAGAAATATACTTCCAACGAAATCTGGCAGGTGGGAGATTTGGTGAGTTTCTGGAATGGCGACCAATCTGAATACTTTGGGATGGCTCGCATCACGGCGGTAGCCGATACGACAAGGCAAAACCTGATAGCATTTGTTTTGGATGAGGAGGTGCCTAACATCAGTGCGGACGCCTATGCGATCAATGAAGAGGCTATCAACCGGGATATGGTTATAAGAAACTGCACCTCTACGCCGCAGGGACGGGTTATTGCCGTTCGCCAGCGAACACCAATTTTATACCAAAATTGTGCCTTTGAAAACATCCATTTCTGGACATATTCCGGAGAATCATACCGCACAAAACCTCGTCATATCAGATTTGAAGACTGCACTATCAACGAACGTCTGGATTTTAATGTAGATGATACCTGGAACTTGTCTATGAAAGGCTGTGATTTGAATGGAGCTAACCTGGATCTTTCTAATGTTAGAAATTTCTATCTGGACGGAGGCACGCACAGTTCTGCAGCTCTCAAAAAGTCTAACCTTCACCTATTTGGAGGTGCCGCTATAGATCAGGAAGCATTAACCAAAGATGGGTTTTCTTCGATTAATTATAGTGAACCTGCCAGCTACACTTCTGGAATTCCGCCGTTTTTACCAGCAGTGGAGCCTGCCGTGATCTTTGCATCCGAACCTTTCAATTTTGAAGGGGAACGGCTGGCTAACCTTGGATCGGGAGAAGGCTGGCAAGGTAACTGGCAATCAACACAAGGGGAAGGACTTTCGCTGAATGATTCTCTAAGTCTGAAGTATGCTGAAGGCATGAAATTGAACACTTCCGGAGGTATGATTCAGGCTGCAGCTAGCATAGCAGAGAGCCAACGTTACTTTGAGCAGGCCTTGAACCTCGGTACAGACGAGTTTTATGTCTCCTTTTTGGCCAGCAGGGATGAGGCAGGGGAGTTTGATTTTGTTACAGCCAATGAGGAATATACCCGTTTTGGAGTTTATGTGGAGTCAGATGGCTCTGTTGCCGTTCAAAGTGGAAATAGCGTTGTTGTGAGTCCGGAAGGATTGTTCGATTATGGAGCAACATATTTTGTATTGGTAAAATATACCAATACCAATGGCAGTAGTGCTGTCACCAGATTGAAACTATTTAACGTGGACCAACAGACTGCAGTGCCAGAGGAGGAAAATCAAATAGTGTGGGATGTTCAAAGCAACCCCGCCACAACGGGTGTGGAGCAATCTAGGCTGCAAATCAAAACCCAGGGCGGAGAGGTTAAGTTAGACCAGATCATCATTGGAAATAACTACCAAAGTGTTATTTATGATAGTGACTATCGTGCTGAGAGTGATACCACTCAAGTAGAAGAAGAGATTCTCAACAATTTAGAGCATCTGCAACTCGGAGTGAGGTATACATCAGAGGGAGTCATTGTGGATCTGCCGTCTCCACGGGGGGCATTGTTTGTGTTTGATCTTGCAGGAAAGTGCGCTTTCAGCACCCCATCGCTAAATGCTGATGATTTTGCCATTTCCGAATCGTCTCCTCACATCCAGAAAGGGATATATACTCTTGTGTACTTAGTAGATGGTAAACAGTACTTTAGGAAGGTTCTCGTGCGGTAAAAATCTCATTTCGGCTACCAACCCAGCTTATCTCATCCTTTGTTCGGGTTTCCGCCTAATTTAAATTGGCTTGGTGAAACACCTGTTTTCTTTTTGAAAAGCCTGCTGAAATAGTGAATAGAGTCAAAACCCAGATCATAGGTGATTTCTTTGATAGTGCGGTTACTGGAAACCAGCAGCTCCTTTGCACGCATGATTTTCAGATCAAGGTAAAACTGATGTGGTGCAATGCCGGTATAGAGTTTAAACATCTTTCTGAAATACGAATAGCTCACAGAATGACTTTTGGCGAACTCCTTCAGGTCTGCGTTTTCGTGTACATGTTCCCAGATATGGTTCTTCGCGTCGTTAACTAGGCTTTCTACACGGGTATCATCAAAACTCTGAGATTTTAACTGACCATTGATATAACCGAGAAGCTTGAGAATGAGACCTGATGCTACCTGATGATAGCCCGGCTTTTGGTGGTGCACCAAGTCCAAGATTTTCTGATAGGTATCAAGGATCTCCAATTGATTACTCGAAGTATAAACCGGACGTTGTTTGATCGAAGGGAAAGTGCTGGAAATAAAATGTTTTGCCAGCTGACCATCAAAACCTATATAGTATTCGGTCCACCCAGTCGAGGGGTCTGGTCTGTACCTGTGCCAAGCCCCTGGCTCAATAATCATAAGTGTGCCGGCTTCAACTTCGTATTGACCTGATTCTGTTTCCAGAGTGCCATGGCCCTCAGAGATGAAGTTAAGCTGATATTCGTTGAGTATGCGTCCTGTGTGCCAGTCAAAATAGTATCCTGATGGGTGATCTTTTTTAGGGTAAACCGAATCAACTACTGAGGTATACCTACCACCAACGGTCAAATAGATGCCCCATAGTTTGTCCTCAGGTCCGGAAGTTAGGTATCTGAAAAAGTTTTCCATTTCGAAATCAAAAAGTGCAAATCGAATGCCATTTGATGCAAAAGTACTTAGTATAATCGATTTAGAATTGTATTACATAAAAAGCGTACAGTATCAAAATACGTAAACAACGAAAGAATTTTTAATAGCATTCAAATGAAACCACAAGATTTTAAACATGTCAATTACCTATGGGATGACGAAAAGGCTGAGAGCCTTGGTGACAATCAGGTAGAACTTTTCTTGTACAGATCTAATATTTTGGGATCAGACCTGAGAATTACTAACTACGGAGGAGGTAATACCAGTTGCAAAACCAGAGAGCAGGATCCACTTACCAACGAAGAAGTTGAAGTGATGTGGGTAAAAGGCTCTGGTGGAGACATTGGAACATTGACAAGAGCGGGTATCGCTGGTCTTTACACAGAAAGGTTGCGGGACCTCAAAAAGGTGTACAAAGGACTACACGATGAAGATCGCATGGTGGGGCTTTTCAATCACTGTATTTATGACCTTGATAGCAAAGCACCTTCAATCGACACACCGCTTCACGGTTTGTTGCCATTCGATCACATCGATCATCTGCACCCTGATGCGCTTATCGCTGTAGCTGCAGCTGAAGATAGTGAAAAAGTGACCAAAGAAATTTGGGGAGATACAATGGGCTGGGTGCCGTGGCAGAAGCCAGGTTTTGATTTGGGGCTTCAGTTGGAAAAATGCCTGAACGACAACCCGGGCATTCGTGGTATCGTGCTGGGAAGTCATGGGCTTTTCACTTGGGGTGACACTTCAAAAGAGTGCTATATCAATAGTCTTGAAGTGATCGAAATGGCTTCAGAATACATTACCAAAAAGATCGAGGAAAATGGCCAGGTATTCGGTGGACAAAAAATTGAAAGCCTGCCTGCAGACGAAAGAAAAGAGAAAGCTGCGCAGTTGATGCCAATGCTTAGAGGACTTTGTTCTTCGGAAAGCAGAATGATCGGCCACTTCACTGACACAGATGTTGTGCTCGAATATATCAATAGCAATGATCTGGAAAGATTGGCGCCTCTTGGAACGTCATGCCCTGACCATTTCCTAAGAACAAAAATTGCTCCTTTGGTATTGGAACTTGATAAAAATGAGGACTTGGCTGATACTGCTACAGTATTGGCAAAATTGGAGCCGGCATTTGAAGCATACCGTGAAGGCTACAAAGAGTACTACGAAACTTGCAAGCACGACAACAGTCCTGCGATGCGTGACCCGAACCCCGTGATCATTATTTACCCTGGTGTAGGCATGTTCAGCTTTGCTAAAAACAAGCAGACTACACGTGTTGCCAGCGAATTTTATATCAATGCGATCAATGTAATGAGAGGTGCAGAGGCCATTACCTCATACACGTCATTGCCACGTCAGGAGGCATTCAATATTGAATACTGGTTGTTGGAAGAAGCGAAGCTTCAAAGAATGCCTAAGGAGAAGCCGCTTTCAAGAAAAGTAGCCCTGGTAACAGGTGCAGGTGGCGGAATCGGTAAAGCGATCGCTGATAAGTTGGCTGCAGAAGGTGCCAATGTGGTGCTTACTGACATTGCCGAAGATCGTTTGAAGGAAGCTGTTGCCACCTACGCGGCTGACACGGCATCATATTCAGTTTGTGATGTGACAAGTTCTGAGTCCATTGCTGAGTCTTATAAAGCAGCAGTATTGGAGTTTGGTGGAGTGGATATAGTGGTGCACAGCGCCGGACTGGCCATCTCCAAATCACTGACTGACACTACAGAGAAAGATTGGGATATCCTACAAAACGTACTTGTTAAAGGTCAGTTCGAGCTTTCCAAGCAGGGTGTGCAGATTATGAGACAGCAAAACCTTGGTGGTGACTTTATCTTCATTGCCAGTAAGAATGGGCTTGTTTCTGGTCCGAACAACGTAGGATATGGTACTGCTAAGGCAGCACAACAGCATATGACACGTCTACTTGCTGCAGAGCTTGGAGCTGATGGCATCCGTGCCAATGTGGTCAACCCTGATGGGGTGATAGTAGGTAGTAAAATATGGGAAGGTGACTGGGCCGAAGGTCGTGCCAAAGCATATGGTATCACGGTAGAAGAACTTCCGGCGCATTACGCTAAGCGAAATCTTTTGAACAAAATCATTTATCCTGAGGACATTGCCAACGGCGTGTTTTCCCTGGCAGCCATTTTAGATAAAACCACAGGCAATATTATCAATGTTGATGGCGGAATGGCCAACGCATTTGTGAGATAAGAGAGTATTCAACCTTGTTAAGCCTATCGTGGTACTTGTGCCACGATAGGACTTTTCTAAAAGACCTAAGAATGAATATTAATAAAGAACATATAAAAGACTCTAACAGCGAATTGCAAGACAAGCACCAGTCTGGTATGGAGTTTTTGGGGAGCAAACTTTCTGCTGATGGTCATGATGTTAAAGGCATTATTTCCAGATTATCAGATTTCCAGGTCGCGATTCCGAGCTGGGCACTGGGAGCAGGAGGCACACGCTTTGGAAGGTTCGGTATTGGGGGTGAGCCCGCGACTCTCGAAGATAAGATCGAAGACATTGGCGTTATTCATGCCCTGACTCAGTCGGCAGGTGCAGTATCGCTGCATATCCCCTGGGATATCCCTTCAGATACTGGTGCCATTAAACAATTGGCTGATTCACATGGCATTGCTTTCGATGCAGTGAACTCAAATACTTTTCAAGACCAGCCAGGACAAGCGGATAGTTATAAATTCGGTTCCCTCTCCAACGTGCACAAATCCAGTAGAAATCTGGCCGTGGAGCACAACATAGAGGTTATCGAGATGGGCAAAAAGCTTGGGAGCAAAGCACTTACTGTGTGGTTGGCCGATGGAGCTTCATTTCCTGGGCAAAATAATTTCAGAAGTGCACTTCAGAATACCCAAATCTCTTTGCAGGAAATCTATGCAAAGATTCCGGAAGACTGGAAACTGCTGGTAGAATACAAGCCTTACGAGCCTAATTTCTATTCTACGGTCATCATGGACTGGGGAACGTCCCTGATGCTCGCAGAAGGATGTGGAGAGCGAGCGCACACGCTTGTGGATTTGGGACACCATTTGCCAAATACTAACATTGAGCAGATCGTTTCTACGCTATTAACCAAAGGGAGACTTGGTGGATTCCACTTCAATGACAGCAAATACGGTGATGACGATCTGACCTGCGGTAGCATCAAACCTTATCAACTTTTCTTGATTTTCAATGAGTTGGTTTTCGGGATGGATCAAAACGAGGCAGGCAACCCACCACTTTCCTGGATGATTGATGCCAGCCACAATGTGAAAGACCCTATTGAAGATTTGATCCAATCATTGGAAGCTATCAATATCGCTTATGCTCAGGCGCTACTGGTTGATCACCAGGCCTTAAGTGAGGCACAGTTGAATAGTGACGTTACGCTTTGTCAGGAGATTCTACAAAACGCATATAGAACGGACGTAAGGCCACTCGTAGCGGCTGCAAGAGAAAAAACCGGAGGTGCACTGAATCCTCTTAGTGTTTACAGGAAACTGCAGGTAAGAGAAAACCTGATTAAGCAACGAGGTAAAAATTCAGTAGCGACAGGATTATAATAATGAAGGTAATAGCGGTATTTGATATTGGTAAAACCAACAAGAAGTTCTTTGTTTTTGACAAGGACTTCAATCAGGTTGAGCATGCATATACCCGTTTCGATGAGATCCCCGATGATGATGGATTTCCGAGCGAAGATTTAGACAAGCTCACGGAATGGATTTTCACCACATTTGATGCCTTGCTTGCCAGCGACAAATACGAAGTAGAAAGCCTTAACTTTTCTACCTATGGCGCCTCATTGGTGCATTTGGATGAAAAAGGAAACAGGGTTACACCATTCTATAATTATCTAAAGTCTTTTCCCGAGGAGCTTGAGAAGCAATTTTTGTCTGAAGTACCTAAAGGAGAATTTGAAATAAGGACTGCAAGCCCATTTATGGGCTTGCTTAATTCTGGGCTGCAACTCTATTACCTCAAATATGCCAAACCGACGCTCTTTGCCAAAATCAAACATTCACTTCACCTGCCGCAGTACCTGAGTAGCCTGTTCACTAAAAAGTATGTGACTGACTACACGAGCTTGGGCTGTCACACAGGTTTGTGGGACTTCCAATCGGGGCACTACGCTAACTGGGTGAAGAAAGAAGGTTTTGAAAAACTATTAGCACCAGTGGTACCCAGTACGCATACCAGTTTTATTGATAGAAATGGGCACAAGGTGCAAGTAGGTGTAGGCGTGCACGATAGCAGCTCCACACTTATTCCATACCTCAATTCCTCGAACGAACCTTTTGTGTTGATCTCTACCGGTACCTGGAGTATTTGCATGAATGTTTTCAATGAATGTTCATTGACCTCTCAAGAACTTGCCACGGATTGTCTTAATTTTTTAGGTTTGAAAGGCACGTCCATCAAGGCCTCAAGGCTTTTTCTGGGCAAACACTTAAGTGAGCAGGCTAGAATTTTAAGTGACCATTATAACGTTGACTATCAGTCGTATAAAACACTAAAGTGGAAAAGCGATTACCTTTCAAAGCGATCAAACCCAAAGGAACTGCTATTTGATCACAGTTTGCTACGGCCAGAGCGTTTTGGTTTTGCAAATAGTGATCAACCTGACTTCTCCATATTTGATTCTTACGAGGATGCCTTATTGAACCTTTTCGATGAGCTGACCGACTTGCAGATTGCCTCACTTCAATTAGCCATAGGTCAGTCGGATATCAAAAAAGTGTACCTCGATGGGGGCATAAGTTCGAGTGAGGTTTTCGTGAAACTACTTTCAAAAAAACTGCCAGATTTAGAAATCTACTCCGCTCCACTTGCCTTAGGATCTGCATTGGGAGCAGGGCTGTTGGTCCATGATCGTACACCTTTTTTTATCGACAAATTTTTGAAGTAGTCATGGAAGAGTACATTAATCCTAAATATCCAGATATTGAGTTTCTTAGACAGAAAGCCAAAAAGCGAATCCCCGGATTTGCTTTTGACTATTTGGATGGAGGCTGCAATGCTGAGGTCAATTTAAAGCGAAATACGCAAGAGATTCGTGAGCTACAGTTGAAGCCTTATTATCTGCGTGAAGTAATGAACCCGAACATGGAAGTGGAGATGTTCGGTAAAACTTATTCCGCTCCCTTTGGGATATCACCAATTGGGCTTCAGGGCTTGATGTGGCCCAAAGCCACAGAAATATTGGCAAAAGCCGCTTTTGATTACAATATTCCCTTTATCCTGAGTACAGTGGCCACAGCCAGTCTGGAAAAGGTCAGTGAGATCACAGAAGGCAATGCCTGGTTTCAGTTGTACCACCCTGCAGAAGCTGAGTTAAGGAATGACCTTTTGAGAAGAGCAGAGGAAGCTGAGTACCCGGTGTTATGTGTGCTTTGTGATGTGCCTTCGTTTGGCTACAGAAGCAAAGAAATTAAAAACGGTTTGGCCATACCACCAAAGATGACCTTCAACAATATAGCGCAGGTGATGAGTCGGCCCAGTTGGGCACTCAATACTCTGATGGCTGGCATGCCGGAATTCAAAACTTTAAAGCCTTATATCCCGAAAGGCATGAGCCTGAGACACCTGGGGCTCTTCATGAACAAAACCTTCGATGGTCGGCTCAGTGAAGATCGACTCAAAGTGATCCGTGATCAGTGGAAAGGCAAACTGGTGATGAAGGGTGTAGCGAGTGTGGAAGATGTAGAAAAGTGTGTTAAAATAGGAGTGGATGGTGTGCTGGTGTCCAATCATGGCGGTAGACAATTGGATCATGGTGAGTCAGCCATTGGTTCATTGAAGCCCATCGTAGATTCATACAAGGGCAAGATTAAAATCATGATGGATAGTGGAATAAGAACCGGCCCGGATATAGCTTCTACTCTAGCGGCAGGAGCAGATTTCACTTTTCTTGGCCGGTCGTTCATGTATGGGGTTTCAGCACTTGGCAAGAACGGCGGCAACCACACTATCTCTATCCTAAAAAAGCAACTAAAGCAAGTGATGGATCAGGTTTGTTGCCTCAAACCTGAAGATTTACCCAATCACCTCATAAAGTAACCCTAACCCAATAAACAACCCCAAAATGGAAGAAAATCAAAATGCCTCAAGTGGAGGTGAGTATGAAAGAGAACGCATCCCACAATCTAAACTAAAAGGCTGGA
The DNA here is from genome assembly GCA_039970095.1 of Cyclobacteriaceae bacterium. Taxonomy (GTDB): domain Bacteria; phylum Bacteroidota; class Bacteroidia; order Cytophagales; family Cyclobacteriaceae; genus JAMZMI01. The sequence continues at coordinate 15,999 of JBDVMP010000106.1, forward strand.
AGAGCTTTCTGGGCATGTACGCAGGTGAGCATGCCGCCGGGACGGAGTTTATGATAGGCCCACTTTTTCTTGCAGCCGGAGCAAGTCTTTCTGATTTAATCTTGGGGTTATTCATAGGAAACATCCTCGCCTTGCTTACATGGCGCTATTTGGTTGCGCCGATAGCAGTATCCAATAAGCTGACTCTCTACTTTCAGTTAGAAAAAATTGCGGGTAGTCAGTTGGTCAAGGTTTATAATGTCGTGAACGGCATATTATTTTGCTTTTTAGCTGGTGCCATGGTTACAGTATCCGCAAGTGCTGTTGGCGTTCCTTTTGACATTCATTTCACTGTGCCTGAGTCTATTTTCGGATTGAGCACATTTGGGTTTTCTATGATTGTGATCATAGTGGGGCTGGTGATGACCGTGGTGGCTGCCGCAGGTTATAACACTGTAGCCTGGGTTTCAAATATGGCTGCTCCCTGGATGATTGTGGTTTTTGCCGCGTGCGGTATCGTCTCTCTGTATCAGATGGGCGTAACCAGCTTTGAAGCGCTCATCGAAGGAGCTTATTGGGATCAGGCCGTGGCTGTAGTACAAGCCAAAAATGGAGTAATTGATTTTGGTATTGGCAAAATTATCATTTTTTCATGGCTCTGTAATGGCGCTATGCATTTTGGGATGTCAGACCTTTCTATCATGCGATTTGCCAAAGACACCAAAGCCGGCTGGGGACCTGCCATAGGTATGTTTCTGGGGCACTACATGGCGTGGATCTGTGCAGCGTTTTTGTTAGCAGCTCAAATACATTTAATCAACGATACTTCAGCTAACCCTGGTGCGCTGGCGTGGGGTGCCATTGGCTGGACTGGAATCATCGTGGTGATCATCGCCGGTTGGACTACTGCTAACCCAACTATTTACCGTGCGGGTCTTGCATTCCAAAGTCTCATTCCAAAGTCTAAAAGTTATGTGGGCGTACTGATAGCTGGAGCGGTAGCGACCATCGCAGGGATTTTTCCAAGTTTATCAGGCAAGTTGCTGGATTTTGTGGGTCTCTATGGTACCATACTTGGGCCTATGGGAGCGATCATTTTTGTGGATCACTATTTCTCCAAATCGATGAATTTTCCCGGTTTCTTCGCTGAGGCCAGAGGGGTGGCTTTTAACACCTCAGTGCTGGTGGCGTGGGTTGTCCCAGTTGCTGTCGGCCTTTATATGATCTTAAGTTTAGGCGTATTTGCTGCCTATATGGTGATCCCATGCTGGATAGCCTCAGGGGCATTGTACGTTTTGTTTATGAAATCTAAAAAAGCATGATTATGGTCATCAAAAATATTAGCAAACTCACCATCGCATTGATTTTATTGCTTCCGGTGCTCACTTTGGTTGGAATCATTTCTTTTGATCAAATGAAGCTTTACATGCTCTTAGGTAGTATTTTGTGGTTTACACTGGCCCCTTTTTGGATTAAAAGAGATTAGGGGAATAGTTTTTTTATTGTCCTTTTTTCTGAGGAAATACTGGGGTATTGGGTAAATATATTTTCGAAAAGGTTAACCACAAGAAAACAAGGTAGATAGTGTCCTGAGTTTGTCTCGAATACACTGAAGAATTGGTGTGATGACCAGAAAAATATATTACACCCAGAGAACCTATGAGTTATAACCAGATAGTTTTTTTGTTACGGAGAGCTTACAATAATCTGGTATTACCAATGTATATTGGATTATCCATATCCGAATAAATTTGTTGATAATAAGCATGTTTACACTGTTTTGTAGTGAAGTTGAACACATGTTAGTATGGTTATCTATCGAATAAAATTCATGGCATAGTTTTACATAGGGTTTAGAATGAGCCGTGAGAATCCATAAAGATTTAGATAATATTCTTACAAAAGTCAAGTCGAAATTTTCTTCTTTGATGTGGTATAGGTGTCCATCAAAGCGAGTCACTGATCCCAGCTGAAGAGTATGGAAGTGAGTTAACACAATTGAAGTTATTCGTAATCACAAACTCTGTAATGTGATTTTATCTTATAAAGATGGAATCTTAGGTTCTCGTACCAAAGGACTACCAATCAAAGATTAGGAGTTTACTGGTCTCTAATTTATTGTTTTTTGAAGTCAGAAATTAAATGAGTTCCTTTGTCCTTCAATGCAGCAGTTTAGAAAAATAGCGGCCATTTCGTTTCTGAGCATATTCAGTATGTATCTGCTGCATCAGGTATTGCCGCACGTTCATCATGAGCACGGTAGTGCAGAGCACATAAGCATTACTGATGCCGAGCATTCTCATGATCACGATCATCACCATCATGACGATGACTCCAACGATGACGATGGGTTTGACCTCCTAGGCTTTCTTTTCGGAACACACGCTCACACCGTTCAGGTTGACAATATCCTTGTCGCCAAGAGCATCTCTAAACAACAAGTAACAGTAAAGGTTGTAGTAGCCGACCTTGCTTATGTAACTAAGATATCTGACAGGAAACCGGAAATACAGGCCATCTGGCAACACCCTCCGGATCCTACAAAATCCCCACATGCAACTTCGGTTTCTTTAAGAGGCCCACCTTCTTTAGGATAGTCATTTCACGCGGGGAGAACCCTGTTTATTGTGTATATATGAGTATGCGCATTACTATTTGATTAATCCTAAAATCAATTTAAATGAACAAAAATATCGTGTTCGCTCTATGCGGATGCTTCTTGTCGATGGGCATACTAGCCCAGTCGACTTCTATAGAAAGCATTCTCAGAGAAGTGGAACAAAACAACCAAGAGCTGAAAGCGCTTAGCCAATATGCTGAGAGTAGAACTCTTGAACTGAAATCCGGAAATAATCTACCAGACCCTCAACTGGGTGCGTATTATCTCCCTATTGGGGAGCATAGCACGGGTGATTATTCCGAGTTTCAGATAAGTCAGTCTTTTGAGTTTCCAACCGTATATGGTACACGAAAGAAGCTTATTGAAAAACAAACAGATCAGTTGGAGCTTGACTATCATGCAAGGAGACAGGAAATATTGGCACAAGCCAAAGCATACTGCCTCAATCTGATTTACTTGAATAAACGTCTAAATACTGAAACGCTTAGAGTAGAGCAGGCAAAACAGGTGTTTGACCAAGTTCAGGAGCTTTATGATAAGGAACAGGTTGGTATTCTGGAATTGAATAAAGCCAAAGTAGCCTGGATGCAGGAGCAGTTCAAAATTCAGCAGATTGAAAGCGATCAGAAAAGCACCATGTTGCTCCTTAAAAACCTAAACGGAGGCACAGGGATACGTTTTTCATCGGATCAATACATGGAGTCGCTTGATTTGGTCGACAAGGAAAGTGTTTGGGAGGAAAAACAAGCCCAAGATCCGGAGCTGGTAAAACTCGAACAGCAGGAGGCGATCGCTCAACAATCATTGAGGTTGGCTAAAAACAGAACCCTCCCTGATTTGACAGCTGGCTTCAATAGTCAGGGTGTTGCAGGTGAGCGTTTTTCAGGTGTTTACGCAGGCATAAGCATTCCTTTATGGAGTAATCGAAACAAGGTGAAAGCTGCTCAGTCTCAAGTCGGCTTTCAACAGTCAATGAATACCTCATTGTCATTGCAAGCTTATTCGGATTTTGAAAAGCAATACAATGAGTACGAGATTATGCTTTCCAAATTTCAGGAATACCAAGCGACACTATCAGGCTTAAACAGTGATGAATTACTACTCCAGGCGTATCAATTGGGTGAATTATCATTCCTGGAATATTACATGGAGCTGAGGTTTTATCGGCAAGCTTTTAATGCCATGCTGGATATGCAATACCAGCTCTATGTATCGCAAACACAACTTTTAAAACATCAATTATAAAATCTTAAGAATACAATTATGAAAATTTCAAATATATTAATCGCAACACTTATCATTTTCTCTGCAGCCTGTGGTACAAAAAGTGATCATGGTCACGAACACAGCACCGAAGCTCATGATCACCCTCACGATTCTGAGACAAATGCACATGATCATGAAGATCACATCGAGCAAGAGGAATTTACTGTTGATGGAGATTCTATTGAAGTAATGACAGATTCTACAGCTCATACCCACGATGATGGTAGTTCACACCATGATCATTAATTATAAAAGAACTAAAGAAAATGAGATTTTTAATCGTATTGATCGTGCTGATTGCAGTATCCTGCCAGACAGCAACTAAAGGAGGGCATGCACATGCCCCGGATGGAAGCCACATTACAGAAGGAGATGAAACTCCTTCGGTGGTGACGACCATTTGGACAGATAAAACGGAGTTGTTTGTTGAATATCCGGCATTGATTGTGGGAAATACCAGTCGATTTGCAGCACACTTTACTGTGCTGGAAAAGCACCAACCTGTTTTGGAAGGTAGTGTAACCGTAAGTTTGATAAAAGATGGAAAAGGCATCCGACACACGGTAGATGCACCTTCCTCGCCTGGGATATTTACACCTTCTCTGCAGCCTAAGGAAGCGGGAACCTATCAATTGATTTTTGATATTAACACGCCTGCTTTTACGGATAAGATAGTGATGGAGAACATTCCTGTGTATGCTTCAGAGGAAGCGGCAAGGATCAAGATAGCTGGTGATGAAGAAGATAATGCCATTACCTTTTTGAAAGAGCAAGCATGGAAAATGGAATTTCAAACGGCTCCCGTAGTGAAAAAGGAAGTGTTTCAAACCATTCCCACGTCTGGTGTCTGGAAAGTGGCCCCTTCAGATCATCAGACACTTGTTGCGCCAGCAACAGGACGGGTGAGCTTCAGCAAAGACGTATTGACGGAGGGGAGTGCTGTAAAAAAAGGTCAGGTTTTGATGACCATAAGCAGTGCAGGACTTACCTCCAACAATTTGAATGCTGAGATCCAAAAGGCTAAGGCTGAATTTGACCAGGCTAAATCAGCATACGAGCGGAAAAAGGAACTATATGATTCCAGGATTGTGCCTAAGGCGGAGTTTGAACAGGTGGAGCAAAAATACCAGGTGGCTAAAACCAACTATGAAACGTTGAGCAGTGGCTATAGTGCGGGTGGCAAGCAAGTCGTAACTCCAATGAATGGGTTCATCAAATCTATTCAGTCGGTAAATGGCGGTTTTGTTAATCAAGGAGATCCTTTAGTTACTGTGACAAGTCACAAGAGTAGTTTACTTGAGGTTCAGGTTAGTCCTATGTATAGCTCTGAGTTGCAGAACATCCAAAATCTATGGTATCAGCATAAAGCAGGAGGATGGTCAAGTCTGAATGAAAAAGGAGGTAAAATCATATCTGTTGGTAAGGAGGTAGAACCCAATCAACCGTTGATTTCTGTTTTTGCAGAAGTCAATGAAGGAGTGGAAATGCTAGAGGGCAGTTTTACAGAAGCTCAACTGGCCGTTGGCTCAGCTGTCGAAAGTTTGGTTATTCCTGTTTCAAGTCTATTGGAAGACTATGGTAATTATTCTGTAATTGTACAGCTATCCGGCGAAAGTTTTGAACGCAGGAATGTAACACTTGGCAAACGAAACGGTAGCGAAGTGGAAGTCTTAAATGGCTTGTCATTGGGAGACGTGGTTGTTACCAAAGGCGCCTATCAGGTGAAAATGGCTTCCATGTCTGGACAGGCACCTGCTCATGGTCATGCACATTAAAAGTTGAAGATATGTTGAATAAGATATTATCAATAGCCCTTCAAAACCGTTTGATGGTGCTTTTCGGAGCAGTGGTGCTGAGTGTGGCAGGCTTGTATATAGCCCGCAACATGAATGTGGATGTGTTTCCAGACCTTACAGCTCCTACAGTTACTATTCTGACAGAAGCGCATGGGATGGAATCGGAAGAAGTAGAAAAACTGGTAACCTATCAATTGGAAACGGCCATGAATGGTTCGCCCAATGTGCGTAGAATTCGCTCATCTTCTGCAGCCGGAATATCCATCGTGTGGGTAGAGTTTGAGTGGGGAACGGATATCTACCGAGCCAGACAAATTGTGAGTGAACGCATCCCGATGGTTCGAGAGAATCTCCCATCCGGTGTAGGCACCCCTACTATGGCTCCTATTTCATCCATCATGGGTGAAGTGATGCTGTTGGGTATTCGTTCTGATAGTTTGTCTGCTATGGAGTTACGGACACTTGCAGACTGGACCATCCGTCCAAGAATTAAGTCGATAGGCGGTATTGCCAATGTGATTGTGATTGGTGGAGACTACAAGCAGTATCAGGTATTGGCCAATCCGGATAAACTCAAATATTATAATGTGAGCCTTGGCGAACTACTGGAAAAGGTGCAACAAAGCAATGTGAATGCGCCCGGTGGATTCCTGAATGAATACGGCAATCAGTACATTATCAAAGGGAGTGGTAGAGCATATTCAGTGGAGCATCTGAAAGAAGCTGTATTGAAAAATGTCAATGGTCAAACAATCAAGGTAAAGGACGTAGCAACTGTCCAGGTTGGAGCGGCTGACAAGATCGGTGATGGTTCGTTGAATGCCGCTCCTGCAGTAATCCTCACCATCTCCAAACAGCCGGATGTCAACACACTGGAGTTGACGGACAGACTAGATGAAGCGATTATAGATTTGAGTAGCACTTTACCTGAAAGTGTGGAAATCAAAAGCCATATTTTCCGCCAGGCCAACTTCATTGACGCATCCATTGATAACCTGAACCAAACGTTGCTGGAAGGTGCGTTCTTTGTGGTGATTGTGCTGTTCATCTTTCTTATGAACTGGCGTACAACAGTCATTTCATTACTAGCCATTCCCATCTCTCTACTTGTTTCAATCATTGTGTTGAAAATGTTGGGTTACACCATCAATACCATGAGTTTAGGAGGTATGGCTATTGCCATCGGTGCGTTGGTAGATGATGCGATCATTGATGTGGAGAATGTCTACAAGCGATTACGTGAGAACATTCGCAAGCCTAAAGCAGACCAGCTACCTGTACTTACGGTGGTTAAAGATGCTTCGGTTGAGATTCGTAGTTCGATCATTATTGCCACGCTTATCATTATTGTGTCGTTTGTTCCTTTGTTTTTCCTAAGTGGTATGGAGGGACGTTTGTTGCAACCGCTTGGAATTGCTTTCATTACTTCAGTTCTCACATCATTGATTGTGGCAGTGACAGTCACTCCAGTGTTGTGTTCTTATTTGCTTAAAAGCGAAAGGGTACTCACCAAACAAGCCGAAGGAACGAAAGTGGAACGCTGGCTGCAAGCTCGGTATGCCGGCATTCTGAAAGGAGCATTGAGATTCCCTAAAACAGTGATTGGGTCAACGGTTGGTGTTTTCGTTATCAGCTTGATCATACTAACACAATTAGGACGCAGTTTTTTACCGGAATTCAATGAAGGTTCTTTAGTGATCAGTGCAGTGGGGATACCCGGCATGTCATTGGAAGAAAGCAATAAAAGTGGTCAGCTGATTGAGCAACTGCTTTTGGAGATGCCTGAAGTAGAGGTGGTCACTCGCAGGACTGGACGAGCGGAGTTGGACGAACACGCTCAGGGTGTGAATGCAGCGGAGATCGATGTGCCGTTTGCTCTTGAGGGAAAATCAAAAGAACAATTCTTTGAGGAAGTGCGGACGAAGTTGAGTGTTGTTCCAGGAGTAAATATTACACTTGGTCAACCGATCGCGCACCGTATCGACCACATGCTTTCAGGAACAAGAGCCAATATCGCCATTAAGATATTTGGGGATGATTTGCAGCGCCTGTTTGAGTTAGGGAAAAGTGTGGAAACCAATATCAAATCCATTGATGGAATTGCGGATGTTGCGGTAGATCAGCAAGTAGAAGTGCCACAAATCAAGATCACTCCGAAACGGCAAATGTTATCAGCCTATGGGATGACTGTTGGAGATTTGATGGAACAAGTGGATGTAGCTTTTGCAGGTGAAAAGGCAGGAGAAATCTATGAAGGGCAGAAGTATTTTGATCTTATGGTTCGCTTTCAAAAGAAGTCCAGGAATAGCAAGGAGTCCATACAGTCTGCTTTGGTCACATTACCCAATGGAGGACAAACTACATTGGATCAGCTGGCTGTGGTAAGCTCTGTAAGTTCACCCAATACCATTTCCAGGGAGAATGTAAAGCGTAAGATCGTGGTAGCTGCTAATGTGCAAGGACGTGATTTGCGTGGTGTGGTGAATGAGATTCAGCAAATTGTGGAAGGAAACATTGACCTGCCCGAAGGTTATCGGGTGGAGTATGGAGGCCAGTTTGAAAGTGAAGCAAAAGCTTCTCAGTTGCTCCTTATTACCGCTGCTCTAGCCATTTTAGTCATTTTCCTATTGCTATATTATGAATTTCAGGATGTGAAACTATCATTCATTGTATTAATCAATTTGCCATTGGCATTGATTGGTGGGATTTTGATTGTGTATTTCACTTCTGGTATTATCAGCATTGCTGCTACCATTGGCTTTATCAGTTTGTTTGGTATAGCCACAAGGAACGGAATTTTGCTTGTGTCGAGATATGAAGATTTGAGAAAGGAAGGGTTGCAGGGATTTGAATTGCTAAAAACAGGAGCATTGGATCGGTTAAATCCGATTCTCATGACAGCATTTACAACCGGACTTGCATTGATTCCACTAGCACTGAAAGGAGGGGAGCCCGGAAATGAAATTCAAAGCCCAATGGCTGTAGTAATCCTTGGAGGGCTCTTAACAGCCACAATATTGAATTTGATTGTGATTCCGTGTGTGTATGAAATAGTGGGTCAAAAAGAGGAGTAGCTAACATGTATTTTACTTCTTTTAGTCCTGGTTATTCACTGTTGTGTTTTGCACTTTTTTCATAAAACGCACAATGCTTCCTAGGACTACTTAAAAGCCACTCAATTGAGTGGCTTTTTTTATGCTTTGGGGGAGGCAAACTCTTTGAACTTTGGGTTGAGCGTTCTCGAATCAGGGTAATAACGCTATATTAAAGCCATCCTTTATTTTAGTTTCCTGGTCGTACCTTTCAGTACCAACTTCTGATTTACGACTATTTTGTCGTTTTCCAGCTGCTCTCCCGCTAGTATTTTTAGCATGGCGTTGGCAGCTTCAACACCCATTTGCTCAGCAACATCTTCTACCGTGCTCAGCTGGGGAGACATGTAAGAGGAGATCGGCTCATTGCTAAAGCCCATTACTGAAATATCTTCAGGAATTCGCTTCCCTTTCTTGAGTAAGTGATGGATGGCAGTATTGGCCACATAATCGTTGAATACAAAAATCCCATCCAGTTGCGGATAGTTCTTTAGAATTTTGTTCAGAAACTGCTGGATGCTACTGTGGTCAAATTGAAAGTAGAATATCAAGTCTTCATTTACTTCAATGTGATTGTCTTTTAGCGCATCCAGATAGCCGTAGAGTCTGTTGTTGCTGTTATTTAGATTTTTTGATGCTGTGATGTGTGCAATTGCCCGGCACCCTGTCTTAATCAGGTGTTCTGTGGCCTTGTAAGCCGCATTGTAATCATCTGCAATGATCTTGGAGGCTTTCAGGAAATTGGACACACGGTCATAAAAAACCAATGGAATGTCTTGCTCAATCGCCTTTTCAAAATGAGCAACCTCGTTACTTTCTTTCGATAAAGCAGCAATGATTCCGTCCACTCTTAGGTTAATAAACTTGTCAATATACTCTACCTCTTTCTGGATTGTTTCCTCACTATGACCTAGCACTATTGCATATTCTGTTGATGCGAGTGTGTGATTTATGGAAGCCAAAACACGTGAAAAGAAGTGTAATTTGAGGTCTGGCACAATGACTCCTATCAGGAAGGTCTTGTTGTCTTTAAGAATTTGAGAATACCTGTTGGGAACAAATCCAGATTCTTTCACCCTCTGCCAAATGAGCTCTTTGGTCTTCTTACTTATGCGGGGGTGATCTTGCAAAGCTCTGGAGACCGTGGATGGAGCCACACCCAGGCTTTTAGCCAAATCCGTCAATGTTGAATACTTCGACATTTCTCAAAGTTATGAAGTCAAACGATACAAACTACCCTTTGTGCACAGGTTTGCGCATTTGATATTGGTGGTTTTATGCCAGCTTATCGAGTATTAAATTCTAGAATAGCGATACGAAACAATCGGAGCTGATGGCTAAACTTTTACAAATACATCCTAATGACAACTGTCTGGTAGCATTATCAGGTCTTGAACCCGGTAGTTATAAGTTTAATGAAGTTAGTGTGCTCAAGGTAGTTGAGTATGTACCCGAAAAGCACAAAGTAGCATTAACAGATTTACCAGCAGGCTCTACCGTGACGCAGTACGGAGTAAGTGTAGGCAGAACCACCAAAAATGTGAATCAGGGCGGTTGGCTCAATACCGAAAACCTGGAACACCTGGCTGATGATACTGAGATAAGAGATGTTGAATACAGCTGGGAAAAGCCTGACGTATCAGGGTTCCAGTCCAGAACGTTTATGGGTTATCACAGGGCAGATGGAAAGGTTGGTACAGCCAACTACTGGCTGTTTGTTCCTCTTGTATTCTGCGAAAACAGAAACCTCAGAATCATTCAGGAGACACTGGATAAGGTCTTGGGATACAAGAAAGAAAATGAATACAGTGCATTTGCCAGTCAGTGTTTGGGCAAACAAACAAACAATGCAGAATCCTTCCTGAGCCAGCAGGTATTTCAAAACATCGATGGCATACGATTTCTGTATCATGATGGGGGCTGTGGTGGTACGCGTCAGGATTCTGAGACGCTACTTCGCCTTTTGGCAGGATATGTCCACCACCCTAATGTGGCGGGCGCTACAGTATTGAGCCTGGGTTGTCAGCATGCGCAGATCGATTGGTTTAAGGAGGTCCAACAGGAACTTTATCCCGATTCAAATAAGCCGGTGATATATCTGGAACAACAAAAGATCAAATCAGAAGAACAATTAATAAAAACGGCGATTTCTGATACGATTGAAGGTCTGAAAGAAGCAGACAAGATCGAAAGACAGCCGGCACCCTTAAGCAAACTTGTAGTTGGATTAGAATGTGGTGCCTCGGATGGATTTTCTGGAATATCGGCCAATCCTGCCGTAGGTCATGCTTCGGATATGCTGGCGACACTTGGGGGTAGTTCTATACTATCAGAGTTTCCAGAGTTGAATGGAGTAGAACAGAACATTGTGGATCGATGCGAATCGAAATCGACAGCTGAGAAATTTTTGGCAATTCAAGAAGCCTACCACAACAAAGCAAGGCAAGCAGGGTCAGGTTTTGATATGAACCCATCTCCGGGAAATATAAAGGACGGTTTGATCACAGATGCTATCAAATCGGCAGGAGCAGCTAAGAAAGGGGGCGATGCGCCTGTAGCCGATGTGCTTGACTACACCGAACCGGTGACCAAGCCTGGACTCAACCTGCTTTGCACCCCGGGCAATGACGTGGAGTCAACAACAGGTATGGCTGGGAGTGGAGCAAATGTCATCTTGTTTACAACAGGTTTGGGTACTCCCACAGGCAACCCTATAGCTCCCGTAATCAAGATATCCAGCAATACAAAACTGTCTCAGGCCATGCCTGATATCATTGATTTCAATGCTGGTGAGATCATATCTGGAGAAAAGACCCTACAACAAGTAGGAGAAGAAATATTAGAAGAGATCATAGCAGTGGCCAGCGGTAAGAAAACCAAAGCCATGCAGCTTGATCAAAATGACTTTATACTCTGGAAACGGGGTGTGTCGCTGTAAAAGAGAATAAAAAGAGATGGATTTAGGAATATCAGGTAAAGTTTACATTGTAACAGGAGGAGCAAAAGGAATAGGAGAGGCGATCTCGCGAGAGCTTGCTCAGGAAGGTGCCATTCCGGTTATGGTTGGGCGATCAGAATCGGCCTCAAAAAAGCTGGAGGAGGAGTTGAAAGGAGAAGGGAAGCAATGTCTCGCGATCAATTGTGAATTATCAATTGTGGAGAATTGTGAAATGATCGTAGATAAAACCATAAAGGAATTGGGGAGAATCGATGGAGTGGTAAACAATGCCGGAGTGAATGATGGGGCGGGATTAGAAGCTGGCCCGGATAAGTTTGCGGCATCCATTCACCTAAACCTTATGCACTACTACAATATTGTGCATTATAGTTTGCCCCAGCTAAAGAAGAACCGAGGGTCAATTATCAATATAAGCTCCAAGACAGCACTTACGGGCCAGGGCGGAACATCCGGCTATGCAGCAAGCAAAGGAGCGCAGCTTGCCCTCACAAGAGAGTGGGCGGTAGAGTTGTTGCCATATGGCATCAGGGTAAATGCCGTAATTCCATCAGAAGTAGCCACGCCACAATATGAAAGCTGGCTAAAGACATTTGACGACCCCAAAGAAGCACTAACACGGATTACCAGTAATATCCCTCTGGGAAAAAGGATGACTACCTCCGAGGAGATAGCCGCAATGGCAGTGTTTTTACTTTCAGAAAAGAGCAGCCACACTACCGGGCAATGGATTACTCCTGATGGGGGGTATGTGCATTTGGATAGAGCATTGAAATGAATATGAAACCCTGAAGAACAACTCCAATAAAAAGACTGTATTAATCTATACCTAAAAGCATAGGTGCTTTCATGGCAGCTTGAGCTAAACTGCGACCCGTCCTTATAATAAGTTGACGGGTTTTTTTATGCCTTCGGTCTTGCGAGGCGTATTGTTTTTCATCCGTTATGATGATAGGATTTATTTGCGCGCTTTCTATGTGAATTAATTATTCTGTAACTGACGCTCGTCATAGTTCTGTGAGATAATCCTGCAAAACTTTGTCCTTCTTCCTGACAAGTCGAAACTCACTCAAAATTCAATTCAATCAACATGCAAGCAAGCAAGGCATTTCATCATTTTCACATTCCTGTTATGGGTTTGGCTTTTACCATCGATACTCCCATCAAGGTGGCTCATTTTGGCATCTCATCTGTAGTTTCTATTATTCAGGACAACCTGATCGAGAAGATGAGAAAGCACTACTATCAGAAGATCGGAGAAACATACACAGCGATAGAAGTAGGAGAAGAAGATTATCGCGCTAAAAGAATTACAGACTATCTCAATTTAATGAACCGCATCGTTCAGCACCAAGTCGAAAAGGTTAGAGAATCTGATTTTGGCAATGAAAGTGATATAGACACCTATTTTGCGATGTTGCCGGATGATAGTCCTCTGAAGAAAACCTACTCTCAGATGAAGGAGTTGCCCCAGGGTGATGAAAAAGCAGTGTTACAATCTGCCCTGCGGAAAGAAGTGCAAGCCGGTAGTATAGATGTCAATATTATGACCAAACTGGATAAAACGGCTCGAAATTCGAACGGGGACGAGATTCAGGATGGATCCGATGCGGTGACCGCACTACGAGGCTATGCCAAGAGCGATTTGGTAAACTCTACGGTTGTGCTATCTGCCGGAATGAATCCCCGGCTATTTGCCTATATGGAAAAACTCGATGCATTTGATACAGATGAATCGGGTGAGTTTCGTAAAAAGATTGCCATCAAAGTGTCAGACTATAGGTCTGCATTGATACAAGGTAAAATGTTAGCAAAACGAGGACTATGGGTAAGCGAATACCGAATAGAATCGGGTTTGAACTGTGGAGGTCATGCCTTTGCTACAGATGGATTTCTCATAGGTACCATTCTGGAAGAATTCAAGAATAAGAGAAGTGAGCTGCAGAGTGAGCTCTTTGAAATTTACAAAACCGCACTTGAAGCCAAAGGAAGAGCAGTAAGAACTCAACCTGAGTTTCTTGTCACCATGCAGGGCGGCATAGGCACTTATGAGGAAAATAAATTGCTCTCACAATACTATGAAGTGAATAGTGCCGGCTGGGGTACGCCATTTTTGTTGGTGCCGGAAGCTACTACTGTAGACGAACCAACCCTGAAATCACTTGCTTTAGCCCAGGTGAAAGATGTAAAACTCAGCCATAACTCACCGCTCGGTATTCGGTTTCATTATTTGAAAGGAACAACCGCCGAGCAGGAGAAACTGCAACGAATATTAGATGGCAAACCCGGTAGCCCTTGCACCGAGAAGTATCTGGTTTCCAATACCGAGTTTGGAGAGGAGCCGGTTTGCACAGCATCTCGCAGCTATCAAAAGAAAAAACTCGCAGCACTGGAAAATGAAAACCTGGAACCAGAGGATTACAAACTTCAGAAACAAAGAGTATTGGATAAAGAATGTCTCTGTGTAGGCCTCAGCAATGCTGCAGTACTGAAACACGACCTGGAGCCATTCAAGAATCGCATGGCGGCCAATGTCTGCCCTGGGCCTAATATCGCTTACTTTTCAAAAATTGTCTCCCTCAAAACCATGGTTGATCATATTTATGGCAGGGCCAATATCATCCAGGGGGTGCGCCCACATATGTTTTTGAAGGAACTGTCATTATATGTTGACTATTGGAAAGAGTTGGTGGAAGACCGCAAGAAGCACTTAGACAAACGCCACCAGAGATATGTCGAGAAATTCCGAAACAATCTCTGTGATGGTATCACTTACTATCGCGGATTATCCGATCGGCTTCAAGAAGAGTTTTCTGATATGACATCCACTATGAACAACAAGTTGGACGAATTTGAAGCAGTTTTGAATCAATGGCTAGACATAAAACCAGCCCAATAAATTATGCTCTATTCCAGGAGTTGAAGCACGCATGCACATTAATTGACTGCCTGAGAAGAAAGTTTTCAGGTGGTCAATAGGGTGTTGCTTCAAGTCGAATATCCACATGTTAGGTCACCCCATTGACATTTACTCTTTAAACAAGGGTGATCACTTCTGCATTGTCAAAGAAATCATCCTTTTAGCGAACATTATTCGGGTTAAAGACATTTACATAAAATAACCATGAAATAACTCAGGTCAAAACATGAAAAATCCTTAGGATATAGGGTTTGTTTCTGATTGTGAGAGTTATAAATTTGCATTCAATTTTTATTCGTTTAAAACAATTACCATCATGTCAAAAGTAAAAATCGGGATTAATGGATTCGGAAGAATCGGACGCCTTGTTTTCAGAGTAGCTGCCGAAAGTCCAAATATTGAAGTTGTAGGTATCAACGATCTTATCAACGTTGATTATATGGCTTATATGCTAAAATATGACTCTACACACGGTCAGTTCAAAGGAGATGTGGAAGTGAAAGACGGCAAGCTTGTCGTAAACGGAAACGAGATCCGTGTAACTGCCGAAAGAAATCCTGCAGACTTGAAGTGGGGTGATATCGGAGCAGAGTACATCGTAGAATCAACTGGTCTTTTCCTTACAAAAGAATCAGCACAAGGTCACATCGACGCTGGTGCTAAGAAAGTTGTGATGTCTGCGCCATCCAAAGATGACACTCCAATGTTCGTAATGGGAGTGAATCAGGATAAATATACTTCTGACATGGTGTTCGTTTCTAATGCTTCTTGTACTACCAACTGCCTTGCGCCGGTAGCAAAAGTATTGAATGATAAATTCGGTATCGAAAGTGGTCTGATGACTACAGTGCATGCCACTACAGCCACGCAGAAAACCGTTGATGGTCCTTCTATGAAAGACTGGAGAGGTGGACGTGGTGCAGGTCAAAACATCATTCCTTCATCTACAGGTGCAGCAAAAGCTGTAGGTAAAGTTATCCCTGAGTTGAATGGAAAACTTACAGGTATGGCATTCAGAGTTCCTACGCCAGATGTTTCTTGCGTTGACTTGACTGTGAACCTTAAGAAAGAAACCACTTATGAGGAAATCTGTGCAGCAATGAAATCTGCATCTGAAAACGAATTGAAAGGTGTGCTAGGTTACACAGAAGATGCAGTAGTTTCTAATGACTTCATCGGTGACGCCAGAACTTCAATCTTCGACGCAGGTGCTGGTATCCAGTTGACTCCTACATTCGTAAAGATTGTTTCTTGGTATGACAATGAGTGGGGTTACTCTTCTAAAGTAGTAGAGCTACTTGAGTTCATCTCATCTAAATAAGATTTTAAAATCTACATTGAAAAGGCTTCCATTTGGAAGCCTTTTTTGTTTTCCACACCCTTCTACACCGTCCTTGTGAGCGGAGTAAAACGAAGCGTAACAATCTCATCATGGCTACCTCGGATGGGCTTATGGAGAGGATGATGTCTCATCTAATCATGAGATTCTCTCACCTTCGTTCCTCAGGGTTCGGAATGACGGAAGGTAGGGGGAGTGCCTCAGGGTTCGGAATGACGGAAATAAAGGGGAGTGCCTCAGGTTCGGAATGACGTTTACTATACCGTCACTGCTTCAATAGCCGAACAGCTCTGTGATTCTACCCTCATCTTCAGTATGTTCAAACTCGGCTTTTAAAGCCAGACATTCAAAAGAAAAAGTTTCTGAATCAAATGAGTTGGAAATCCCGCTACCCACGTAGTAGGGTGTGTGCTGGTGAGAATGCGTTTTCAGGATCAGGTCTATTTCTTCCTTGATCTTATTTGAAAACTCAGAGGCATCCTTCAGGATTATTTTTATGGTGTGTGAGTCAAGCAACTTAAAGATGCCTTGATATGAAATAGCCGAAACAACAATAGTTGCTCTGCCTGTTTTGCTCAACTCCAAATCACCTTTGAGTATCTGGTCGGCTCGTTTGAGGTGAAGTGAATACTTTCCAGAATACTTTACGATCATTTTGAAATCGCTGTTTAAGTCATCAAGGTTGTTTGGCGTGAAAGTATCGGCAACCATCACCTTCTCACTTAAATAGTAAACTATGCGCGGATCTATTTCGCCCTTCAGCCTGTTTTCCAGCATGCTCTCAGAGTCCATTTTTTCCAGTACAACATTTCCAGCAACGGGAAACCCATCTCTTTTCACAGTACTATATCCTCCCATCAGAATTGGGCGGCCGTGCTTTTCCGTTCCAGAAAAGAGGCAAATCAGTTTTTTTACAGGTGTTGCGTCCCCTTTCTTCTCAGCCTGAATGAAGGTGTAGTTTTCGACAACCTCATAAGTGCCTTCCCAGTATTCATTCATCGGGTATTCTATGGTTACTTTTTTCTTGTTGGTAATTTGTATGATCGCTCTGCCCACTGTCTCTCTGGCAAAGGCATAGTAATACATGATGTAAACCATTTTTTGCACGGGCTGTTTCTGAGGGTTTACAATACCTATATGGGTGATTATATTTCTGGTTTCATCATAGGCCAGGTTGTATTGACTCAAAAGAATTTCTACCAGCTCGGCACGTGTTTTCTTCTCAATGATGGTCTGGGGGTATTTTTCGAAGTTTTTGGCTTTGCTCAGAGAGGTGTAGTTCAATTGGCTTTCGACTTCCGATTGCGTGATTTTTTCTGATTTAAGAAATATCAATATGCGCTCTATGAGCTCCGCTAAGCTTTTCCCCGTATTGTCCATGGAATAAATTTAGATAGAAAATTTCAGAAAATTTCTTAAAGAAAATTCTTCTGATCTCTCTGAGGGTTGATTCAGTTCACTTTTTCTTAACATTGGAATAATTAGTGAAATGAAGAATAATCTTCTGTAGTTCACTTGTTTTCTTTAACAATCAATAATAAAAGGGTCTATGAAAAGAATTTTTACACTATTTCTCGCCTTGCTTTTCTTTATGAGCAGACATGCCTATTCACAGGGAGATGTGACGGGAACTGTCACTGACATTGAAGGTGAAACACTTCCGGGTGTCACAGTTCTTGTGAAAAATACCACCAATGGAGTGGTCACAGATTTGGACGGAAAGTACAAGCTTAAAGTACAGACGTCTGATGTTCTTGTATTCTCATCAGTTGGATTTAAGGTTGTTGAAGTTCCGGTCGATGGCAGATCGGTTATCGATATCCAATTGACCGACGAAGTACTTGGTCTGGATGAAGTGGTGGTGATAGCCTATGGAGAAACACAGAAACGTGAGTTTACAGGTTCATTGGCGACAGTTGGAGCTAAAGACTTAGAACAAACACCACAAACAAGTCCTATTCAGATGATACAGGGGCGTGCTGCCGGTGTATTGGTGGAAGATGATAGCGGGGCACCCGGATCTGTCGGTTCTATTTTGATTAGAGGAGCTGGGAGTTATGGAGATAATGGGCCTTTATACGTTATTGATGGTATTCCTACCAGCAATTTCCAGGCCTTCAACCCTAATGATATAGCTTCTATATCAGTTTTGAAAGATGCGGCTGCAACGAGTATTTATGGATCCAGAGCGTCGAATGGAGTGGTTCTCATTACCACCAAGAAGGGTAAGGCTGGCAAAACCAAAATTACTTTTAATGCGCAATCTGGATTTTCAGATCTTGAAAATCCAAACAACTTCAGATTGATGAATGCCTCAGAGTACACAGATTATTATCGTGAGGCCTTTTCCAATGCGGGACTTGATTCTGAGCTGCTAATGCCGGCAAACTCCGACAGTTTGAATACCAACTGGTTGGATGGAGTACTGAGAAATGGGAAAACACAACTTTATGAGGTGACAGCATCGGGTGGGTCTGATAAGGCTACACACTATATGTCGGCGAGTTATTTCAAACAACAAGGAATTGTGATCGGAACGGACTATGAGAGATATACCGGCCGTTTAAATCTCAACCTTTCTCCTGCAGATCAGCTGAACGTACAGTTTGCTGTTTTGGGGTCGTTTGCTAAAAATGATTTACAATTTGCAGATGGTGGACGTAGCGGTATTTATTCGGGATCATTCAATGTGGCACCTACTGCCAGCCCTTTTGCTACGGCGGCAACACCTTTAAACCTGAATGGCCTGGGGTATAATTTTGATCTACCAAGTAATGCAGGGCACAACCCTTTGGCCGCTGAGGCTTTAAATACTCGCGAACGCCAAACTTACCGCGCACTTCCAACAGCAAAAGTCACAGTGGAGCCAATCGAAAACTTGGTTTTAACATCGTCTGCTTCGGTTGATCTTGCGGTATCGAAGGAAAATGCTTACCAGTCTAAATATTATTACGCAGAGAGTGACAATGGATTGGGTGAATCTATTACAGACTATGAAGTGTCCACTAATGTGAACTTCACAGCAAAGTATGATTTCTCTATTGGATCTGATCATGTGATTACTCCTATGGTTGGTACGGAGCGCTACCGAAAGTCATACGAATCACAATCATCAGAATCCAGTGAGTTTGGTTTTGATGGGATACCAGGTGTAGGTGCTGGTTCTATACTTAGAGATATCAGTTCTGACTATACTGCCCATACTTTGGTGTCTGTTTTTTCGAGAGTGAACTATACGTTTCAGGATAAGCTATTTCTTGATTTTTCTTATAGAGTAGATGGTTCTTCGCGATTTGGTCCGGAAAACAGATGGGGTAATTTTTATAGTGTAGGTGCTGGTTTTGACCTTTCGGAAGAATCGTTTGTTAAAGCCATCGATGCGATCTCATTTTTGAGAGTGCGTGGAAGTTATGGTATTCAGGGTAACTATCAGATCGGGGATTATCAATGGAGAAAAACTTATAACTCAAATGGGGCTTTCATAGTGCCAGGAGGAGGAAACCCGGGAGCACAACCTGAAAGTCCTGGAAACGAATCCCTACAATGGGAGGAAAGTGTGTCGTCTAACCTGGGCTTAGATTTTGGACTATTCAAAAACAGAGTTTCTGGAACGTTGGAGTATTATAGCCGTGGTTCGGATGCACTACTTGGAGCACGCGAAATCTCAAGAACTTCAGGTTTTGCAAGTTTTGTTGACAACATCGGTGATATCAGAAACTCAGGAATGGAGATAAGCCTGAGTACAGTCAACATTCAGAAAAATGACTTCACATGGTCGACAGATTTCAATATCACTTTCAACAAAAGTGAAATCATCAAGCTGAATGCAGATAGCGATACTACGTCCACTACCACTACCGCAAATATCAAAGGGCAGCCTTTCGAGCAGTGGTTTTTGCCGCAATATGCCGGTGTAGATCCAGCTACAGGCCAGCCGCTTTATAGGGATGCTGCCGGAGAACTGACGCTCGACGAAAACGAAGCTCAAAGAAAGGTAAGTGGTAATTCTGCCTTGAACCCTGATTTCTACGGAGGTCTTACAAACACCTTGCAGTACAAAGGATTTACTCTGTCTGCAATGTTCTATTTCAAATATGGATTCAAGGTCTATAATGACCTGAAGCAGCAGCTGTCTGTACCTGGCAGAAACAACAACACCGCGGCTAATCTGGCCAGATGGCAACAGCCGGGGGATATAACAGATGTTCCTAAAGTTGATTTCAACGATCAGAGCTCAGCACAATTCAACTCTACAAGATGGTTGGAAGATGGTTCATTTATTCGATTGAGAAATGTTAGCCTTTCATATTTGGTGCCTTCAGAGTATTCGCAGCGAGTGGGACTGTCAAACCTGACACTGAGCATACGCGCAGTGAACCTTTTGACTTTCACCGAATACTCAGGGTTTGATCCCAATGTAGGAAGTGTCAATGAGGATGATGATTATCCTGTAAACAGAACAATAACATTTGGTCTTTCTGCTTCATTTTAAATACGAACTGACATGAAATTAAAATACACCACGATATATACCATTTTCATCTTATCGGTTTTTAGCTGTGATGATTTTTTGGATGAAGTGCCACAAACGCTTGTGGTACCCGAAGTAGCACTCGCTACGGAAGCGGATATTGTTACTGCACTTCATGGTGCATACTCAATACTCAACGATGACGGCTTTGCTATGGAACACAATGTGATAGCCGATGCTGCCACCGACAATGGGAAGGTGCCTTCAGATGTAGAATCGGCAGGTACCTCCAGCGATAGAATTCCTTATGCATATTCTCTGGATCTGAATGATCAGTTTACAGCCAATGAGCTGTGGAGAGAGGCATATCAGTCTATTGCTGCGGTAAACAATATTTTGGATAGACTTGATGAAGTTGAATTCGGAGTTGAATTTGAAGATAGAGTTAAAGCTGAATGTCTTTCTATCAGGGCTCTACTTCATTTTTCACTGATTGAGGTATTTGCTCAGGATTACAATTACACATCTGATCAAAGCCACCTTGCTGTGCCATATATCAAAAAGAGTACGCCTGGTGCGGCTGTGAGTAGAAATACCATGGCTGAAGTTTACACCGAACTTTTTGCTGATGTCAATGAGGCGCTTCCTTTGTTTCAATCCTCAGGTGATGTGCTCACCATGCAGGGTTATCGTTCAGGGGGATCTATCTATTTTATGAACTATTATGCCGCATTGGGGCTGAGAGCAAGATTGCATTTTTATAGCACTGATTATCCGAGTGCCCTTAATGATGCCAATGAAATTCTCAGTGGGCCATTTACGCTGGAGCCTACATACACAGTCAGTCAGTATGATAACGATGGTGAAGTGGGCGACTTTGTAGATCAGTGGTACGGTCTGGCACCAATACTTGGAGGAGAGGCCATTTTTCAATTGGATGTTGATTCAGACGATGGAAACTTTGCCAACCGATCTTTGATTGATATTTACACTGCCAACAATGGAAATGCTGCTCACGCCGTTTCACAAGATCTCATTGATTTGTATGAGGTAGGAGATGCCAGACTAGCGTGGTACCTCGATGAAGCCGCTACTCCAGCCACCGATTTGCACGTGTTTAAATACCCTGGAGGTCTCGGTATCAATGCCGATGCACATCACTTCCCTGTGATGAGACTCACAGAGTTTGCGCTTATGGCTGCAGAGTGTGAAGTGTTAACTGCAGGCGATGAGGGTAGAGCTTTGACGCTTGTAAACCAAATTACCTCAAGGGCAGGAGCTTCTGCAATTGCCTCTTCCGGAACTCAACTTCAAGAGGATATCATTACCGAGAGAAGAAAGGAACTGGCGTTTGAAGGTCACAGACTTTACGATTTGAAGAGGTTGCAGAGAGGATTCACCAGAAACGATTGCTTGCTGAGCAATGGAAACTGCACGGTCTCATATCCTAGTGATCTGTATGCATGGCCTATTCCACAGTATGAAACTGCGGCTAATCCAGCTATTAAATAAACCGAGGTTCAATCAAAAATTCTAAGTAGATGAGATATTCAATATTTATCATAATTATAGCCTCCGTATTATGTACTTCATGTTTTGAAGAACAGGATTTTGCCGGAGTAGCTAGTGAAGTGCAATACATAGCCATATCTGAAGATGGCGCCACAGTACTGGAAGGCGAAGATTCTGAAGTCACAATAGACTTTATTTATTCCGGACTTTCGCCAAAATCGGATATTACAATTCCCGTGACTTTGGTTACTGACGAAACTACAGCCGTAGAAAATGTCGATTACACACTGGATGCGACACTATCTGCCATGACCATTGCCGCAGGATCATTCAAAACATCTCTGAATGTTGCGATTTTGGACAATGATGAAGCTGTAGGACCTAGAAGTTTGGTTTTTGCTTTAGCAGAATCCGCATCCGTGCCTACAGGGTTTTTGGGAGCGGCGGAAGGTCGCACGTTTACTTTGACCATCAATGAAGACGATGCGATTACTTTTGGCTATACCAGTTTTGAAGAGCCTACTGCTGGCCTTGTCAACAACTATCCTTCTCAGGATGGTGTCGAGCAGGTAAATGTAGACGGTGAAAATAGCGTTGATTACGTTTCTACCGGTGGCGAAATGGGCTTCAATACTTCTTATGTAGCCGGCCAGGAAGGTGGAGCTGACAGTGGCTTGCTCTTTGGTGTATCAAAATTCACTTCTGATACCGAGTGGGAATATGACCTGGGGAGTTTTACCGATGGGGTTCAGGCTTACAGTACTTCCGACGCTGATGGACTGGCAGAAATCGTTTTTGATGAACTGACCATTCCCGGTGAAATCAACTTACTTCAAATATCTCTTGACCTTTGGTTTTCCGATAGCTCATGGGAAGAAGATGATGAAATTGATTTGATCTGGAGGACGGCAGATGGAGATGAACTCATCCTTTCTCTGCGTTCTGATGGTGCATCTATGACAAACTCTTCAGATGGCTCTGGCGATGTGATTGTAGATCAGTGGACAACATTTGTCGCTGAAGTATCAAGTATCAAGACTGGAAGTCTTGTGATTCAGATTGGTACAGACAGTGGGTCTGAAATTGCCTTCATCGATAATATCGTAATCAAAGGACTATAAATTTTACCCCACACGATAGGCTTGGAGTATGCTAAGCTTAAAAGCTTGCATGCCCCAAGTCTGTTTTTATCTAAGATCAGTTAAAAATGCAATTGGAAACAGTATTGTCCAAAAGAGTAATAAGCTCTGTCCAATCATCTACCGTACGTATCGCCGACAAAGCAAAAGTGCTGAGAGAGCAAGGGCATGAAGTATATGACTTTTCTGCGGGTAGGGCCTTTGAGGCTACTCCGGCATATGTTATGGAGGCGGCTATGGAAGCTATGAAACTCGGTGATACGCACCAGACGATGGCGCAGGGTACAACCGCCTACCGCGAGGCTTGCGCCTCAAAACTCAGCAGGGAAAATCACATATCTGCTGACCCAGTTACCGAAATTATCGCCACTATGGGGTGTAAGCAAGGACTTACGATCTCTCTATTGGCTATCCTGAATCCAGGAGATGAGGTTATCGTAGAGGATCCCTGCTTTGTGAGCTACAAGCAAACCATCCAATACCTGGGAGGGGTGGCCGTCACCGTTCCTTTGTTGAAAGAAAATCACTTTCGATGGAAAAAAGAGCAGTTGCTGGAGGCAGTGACCAGCAAAACAAAAGCCATCATCATGTGTACTCCTCATAATCCAACCGGAGTAGTACATAGTCAGGAAGATTTAGAAGAAATCGCTCAGGTAGCCCGTGAGCATAATATTTTTGTGATCACTGACGAGCCTTACGAACGCACCGTCTGGGGAGGGCGCAAACATACCAACATGGCCACATTGCCCGGCATGAAAGACCTCACCATCACACTCATGAGTTTGACCAAAAGCTTTTCTATGGGAGGCTGGAGGATTGGCTTTGCTTATGCCAATGAGTCTCTCATTTATCAAATGACCAAGCTACAGCAACACTTGATTACATGTGTAAGCTCATTTGTGCAGGTAGGAGGAGCAGTTGCTTTTGCGGATGAACCACGGCAGGAAGTGCTTCAGTATTGGAAAGAATGGGAAGAAAAGGTAAACTTTTTCACCAGCAAGCTGGATCAAATAGAAGGCTTAAAGTGCTATACCCCTGAAGCCGGGTTTTATGCATGGGTAGATATTTCTGAGTTGGATATGGACTCAGTTACATTTTGTGATCAACTACTCACAGAAGAGAATGTGGCGGTGATTCCGGGATCATCTTTTGGAAACCAGGGTGACGATTATATAAGAATTACCTGTGTGAAATCATGGGATGAAATAGCCGAAGGTCTCAAACGAATTGATGGATTTGTGCAAGGACTCTAAAATGGATAGCTTCTGAAATGTTTAAATTCTACAGTAAGATATCGTTTGCTTCTCGTGTTTTGATCTGGATGTTTCTGGGCTCAGTTCTGGGCTTGATTTTCAGGGATCAAATACTTTTTGTCAAACCCATCGGAGAGATCTTTTTGCAGCTACTGATTATGGCTGCCATTCCACTGGTTTTTTTCAATCTACTGTCTGGGCTCACCGCCATAGGTACGGTGCAGTCATTTGGAAAAATAGGGCTTAAAGTAATCGTTTACTACTTTTTTTCTACAGCCATGGCCATTACCGTTGGCATAGGAATCATGTCCTGGACAGAGGCCGGTGTGGGCATGCAGATGAAAGGAGATGTGCCTGACGACATAGGCCAGATGCCTGATATAGGCAGTTTGCTCATGGGCATGGTGCCTACCAATATTGTGAAGTCTTTTGCTGAAGGCAATCTCATTCAGATAGTTGTTTTTGCCATTTTGCTTGGTGTGGTGGTTCTGAATTTGCCATCAGGCAAGAAAGAGTGGTTTCAGGACGGGTTTGAACGCATAGCGGAGCTCATGCGCAAACTGGTCGAACTGATATTAAAAGCTTCTCCGCTGGGATTGGGTGCATTGATGGCTGCCACCTTTGCTGAGTATGGCAGTGGTATTGTAGGCTCTCTCACCATGTTTATTGGCAGTGTCTATCTGGGACAGTTCATAATGGTGGTTTTTTACATGTTCCTTTTAAAATTTATAGGCAAGATCAGCCCTATATGGTTTTTTAAGCAAACATCAGCACTCTATGCCACTACGGTAGCCACGTGTAGCAGTCTGGCTAGCCTGGCTGTTTCTTTGGATATAGCTGAAGAAAAACTAAAACTCCCTAAGAAGATATTTTCATTTACCCTCCCACTTGGAGCGCAGTTCAACAAGGACGGCACATCCATCATGCTTTCCGCAATTTTGATTTTCACAGCTCAGGCTGTCGGGCTTGAGTTTAGCATTGGTCAGATGGTGCAAATTGTGATAGTGGGGCTACTCATATCCGAAGGTTCTACCGGTATTCCCGGAGGTGGACTGGTTGTAGCCATGCTATTTGCCAAGGCCTTCAATCTTCCATTAGAAATTGTTGCTATCGTTGGGGGTATATACAGGCTGATAGATATGGGCAACACCACAGTAAACTGCATGGGTGATATGGTGGCTACCAGTATCATCTCAAGATTAGAAACGAATTGGAAACCTAACAAGATATAAGAGGTATGAAGTTTAAACTCATTGTTTTTTTTGTAAGTATTCTTTCATCATTTATTTCTTTGGCTCAAAATCACGGGACCAGGGAAGACCGAGAAGCCCTTTTTGATTACATACTGAGCAAGACTGAAGATAGAGAGGCCAGGTCGGCGATAAAAGAAGCTAGTTTCGGTATCGATGTGATGGAGGAGATGGAAAGCGTGAGGGTGGAATTTCTTGCTGCTCAAAATGATACTGATTTGTATTATGCCATTCAAAAGCTTAGCGCCAAAAGAAAGGATCGACACTTATCAGTGGATGTTATAGAAGGAGGGCTTGTGCTTCCGGCGATAGACAAAGGGCAGGCACCAATTCGTTTTTATCCCGATTTCGGAAAGGACGAAATTGTGTTTTTTGTGGCAGACTTGGGAACCAATATCGATCAGGCCGGAAAGAAACCTGCTCTTGGAGATATACTGGTTTCAGTAAATGGAGAGCCTGTTTTGGATTACATGAACAAGGTTTCTGAATACACACGGTTTTCAACCTGGAACAATTTTTATGTAAGATTCGCCTATAGCCTTGGGCTAAAATCGGACAACCTTCCTCCTTCATTTTTCAAGGAAGACCTTACACTTACTTTGAAAAAGAACAACGGAAAAACCTACGAAGTGACCCTGCCATATATGGATGAGATAGAGTGGAAAAGAGGTTGGGTAGATAAGTCTTATGATGGCTTTAAAAAGGTGGAGACTTTTAATTTTGACTCATTCGAACTCTATGTGCCTACTGACAAAAAGAACAAAACTTTGCTGCTGTGGTGGTACGGATTTCGGGGCGACTTGCCGGATGCTGCAGACGCACTGGTGGAATACGCTTCAGTCAATGATTTACTGGATTATGACCTCATCATTGATGCCATCAATAGCCGTGGAGGAAGTCAGGGGGCATACGCGCTGGCCAGACTCACCTCGGTTCCATTTAGAACCACTGGTGGAAACTTGAAACTTAGTGATATCACCAGCGACTTCATTGCCGGGTACACAGACAGATACCTGAGTCGCAAAGCCATAATGGATGGTGAAGGCAGAGAAACAGAGGACGATGGAACCTGGGCCATAGACTGGCTACACGGTCCCGTGCTCAAAGGCCTGGCCGCCGGTCAGGAGTATAGTAACAACACACCATTCAAATGTGCGCATTTGCCGCATTATTCAGATTGGATGATGGCACCAGCCGAAAAGCATTTTACTGGAAAGATGGTGGCTCTTTTTGGCCCATGGGGTGGTTCACACCTTACACAGTTCTCGAGCATGCTCATAGACAACCAGTTGGCGTACACCATTGGAATGCCGGATGGAGGTTATAGCAACACCTGGGAATGGGAAGAAGACCTGGTTTTCCCGACTACCGAAAAACCTGTTGTGTCTTTTATGTGGAGCATCGGTCATACGGTTCGCCCTAATGGACAAGTAGCAGAGGGCAATCCGCCAATGGTAGATGAATATATCCCTGTCACTCAAAAAAACTATTTCACCTACAAAACTACGCTTGTAGAGAAAGCACTCGATTGGCTCAAGGAGTCTAAATAAGAAAATTTATACCTCGTCATGACAACCAACAAGCTTTTTATACTTTTCATTTTATTTCTGTCGGTGGATTCTTTGCTGGCTCAACCACTGCAATATGAAAACATCGGTCCGTCACGAGGCGGTCGTGTAACTGCGGTTGCCGGCGTGGAAACAGCTCCCAACGTGTTTTATATGGGCGCAACCGGAGGAGGACTTTGGAAG
This sequence comes from Cyclobacteriaceae bacterium, assembly GCA_039970095.1. GTDB lineage: Bacteria > Bacteroidota > Bacteroidia > Cytophagales > Cyclobacteriaceae > JAMZMI01. The sequence continues at coordinate 43,343 of JBDVMP010000106.1, forward strand.
TCCGAAAATTTCGGTGCTAGCTGGAGCAATATCTCCGACGGGTATTTCAGTACTCCTTCTATTGGCGCTATTGCCGTATATCAGCAAAACCCTGATATCATCTATGTAGGGACAGGGTCTGACGGAATCCGCAGCAATATCATCGTGGGCAAAGGGGTTTACAAATCTACCGATGCAGGCAGTACATGGTCGTTTGCGGGGCTGAAAGATGCCGGACAAATAGGGACGGTTTTGATCCATCCTGAGAATCCCGAATTGGTCTATGTCGCGGCAATAGGACACCCTTTTAAGAAATCTAAAGAAAGGGGCGTTTACCGATCTAAAGATGGTGGTGAAAACTGGGAAAATGTTCTCTTTTTGTCCGACTCGGTTGGAGCTCTTGACATGGAGTTTGCTCCCAATAACCCGCAGATGATTTATGTGAGTATGTGGCGGGCAGAGCGCAAGCCCTGGACCATAATCAGCGGTGGTGCCGAAGACGGTATTTATAAATCCACAGACGGTGGGGATAGCTGGGAGCGTAAGTCGGAAGGACTACCAACCGGGCTCACAGGTAAGATCGATTTTGCGGTGAGTGCTCAGAAACCTGAGCACGCCTGGGCACTGATACAGGCAGATGGTGGGCAGCAGGGGTTGTACCTCTCAGACGATTATGCAGAGAGCTGGGCCAAGGTAGAAATGCCACCTGAAACGCACAAAAGCATAATGTACCGTCCTTTCTATTTTACCAATCTGGATGCTAACCCTCAAAATGCAGATAATATTTGGGCGGGAACGAAAGTTTTTTGGACAAGTTATGATGCAGGAAAAACATGGAAGAAAATACCTTCTACCCATGCCGATCACCACGATCTCTGGATCAATCCTATGGACACCACCATTTTAATAGAAGGAAACGACGGAGGTGCATCAGTCTCTCGGGATGGGGGGCAGCAGTGGTCCACAGTTTTTAACCAGCCTACGGCCGAACTTTATTCCTGCCATGTAGATGATCAATATCCCTATTATGTTTACTCGGGGCAGCAAGACAACTCCACGATTAGAGTGCCAAGCGCACAGCCATATTCGGACGTGCTCAATAGTAATGACAATCATCACATGAGTGATATGATGTACTGGGAAGATTGTGGTGGATGTGAGACAGGACCTGTCATTCCCAAGCCGGGAAATCCGGAGGTGATTTATGCCAATTGCAAGGGGCAGTTCAGTGTGTACTATCGCAATGTTGGTGTGGAGCAGCGATACTATATAGGAGCAGAAAGCCTTTATAGCAATCATCCTGACAGCATCACCTACCGATTTCAACGCGTGACGCCTATGGAGGTATCGCCACACAATCCGGATGTGGTGTATTATGGATCTCAGTTTCTACACAAAACCGACAATGGAGGCCAGACATGGTCGCAAATCTCCCCGGATCTCACAGCAAATGAACCTGAGTTTAGAATGCGGAGCGGTGGCCCTATAGATGAGGATATATCCGGAGAAGAATATTATGGGGTATTGTACGCCATACGGGAGTCTCCACTCAAAGCTGGAGTTATTTGGACAGGGTCAAACGACGGATTGTTTCATGTCACCCAGGATGGCGGGCAGACCTGGGCCAACATCACCCCGGACATGCCCAAAGGGGGGCGGGTATCCAATATTGAAGTCTCTCCATTTGATCCGGCCAGGGCGTATTATGCCGTGTATAGAGATTATTTGGGAGATGATACGCCTTACCTGTATGCGACAGATGATTATGGTAAGAGTTGGAGCCTGCTCACAAACGGAATTCCCGCGGACTATCCTGTGAGGGTTGTAAGAGAAGACCCCAACCGCGAAGGCTTGCTTTATGCCGGTACAGAATTTGGATTGTTCGTATCCTTCAATGCAGGTGGCGATTGGCAGTCCTTTCAAAGGAATTTGCCAATCGTTCCTGTTACTGATATGCGCATACATCGTGGTGATTTGGTGCTTTCTACCCTCGGGCGTTCCTTTTGGGTGATGAAGGATATTTCACCGCTGTGGTCACTGGATTTGAATCAAAAAATAAAAAAACCGATTTTGTATAAACCTCGCAATACTGTTGGTGGCGTTTCTAAAATACAGTTTTCTCTTCCTTCGAATATCAAGGATTCAGTCGTGCATTTTGAGTTCAGAAAAGAGGGTCTTTTGGTTCATGCCAAAACCGAAAACCTGAATGTGATGGAGCCGGACGAATGGGGGATAAGAACCACGGAGTGGGACTTGAAACATTACCTCAGCAACGGAGAGAAGGATTTTATGGGGCCTAAAGTTGCGCCCGGAAAGATTGAAGTTACCATGCGGTTTGCCGGAAAGAAAGTTTCCCAGTCGTTTGACTACACGATCCATCCCAACCTGATAGAAATTGGTGTGACAGAAAGTGATCTCGCCGAGCAGGAAGAGTTGGGCTTGAAGGTAGCAAGACTCGTGGTGGGTATCGAGCAGCATATTGCAAGCCTGGAAAGAGACCTGAAGAAAGCCAAAGGTACCGATGCTGAAAAAATGCTGAAAGCCGAATTGTCCAGGTTCAAAAAAGGACCGAAGCGATATGATGAACCTCAAATCCTTGAGCATTCGAAATATCTATATACCATGATCACTAAGGAAGATCAAAAGCCGGGTGAGGATGCGTATGCCAGATACGAATATCTTAAAAAAAGCTTTGAGAAAATGATAAAGTAGTGCGAAGAAGCTTGAATCGCGCGCTTATCAGATTGAAAATTGTACATTATCAACAACATAGAAAGGCCCTTGGCGGAGGGTCTTTCTTGTTGGGGGATAAAAGCCCGCGACATTTCCAACGATTCTGCAAGCAAATGGGACTATATAGCAAACCCAACGATGATCATGAAAAAGCTCATTTTTTTACTTGCTATCCCTGTTTTACTTGCCTGCGAAGAAACAGACAATGGACCCGAGTGTCCTCCTAATGCAAGCTGCATCGAACCCATAGACCTCAGTCAGTCCTATCTGGACTCTATGCGAATGGCCATCATCGATTTTGCTGTGACATCTACCTGTAGTGAAACGGAAACATGCCATTTTATTGGGTTTGGTAGCAAGCCATGTGGCGGCCCGTGGGAGTATCTGATTTATAATACCGAAGCGGACACTGCCTATCTGCATGATTTGGTTGCTAGCTACAATGACCTGGATAAACAATACAATGTAGAATCAGGAAAAGGTTCCGATTGTGCCATAGCTCCTGCACCTGATAGCGTAATATGCGATGGCCCTGGATGCGTAGCGTACCGTCAGGGCGTGGCTTATAGCGATGGCATCTGCTGCAATTAAAAAATGAAGTTCCTACACCGTCATTGTGAGCGAAGAGCAACGCGGCGTAACAATCTCATCATGGCTACCTCGGATGGACTTATGGAGAGGATGATCTCTCATCTAATCATGAGATTCTCTCACCCTTCGTTCCTCAGGGTTCGGAATGACGGAAATAAAGGGGAGTGCCTCAGGTTCGGAATGACGTTGTTTTTACCGTCATTGTGAGCGAAGAGCAACGCAGCGTAACAATCTCCCGAACACCAGCCACAAACGCAACAACAAGGAATCGCGGTAGTCCTTGGCATTATGAGATTCTCTCACCCTTCGTTCCTCAGGGTTCGGAATGACGGTGATGAGGGGGAGTAGCCTCCACACCCGCTCGGCTTAGCCGAGTGATATTTACCCTCTCTTCACCTAATTTCCTGGCAGGAGGCACTATCCAACCCTGTCAGGTTTCTAAAACCTGACAGGTTTTTTGTTTTTAATGCCGTTCCATACCGTCCTTGTGAGCGAAGAGCAACGGAGCGTAACAATCTCATCATGGCTACCCCGAATGGACTTGTGGTGAGGATGATCTCTCATCTCATCATGAGATTCTCTCACCCTTCGTTCCTCAGGGTTCGGAATGACGGAAAAGTGAGCGTACCTCAGGTTCGGAATGACGTGAAGCATCGGTGGGTTCTTTTAGATAAAAAAGAAGCCCGACTCCAAAGGAGCCGGGCCAGGTTGCTGTTTCTATTTATCAACCCATGTTCTAACTCTTACCTTTTAATTAACCTTTCGGACATATTTCCGGAAAGGATCATGTAGATGCCAGGAGAGAGACTGGTAACGTCTATTTTCCTATTGGTCATGCTTTTCAATACTGTTCTTCCTTCCAGGTCAAGGATATAGATCGGTTCTGATTGCGGAGCTTGCACCAAAACAAAGTCCGAAGTAGGGTTAGGGTAAACTTCAAACGCTATGTCCTGAATATTGGAAAGCACGGGCTCTATCAATTCAAATACGCCGCTGGCAGAACCTTCATAGTTTACATCGTCTATGGTTACCTCTACCTGATATATTCCCACGGAAGTTGGAGCTGCTGTTTCTCCATTATAAGTTATGGTTACGCTCAAGTCAGCCGGAGTGGTAACTATTGTTGGCGTTTTAGCTGTGCCATCTACTTCTTGCTCTAAGTCGGACAGTGCGATAGTGGCTGATGCTTTTACGATAGTGAGTGTTCCATCCACGTAGTTGAAGGTGTAGTTGTCAGCCGAGCCTCCGCTCACCGTAATCGGGTAAGCACCCACATCGCTGCTGGCAGTTGCTGTGGTGCTGCCTACAGGAGCAGATATCAACACAGATGCATCTTCGCCATTCACAAAACCGGTGATTGATCCAGTGAGGTCGGGAATGGCATCTCCGTAGGTGATTTCCTGGTTATTGGCTGTGGCAGTCAACACAGCAGGGGTGACCGTAAAGGTTTGGCGCACAGCTTCGGCAGGCAGGAAGCTGTCATTTCCGTTTTGCGTTGCTTCTATGGTAACAACGCCTACTCCTGAGAAGGAAGCCTGATCGAAAGTTAAGCTGGCAGGACCCTCTATGACAGTATAGCTCACGGTAAGCCCACTGGAAGCTGTTGCGCCAAGTACTACGCCCACACCATATTGCTGATCTGAGATTGCACTGAAAGTGATAGTCTGAGCCTGCTGAAATGGCAAAACATTTACGACCACAGTAGCTGATGCTGTATTGCCAGAAGGGTCGGTTCCCGTTAGACTCACAGTGTTTTGTCCTAAGTCTGAGGTGGTGAATGCAGATTTATCTAAAGTGAGTGTCAGACTACAGTTGTCCGATGAGCCATTGTCCACATCGGAGGTTGTTATGGTGGCTTGTCCGGCGGCATCCAGTCGTATATCTATATTTTGTGTCGCTACCACAGGATCTGTTACATCTACTACCGTCACGGTAGCTGAAGCGCTTGCAGTATTGTCACTTGCATCTGAAGTTGAGAGTGTTACTGTATTGGCCCCCAAATCACTACAAGAAAAAGTGCTCAGGTCGATGCTCATGTTCTCGATAGCACAATTGTCCAAACTACCATTGTCGATATCAGCCGTGGTGATGGTTGCAGCGCCCGAAGCATCCAACTCGATTGTAATATCCTGGGTAATGACCGTAGGAGAGGAGGTGTCTTCTACGGTTACTGTGGCTGTTGCCGTACTTGTATTTCCCGAAGCATCCGAAACCGTAAGGGTTACTGTATTGGCACCCAAATGAGCGCAAGTGAAGTTGGTCACGTCCAGGGTCATCTGATCTATTGCGCAGTTGTCAGTACTTCCATTGTCAATATCGGAAGCCAGGATAGTAGCCAATCCATCTGCATCAAGCGATACGGTGATGTCCTGAGCTACAGCTACCGGAGCGATAGTTTCAGTTACTGTCACGGTGGCAGTAGCGGTTGATGAATTTCCGTGGTTGTCTGTTATTGTTAGTGTTACGGTGTTTTCACCTACATGAGTACAATTAAAGGCATCAATGTCCAGCTCCATATTTGCTATACCGCAATTGTCAGAAGACCCATCGTTGATTTCTGAAGCCGTAATGGAGGCGTTTCCGCTCTGATCCAGAGTCACGCTGATGTCCTGAGTAGTGGCCATGGGAGCAGAGCTGTCTTCAATCGTTACAGAAGCTGTAGCGGTGCTTGTGTTTCCGGAGGCATCTATTACGGTTAGTGTCACTGTGTTTGGTCCGATATTACTACAATCAAACTGAGTGACATCAATTGCCGTGCTGGCAATAGAGCAATTGTCAGAGCTTCCAGCGTCTATATCTGAGGCTGAAATAATAGCCAGGCCATCACTGTCAAGTGCAACTGTAACATCCTGAGCAATGGCTGTAGGGGCAATTTGGTCTTCCACAGTTACTGTCGAGGTAGCTGAATTTGTATTTCCAGAAACATCTGAAACCGTCAGTGTGACTGTGTTGCCACTTAAATTGTCACAAGTAAAATCAGTGATATCTAAAGTCATTTGGTCGATAGCACAGTTGTCAGAGCTGCCGTCGTTGATATCTTCGGCTGTAATTGATGCTACCCCGTCACTATCCAAATACACCGTCAGATCTTGCGTGATCGCCGTTGGCGCTATTGCTTCTGTGACCGTTACGATTGCTGTTGCATCGGCGCTTTTGCCTGAGTTGTCAGTGACTGTGAGGGTGACGTTGTTGTCTCCTATATGTGAGCAGTCAAAAGAAGTGATATCTGCAACTATGCTGGCGATACCACAATTGTCGTTTGAGCCATTGTCTATATCCGAGGCGAGGATGGTGGCCGCACCTGATTGATCAAGTGAAACAGAGATATCCTGTGTGATCACAATGGGATTTGTATTGTCCATTACAGTAACTGTTGCCGATGTTGTGTGACTATTGCCAGAAGGATCCGTTGCTGTAAGGGAAACTGCATTGGCGCCAATCATGCTGCAGTCGAAACTGGTAATATCTAGTTCCAGGGTGGAAACTGAGCAATTATCAGAGCTTCCATTGTCAACTTCTGAAGCGGAGACAGTAGCAAGACCATCGGCATCTAAAGCCACTGAGATATCTTGTGCAATTGCAACTGGACTGGTGTTGTCTTCTACGGTGACAGTTGCAGAGGAAGAACTTTCATTTCCGGACGCGTCTGTTACGGTAAGAGTTACGGTGTTGGTTCCCAAATCTGCGCACGAAAAATCAGATATATCTAGTGCCATTTGATCAACAGCGCAGTTGTCCGAACTTCCATTGTCGATATCGGAAGCCTGAATCGAAACCAATCCATCTGCATCGAGTAGTACTGAAATGTCCTGAGTAATGACGGTAGGAACAGAAGTATCTTCAATGGTGATTGTTGCAGTGGTATTAGCAGTATTTCCAGATCCGTCAGTCACAGTAAGTGTTACTGTATTGGCTCCCAAATCAGTACAGTCAAATGTGCTTTTATCCAATGAGAATAAGAGATCACCGCTAGCAGTTCTGTTGTCTGATGAGCCATTGTCCAGATCGGTTGCCGACACAGTCACAGAACCTGTTTCGTCCAGTTGAACGCTAATGTCCTGAGCTAAAGCAGTAGGAGCTACCGTATCCACAAATTCGTCGAAAAGTGATGAAATCGCAGCTGCGTCTAATAACCCTGTGTAGTATCGCAGGTTGTCGATTGCGTCAGTGTATCTGACACCATTAAGGTCTTTGTTATCTCCCAGATAAATTTGAGCGTTCGGAACGGAGTAGTGATTTCCTACATTCACTTTTTGTTTCTCCACATTGGATTTTAGCACATTGTCCACATAGATTTTGTAGCGAACTCTTGAGTACTCCGCTCCTCCACCGGCTGGGAAAGCGGACTTGTCAAGTGTAAGCGCAATGAAATGCCACTCTCCATCGGCGATATCCGTATACGTGTAGGTGTGCGGATCAGGTTGGCTGCTGGCACTTGTACCTGCTGTATAAAACTTCCCGTAAAAACTGAGGTTCCCATCGGCCAGTGTAAACTTCCAACCATAGGTAGTATAGTGATTAATGATCTCTTTGGTTGTGGCCGTGTTATCAGAAGTTTTAATCCAGAAAGCGAGGCTGTAATCATTGTCTCCAGCTCCATTGTCGGAGATCCAGCCGGGGTTATTGAGCACATCGCCGTTTAGTGATACAGCGCCGGAAGCCTGGTTTTCGATTCCGGTTATAAATGTAAGCGCTGTGCCTGTTTGGGTGAAAGGAGTGGCATTAACAGCGTTTTCCAGAGACCCTCCTGTGAAGGTGTACTCAGAAGTAGCTGTTTGGGCAAAACATAAGCCCAAACTCAACGTCGTGATAAAGAAGAATGTAAAGAGTTTTTTCATCGGTCATAGATTTTGATTGTAATGCTTCAAAACTATGATCGGAGGGAGGCTATTTACTTGGTCAGTTGCTGAAACGCCGCTTTCAGTTTCTAAAGGGTTTGCATGAGCCCAACGAACTCCTCGGTTTTTTCTTTTGATAAAGAAACAGACTTCTCATTGTCCATCACAATGTAGCCTCCATCTGCTTTTACGTACTTTTTGATGTGCTGCAGGTTGATCAGGAATGAACGGTGAGGTCTGTAAAACTGGGTCACTTTTTCGAGTAAATCAACGAAGTACTTGAGCGGTTTGCTGATCAGATAGTTGGTGGAGGTAGTATCTATTTTGGTGTACATGCCATCTGCTTCCATCACGACTATATCATCGAATGGGACAAACTCTACACCATCACTTACCGGGAGACCAATTTTTTTGAAAGAGGAAGACTGGAACACGTTCTTAAGTTCTTCGATCTGCTTTGTGATCTTAGACTTACCGAGAAAAGAAGAAGCTTTTTGTACCACTTCTTTCACTTTACTGGCTCTTACAGGCTTTAAGATATAGTCGAGGGCTGCCAGTTGGATAGCCTGGATGGCATATTCACTGTAGGCAGTGGTAAAAACTATTTCAAAGTTGAAATCATCACGATCAATGAAATCGAGAATTTCCAGTCCCGTATGGCCGGGCATTTCGATATCCAAAAATACGATATCCGGTTTCTGTTTTTTGATGGTCTCCACACCGTCGAGCAGATTTCCAGCCTCTTGAATGTCTGTAATATTTTTGCAGTTTTCCTCGATCAATATTTTGAGGAGGTTTCTGGCTTTCGCTTCGTCATCTATGATGGTTACTTTCATTTTTTTATACTAGGTATGGTGATGATTACGCATGTGCCGCTCGGTCCATTTTCGTCCGTTAGGTCTTCTGTTTCCACTCCGATTTTTTTACTGGTGGTTTGATTGAAAAGCTCCAGACGGGAAGCATTTGCTTCGGTGGCAAAGGATTTGTATTTGGATGGGCTGTGCTGTTTTAGTTCTGAAGCCTTGGCTCGACCAACTCCATTGTCGGTAATGGTGCAGATAACCGTTTCTTCGTCCGATGATCGAAAATTAACACTGAGTTTTTTGTCTCCCTTTTTTGAAAAAAGCCCGTGCTTGATGGCATTTTCTACATACGGCTGTATGATCATAGTAGGGATTTTGATCGCCTCAGTATTGAGTTGTGTTTCGTAATTCACTTCAAAGCTCATTGATTCGCCAAACCGTAATTTCTCAAGTTCCAGGTATTGACTGATGCTTTCTATCTCATCGGTCAAAGGAATGTGACCAAGGCTACTGTAGTGAAGGTAGCCGCGGATCAGATCGGCGAACATGGCCAGATAGTCACTGGCCAAATCCTTTTGGTTAAGTACAATGAACTCCTGAATGGAGTTGAGCACATTGAAGATGAAATGCGGGTTCATCTGTGCTTTTAATGCTTTCAGTTCGCTATCGCGGTATTGCTTTTCTAGTGCGAGTCTGCGCTGTGATTCTCGTAGCTGCAAGGCAACCATTTCAGCTTTTTTGGCTTGTTTCAGTTTGGAAAAATAGAAGATGGCTGAGATCACTATCAACAAGGCCACAACCACTGAGGCGATAAATAGAATAAGATTTTGACGACTTTTGGTCTCGGCTAGCAGTGCTCTTTCCTCTGCAAGGTTTCGCTGATTGGTGATTTTTTCCGTTTCGTATTTGGTCTCTAACTCAGCGAGTTGCTCATGCTTTTCGATGTTGAAAAGACTGTCTTTTAGGTTTATGTGTTTTTGATAGTTGATTATGGCATGTCTGTAATCACTTGTCAGGGAGTCAACTAAAAACATTTTGTGATAGTAGTCAATGATATTTTTCTGTTCACTGACAGAAGGTAAAATCCCAAGTGCTTTTTCGATATAGATAGTTGCCTGTCTGGGCTTGTTCATCATCAGATAACAAACTGAAATCGAGGAGCAGGCATTGAGCATAGAGCCGGGGTTTCCCTCATTGTTTTCTGAATAGGAAATGATGTCTTTGTAGTAACCTGCTGCCTGATCAAATTTTTTCAATTCATACAATGAGTTTGCCAGGTTCATTTTTATTTCATTTTTACTTAAGTCGTCTTCCAGGTTTTCCGCTAAAACCAGTGCGCTGTTGTGGTAGTGAATTGCACTATCGGGTTTGTTCATTTGAGAGAACCAAGCTCCAAGCCTGCTATAACCATTCATAAGTTGGCGGTCAGCACCCGATTTTCGATAGTAGGTATTGCTCTCTTTGATAAAAACATAAGCCTTTTCCAGGTCTCCAGTTTTCATGTAGATATAGGAAATGTTGGCTTTTGTTCTATTAATACTTTTATGCGCTTGCGTCTTTTCGAAGTATTTCAACGCGACCAAATAATACTCCAACGCCTTATTGAGATCTCCTTTACTTTCCACCACATTGGCCAGGCCAAAATAGGTTTGGTGCTTAACCGAATCTAGATGATACGCTTCGCAAGCTCTTAATGCTTCAAGTAAGCTCTTTTCGGCAGAATCAAAATCTCCCCATATGGCATAAGTCATTCCTATGAAATTGAGCGAATTAACTTCTAACTCTTTTTCGTTAGCTTTTTGAGATTTGCGAGTTGCCATGTCGAAATAGTGAATAGCAGAATCCTTGTTTTCCCTGGCATAGGTACGAGCAATGGTATTTAGAAGGACAGCCTGTGTGCTGTCATTTTGTGATGCATTTAGTTTTTCAAACAGATCTTTTCTATCAGGGGGTTGCCCCCAGCACAGTGCAAGGTGTAAAAATGTTATTCCAAAAACCAAAGGACACTTCATAGGTGATAGGTGTTGAACAGGTTTAAAGAAAACAAGAATATACAACCTAAGAAATATTAATTGCTGAATCCTTGTTTTCAGTTGCTGAAAACACCGATGGCGTTTCTAGTCAAAGGGATGTGGAATTGGAAATTTGGGGCCAGTGCCGAGGTAGACTTGAAAGACTGGAGGGAATTTTTCTGTGTAGGGAGATTTATTGGATGAAATAAATTCTATCCAAAGGAATAGGCTGGTTTAGCAGAGCCTTACATGGCGAAGTAGCCGTAGATCATCATAGCTAATGATAACGCAACCATCACAATGGTGAATTTTGTATTTGAGCTTATGCTGTTCATGATATCTTCAAGTCTAAGATAAAGATCAGCCGGGCCGATTGCCCGACTGATTCAATTGCAGTGTCTTAAATACCGCCGTGATTAGGACACAACTTATCGATCTAAAAACCGTAAATCTCTCATTGATTTTGTGATCTGTGTATAAGACGGTAACGCTCAAATAAACCCTACCTAGACTTCAATAAAAATATATTCTCATGAATATCACCACCATTGACAAGTCAGAATACTCAACTGTTGTGGACATATGGGAAGCATCTGTTCGTGCTACGCATCACTTTTTGCCTGAGGCGGACATTCAGTATTTCAGACCGCTCATACTTAATGAATACCTGAGTGCTGTGGAGTTGAGGTGTGCCAGAGATGAAAAAGGCACCATCGTGGGCTTTCTTGGTGTGGCTGAAAGCAATATAGAAATGCTCTTTCTTCACCCTGATAGTTTTGGTAAAGGTGTAGGTAAGCTATTGCTCAACTACGCCTTGAATGAATTCAACTGCAAGAATGTGGATGTGAATGAAGACAATCAAAATGCGGTTGCATTTTATAAGCATATGGGCTTTGAGGTGGTGAGTAGGTCAGAGACCGATCCTTTGGGCAAGCCTTACCCCATTCTGCATATGGAGTTAAGGGGCTGATCAGTTGGACTGATCCATTTTTTCCTTAATCGCCTCAGCAAGCTGATAAACCGCCAGCGCATAGAGAGGGCTGTGGTTGTATCTCGTGATCACATAAAAGTTGTTGAGGGTAAACCAATACTCACTTCCGCCATCTTCCAGTTCAAACTCCAGCAACGAAACATTGTCACTGATTTCTTTGCCATCTGCGGTAGTGTAGCCCAGACTTTTGTAGGTTTCATACGTCTGTTTTGGTTTGGTCGATTGTGGCTTCAGTGTTTGAGCATTTGTGGCTTTGTGCCCTGGAAATGCGATAGGTTGTCCATCCTTCCACCTGTGAACGTCCAGATAGTTGGCTACACTGGCAATGGCATCATCCACATTCATGATGAGATCAGTGCCGCCCTCTCCATCGTAGTTTTTGGCATATGCCAAATAGCTGCTAGGCATAAATTGACTGTATCCTATCGCACCCGCATAAGAACCTTTTATGCTGTGGATGTCGAGGTTCTCTTTTTCACACAATTCTATAAACTTTCCTAATTCAGATTTGAAAAAAGAAGATCGCTTTGGGTAGCCAAATGCAAGTGTGTAAAGAGCATCTAATACCTTATAACTTCCTTTCCGCTGGCCGAAAAATGTCTCTACCCCGATGATTGCAAGGATGATTTCCTCCGGTACACCAGATTCCTGACTTACAGCACTGAGTGTAGTTTGGTTTTCATTCCAAAATTGAACTCCTGCCGTGATACGGTCTTCTTTCATGAAGATATTGCGGTAGCGAGTCCAGGTCATGGTCTTTTCTGCGGGCTTTTCCATTTTGTCAATGATAGACTGCTGGAATTCGGCCTGGCTCAGGATGTTCTCAATTTCAGAGAGGGGACGCTTTTGCTCGTAGGCAAAGTTTCTGGTAAAGTCCTGAACGGCTTGCTGATCTGCCTGAGAGAAGGAAAAAAAATGATTGATGAATAGAAAGCCTAGTAGGACGTATCTCATGAAATGGAAAATGTTTGTGTCAATGGTGAAACTAAGAAGCAAAAATGCAGCCGTAATTTGGATCAACCCTTCGCTTTGTGAAAAAGTTACTTATGAAAGTTTCACTGATGTCATACTCAGCGAACCAGCCAGCAGTTTATCGTTGAAGAGCTCCAGACAATCCGCTTTGTCCTGCAACCCCAGGCTGTAGATCAGAGGCAGGAAGTGATCGGGCGTAGGTACTGCCAACTGGATGGCCTGACCTTGATTGCGATAGTCTAGAAGCGGCTGATAGTTGCCGTCAAGTATCCACTGATTTGTTTTTTCATGCGCTTCTATCGCCCAGTCATATCCATAATCCACCTTATTGAAGTTTTTAAAATCCACCAGACTTAGGTTATGCAAAATATTTCCGCTTCCAATGATCAGCACTCCCTTGTGTCTCAGGGATTTTAGCTGTTTGGCCAACTCATAATGCCATTCGGGAGCCTTGGTAAAATCAATACTGAGCTGGATGACCGGCACATCAGCGTGTGGGTAAAGGTGCTTGATTACGCTCCAGGCTCCATGGTCCAGCCCCCACTTTTCATCAAGCTCAACCATTACCGGGTTCAGTAATTTTTTCGTTTCTACCGCCAACTCAGGGTGGCCAGGTGCGGGGTATTGAACCTGAAATAGCTCCTGAGGAAACCCACCAAAATCGTGAATAGTTGGAGGCATCTGCATGGCGGTGACTTTGGTTCCGCGCGTGTACCAATGCGCCGAAATACAAAGGATGGCATTTGGCTTGGACAGTGTCCTGGCCACATTTCTAAAACCTGCTACAAATTCGTTTTCTTCTATGGCGTTCATCGGGTTGCCGTGCCCAAGAAAAAGTACCGGCATTTTTTCCGAATTGGAAAATGATGAAGCTGCCTTGCTCAAGTCGCTAAGTGATTCCATACTGAATGCAAAAGGTGTAAGGCCTAAGAGTTTTAAAAAATGCTTTCGCTCCATCCTAAACTGAAGTTACGATTGGTTGGTTCGCCATGAACAAATTTAACCAAACAGGGGCTTAGTTGTTCCTAGGGTGTCTCTGACGATACCTCAAAAGTCTTAGTCAGGTGGATGGTTTTGCCTGATTCGGTAATCCCCTCAATTGTGATGTAAAAGGTGTTTTGTACGTCAGAGGTATAGAAAAGGACTTCTGTTGATTTTTCGGCTTCTAATTTTACGTTTGGCTGCCAGTGGAGCAGATGCCTTAGGTCAGGGAGTCTTCGCAGGTTTTGGTAGTCGGACATGTAGTCGGGCGACTTGAACGTTCGGGTATGAGAAATTCCTTCCACTATTGTGGCATTGGATGCTCGGAGCATTGGATTTTCATCGCTAAAAATGTCTTTGGTGGTGACTGACACGAACCCATGAAAGCGGTGATCGGAAATGTCGTACTGACCCGTGTAGATTCCTGTGTGGTCTATTTTGGAGTAATCTAGTCCAAACATAAGCTCATCGTCGAAGATGGGAACGCCATTGAGTACACATGTGGCAGGCAAGTCATTGAAAATTGCGGGCCTTCTTTTTACTTCAGGCATGGGCTCATATTGATAGACAAAGATGTGGTCGGCACCTTTCCAACGCTTGATTTTGGCCGATGGAGCCAGCTCATCCATCATTTCTTTCAGACCTGTCAGCTGTATGAATTCATCCGTATCTATCGTATGGTCAGGATTGGTCATGGAGTTGAGAGGGTAATTTGGAGACAAGACTTGCTCGGGATTTGAGAATAACTCCGGAGCGTAGATTCTGTAGTTTTTGAGGATTTTATCATCCTTTTTCTTGAGTTCAAAATGCTCGTATAAAACGTCCGGGAAACTTGCTTTTGCAGTGTTTGAAAACGTAATTTCAAAATCATCAGATTTATCAAGATCAATGAGTCTGTAACCTTCCATAGCAGGCTCGTCAAGGATAGTCACAAATGCCAGTGATTTGCCGCTGATACCATCAAGAGGGAATGCAAATTCGGCTTGATTTCCTAGTTTTTGAAAAGTGAGGTTCGGATGTTCGTCTAATATTGAGAAAATCACTGAGGTGTCTTTTACAGGTTCATTTGTTTCCTTGTGGATGAGTTTGCCACGGAATAGCACTCCATATTTCTCATAGGGGTATTTCAACTTTGTGTTTTTCTCATCAAGTACATCCTTCCATAAAAATCGATCCCATGATGATGTGAGCATCAGGTTTTCGAGGGCAGTTTGTGCGCTATCTGTGCCAGCAAAACAAAAACTTGCCTCCTCGGCGCTCACACCTAATTCAGAACTTATCTGCAAATAATTGTCAATGTTCATGCGGCCTAGCTGAGGGCGATCGTGAACGGAAATGGAAACATTTGCTTCTTCAGCCACCTGTAAATTGAGCTGGATAGCCACTTTTGATTTTTTGGCATAGACAGGTTGTAGGCTGCTGATAGATACGGTGGGTTTTTGTGTGTCCGAGACAAAGACCAGTCTGCCAGCTACTGCGGCACCTGCCTGGTCGAATATTGTCAGCTGGTTTACGCCTGGTGCCAACTTGTTCTTTGGTATGGTGATGATATTTTTTGTAGCTCCTACGCCAGCAGCGGCAAAGGTGACCTCTCCGCGGCAGTGCGATATAAGCGATATGGATTTGTTGGATCTTGCATAGTCCTTCGACATGGCTATACTCACGTTTGTGTTGCCTTGCCGGTCGGTGTTTACGTTCAGACTGATTCCCTGCTTACGCGTTTGCGGAAGATCCAACTTTACTGTCTGGTCGTTCTGGGTGAAAACTAAGTGGTAATTCCTTCTCGGCTTAGGTAAAATTGTGAAGCTACCTCGCCCAAATTTAAATGTAGATATGGCCTGTATGGTGTCACCTTTATCGTTGAGTATGTGACCTTTTGGGTTGATCGGTTCTCCTGAATTGTCGGTTGCTATGAATCCGACTTTGTTTTCAATAGATTCTAAAATAGTGCCACCTTCAGGGAAAAATGCAATATTGATTCCGATAGCGTTTTTGTCTTCTTCAGTCTTTTTTGCCATTTGGTTGACAACATAGAGTGGCTTTTTGTAAATGTAGTCTTGGCCAAAATTTTTCATCCATTTCGTATATGCGACCAAATGATACACGCCAGTAGATAGCGTGTCGCTCAGCAAAATATCTGCATTGCCACGACCATCCCGTGTCTGAATTTTTTTACTGGCTAGTTCCGTGCCACTGCTGCTAAACAATTTGACATGTACAATCTGACTTAGCAGGGAAGGGGCGTGTGTTTGCACATCGAGCAGGGAAGTACTAAACCATATCACATCACCGGCATAGTAAATATCAGAATCGGTCTGTACATATACTTTTTCCTGATAATTCCTCTGAGTGAAATTTCTGAGTTTGCTCAGGATCTCCTGTATGGTGCCTTGCTGTATGAAACCAAAAGCCATAGAGATGAAGGTGATTAAAAGAAGTAACTGTAGTTTTCTCATATTAGTCTGGCCAGTATGAAGGTTTTATGCGTGTGCTGGTGGTATAGTACAAAGAGCAGTCTTCGCACCAAACCGGATCAATCGGTGGAGTGTAAGGGAGGCACTGTACCGTGACAAAAGTCGGTGCGACTTCAAAGTCAGTGGGCCGTATAAATATACGTTGTTTTCTTTCAGACGATGCTTCGAAAAAGCCCGGAACAGGCGTGTTGTCAGGTTGAAAGGTTAGGTTTCCGACTATCTGGGCGGGAGTAGAATCAAAAATAGATCCTACCAGGTTTTGCTGATCGTCTATTTGCTTCCAATACTCATAGGTGTCTTCATTGAGTCCAAGCTGTGTTACTTCACAGCTGTAGCCATAAAAGAATTTTTTGTGGCGATTAAAAAAACAGATATTCTGTGATACTATATCTGATTCTTTGCTCACACTTTTGCCGATAGCAAAATAAGATTCCAGGTAGTCTGGCACATAGCAGGGTGTTTCTGTGGAGTCTAGAGGAGCAATAGCTATATATGTGCCTGAAATAGTCCAGCGGTAATATTGAGATGTGGTGTCGCTATTGATGTAGGTGTTGATGTTGACACCATATTGTGGTGCGCTATTGCCGTCCTGATCGATATAATATTGGCGAGCTTCTTCTTTTGATAGTGTCCCTTTTGCTGATTTTATTTTTAGCAATTGTGGAGTTGATATTATCTGTCTTTGATCGGGGAGCTCAATTTCCATGTGGTATATATTTTCACTTTGGCCTATACGCATACCCCTATAAAGCCCTGCTTCGACTTCTGTCAACGTTTCAAAAACCTCACTATTTTCGAATATCGTAATGGTTGCCCCGGAGATACCTATAACTTTTCTGCGATCATCGTAAAGTTGGACTGGCTTTTCTAGAGACACTTCTGCGGGAGTCTCATCGGTAATTATTCCAGCAACGGCTATACCTGACGTATCAACCAAATCGGGTGGATTGAAACGTTCGATACAACCTGTCAGAAAAGCTATCCATATGGTAGAGCAGATGTACTTCATTCAGGCCAGTATGAAGGTTTTGTCTCGGAGCTGTTGTAGAGAAAAAGACAGTTGCTACACCATAAAGGTGCTTCAGGACTGGCGCAATTGGCGGCTATGAAAACCGGGGTTTCCTGAAAGTCAGTAGGGTAAATGAATAGTCGCTCAATGCGCATGGAAGAAGCTTCGAAAAAGCCAGGTACGTATGATTCGGAATCTTTGAATTTCACATTTCCAATAATTTGTGCCGGCGGGGAGTCAAAAAGTGACCCTACATTGTTTCTTTGATCATCAATCTTTTTCCAGTAATCGTAGCTCTCGGTATTCATAGCAAATTGGGATACTGTGGCGCTGTAACCCAGGATAAATTTTTCGCCGCTTTCCAGGAATCGCAGGTTTTTGGAGATGATGTCGCGGCTGGAGGAAACACTCGTACCCAGGGCAAATTGAGCGGCTGCCGTATCAACTACATAGCAAAATTGGTTTTCATTGTTTGGTGTGTTGAACTTGTAAGTGCCACTGGCAACCCAGCGGTAATATTGAGAAATTGTGTCTGTGTTCACATTTACATTCAGATTCAATCCGAGAATGGGGGTTTCTAGACCGTCCTGATCCAGTTCATATTGCACGGCTTCTCCTATTGACAGCTGGCCATGGCCGGACTTGGGCTTCATGATCTGAGGCTCAGATATGACAGACTCAGAATCTGGAATGTCCGCCTCAATGTGATAGATGTTTCCGGGTTTGCCTTTGTAGCTGCCTTCATAAAATACCTGTATGTTTTCAGCAAGTGTTTCTACAAGGTTTCCGTTTTCGTAAAGCCTAATTTCTGCCCCTGATATTCGGATTACTTTTCTTCTGTCGTCATCAATTTTCACAGTTCTTTCTATTCTTACCACCGCAGGGTTTTCGTCTGTAATAATGCCAGTCACAGCGATCCCCGATGTGTCTAGATTGGTGTTTGGCTCGAATCGATCCACGCAAGAAGCCAATATCAGAATGAGTATTATGAGATTGCTACGCTTCATCTTAAAACTTAATTATTGCGGTGACTGAGGGGATAGGTTCCGCCAATATGGAGAGCTTTTTTCCGGCTATCTGGTTGTCCTCACGCTGGAAATATATGGAGTAAGCATTTTTGCGTCCATAGACATTGTACACAGAGAAAACCCAATCAATGTCCCATTTCTTATTCACTTTCAAGCTGGCGCCTTTCCAGTTTAGCGAAAGGTCAAGCCGGTGATAGTCCGGGATCCGATATTCGTTTCTATCCGAAAAGATTGCCACGGGAACACTGCCATTGTAATACACCGTCTCGGGATAGGTGATGGGTCTGCCTGAGGTATAAACCCAGTTGAACGAGATACTTAATAGTCTCCGCCACTTGTAGTCGCCAAATACAGATAACGCGTGAGGCCTGTCATTATCTGACCTGTAGACTGCCCCACGGTTGATTTGTTCCTCTGGTATGCTGCTGGCCATTTTATTTAGAGATCGGGAATAGGTGTAGGCAAACCAGCCCGAAAGTTTTCCGAAATTCCTGGATAGCTGAAGTTCCAGCCCATATGATTTTCCTTTTCCGGATACCAGGTCGCGTTCCAAATGAGGGTTTGTCAGGAGCTGGGCACCATTTCGGTAGTCGGGAAGGTTGTTGATTTTACGGTAGAAAACCTCCGCGCTAAGTTCCAGCCCTTTATTTCGATACTCTTTGAAAATACCGAGAGCGGCCTGATCAGCAATCTGTGGTTTGAGGTACCTGTTGCTTGTCTTCCAGATGCTGAGGGGCGAAACTGACGCACTGCTGGAGATCAGGTGTAGGTATTGCCGGGATCGGCCTACGTTGAATTTGATAGACGTATTGTTGTTGAGGTCATAGTTCACAAAAAGCCTGGGCTCCAGCCCTCCAAACGCGTTTATAATTTCATTTTTGCCATATTTGGTAGAATCTGTAAGTGTTTCAAAACGCCTCGCTTCGCCTTTCTGATATGTGTATTCTGTACCAGGTCCCAGCTGGAAAAAAGTTGAGTAACGCAAACCAAACCCGATTGATGTTTTATCATTTAGTTGATACTCATTGCCCAGAAAGAGTGCCGTTTCCAGCGCTCGCTCCTTTTCAATTTGCATGAAGCTGGTATCGGTTGGGTTGGCGTTTGTGACACCACCAGGATTGATTTTATGCCAGTTGGATTCTATTCCGGCCGTGATGGTATGGTTTTCCAGATTGAAAAGAGAGATGTTTCCTTTCGCTGAAATAGTCGATATTTTGGTTTTGATCGACTCGCTCGAAAGAGAATCTGCTGCCTGTATGTTCGAATTGTAGCCACTGTAAGAAATGTTGAAATTGGCAATGACCTCATCAGAAAAAGTGTGTTTCCAGTTAGAAGACAAAAGCTTATTTCCGTAATTGATGTCATCACCGGTAGGAAGGGTGAAATCATCCTCACTTATGAGCCCGTTGATGTTGAACACGTTTTTGTCAGACAAGTCATAGGTGATTTTGGCATTGGTGTCATAAAAGCTGGCCCGGCTATCTCTCACGTCAAAGTTTTCCAGATTGGAGAGATAGTGGTTTACATAGCTTATTCGACCGCCTGCTACCATACTCAGCTTGTCAGAAAAGGGAGCTTCCAGGTGCAATCGACTCGACATCAAGCCAATACCGGCCTCTCCTTCCAGTTCCTCACCAGCGCCATCCTTGACATTGATATCCATTACTGATGACACCCGGCCACCGTACTGAATGGGCATGGTGCCTTTATAAATCACGCTATTCTCGACCACACCAGGGTTGAAGATGGAAAACAGTCCAAACAAATGCGAAGAGTTATATAGAGGTGCATTTTCTACCAGGATCAAGTTTTGACCGGCATTGCCACCACGCACGGAGTATCCATTGGCGGCTTCTCCTGTTGAAGTTACACCGGGGAGCAGTTCTACCACTTTTATTACATCTTTTTCACCCATCAGGGTAGGCACATATTCTATGCTCTCCATCTCCACCACATTGCGGCTCATTTGCCCTTGGGTTACGCTGGCTTCTTCCTTGAGTCCCATTACCACTACTTCGTTTAGCGTACTGGTGGCGCTCACAAGCGTCCGGTCTATGTTGCCATCCGACTGCAAAATCACCGTAAAAACATCAGGGTGATATCCCAGGCTTTTGATTTCGATTTCGTGCTCTCCGGCAGGCAGTGTGAGTTCAAAGCCTCCATTAGTATCAGTTGTGGTTCCAGCGCCAATTTTCTTTACCAGTACAGTGGCGCCTACCAGGGCAGAACTGTCTTGTGTATCGGATATTCGGCCCGATATTGTGGCACTTCCAGAGTAGGATTGCGACTCGCCAATGACGAATTTTTTAACAACTTCACCGTCTCGGGTGTAGTGCTCAATGACCTGTCCGTCAGTAGTTTCTTTTAGCATTACGTAGCTCGACTCATCGAACCTAACCACGCTGAACCCATTGGGGTTGAGCATGGAGGATAAAACGGTTTTGATGGAGCGGCCCGAAAATTTACCTGAAATGTAACGCCCCTTAGTCCAGTCAGGTAGGAGGTAGATGTTAAGGTTATTTTCCTGCTCTATTGTTCGCAATGCCGAATCTAACGGCAGATTGTTAAACTCATATGAATAGCGTTCTTGCCCATGGATTTCATGTAACGAGAGACAAAAGATGAGTAGCAGAAAAAATGAATGTTGTGGTTTTTGTAGTAGAATCAACCCGGTTATTCATTAAAAATTTACAATTGTCTTTTACTGGATCAGTAGATAAGGGAAAATGTTGCCTGGGAAAAGTTAATTACTTATTTCGTTAAAACTCTAATGTATAAATACACTTGCAGTTTTAACAGCGTGCTTTGGCAAGACCCTTATAAGAAAAGCTGTAAAGTTTCAGGAAATTAATGGCGATGAAGCAGGGCTTGAAAAAACCGGAATGCTGACCTGGCAGCACTCCGGCATTTTGCGGTTTCTATTTTGATTCTTTGTAGTCGCTGATATAATCCGCAGGGTTGACTTTGCGGTCGCCTATTTGTACTTCGTAGTGCAAATGTGGATTGGTAGAGCGCCCGGAGCTGCCCACATAGCCTATGACTTCTCCTTTGCTCACTGTTTCACCTACTTTGACTACATAAGCATCCATTTGGGCGTATTTGGTTCTGGTAGTTTCGTCGTGCTTGATTACCACATGTTTTCCATAACCATTGGGTTGGTTATCAACCAATTCTATGACCCCATCTGCTGTGGCTATAACCGGCGTGCCTTTTGGAGCTGCAATGTCCATTCCCATGTGCCACTTTTTATTGCCATTGAATGGGTCCTTGCGCATTCCATATTCGGAACTCACTCTGACCTTCACATCTTTCTCGATTTTCACAGGAAAAATGGAAGGAGTATTGTCAGCTCCATCTTGTTCAAGAAAATAGTACAGGTCATTGAATGACCGAATATTAAAATCGTCCTGCTGCAGGGCAGGCTTGTACGACATCAGTATGGAAATAATAAGCAGTGCAGGCACTACAGACAATGTTCTGAATTTTGCCCATTGACTTGATTTTTTTTGATTCATCATCTTTATTCTTCTTTTAATAATGGAAAAATTGAAGAAACTAACCAGTTCAGATTGCTGAGGGGCCTGCATAGATTGCAGAAGAGCCAGTTGATACTCAAACTTATCAGTGCTGGCTTCCAACACTCCGGCATCCGCCTCAAATTCATGAACTTCGATCAGCCACTTCTTGAATAGATATATGAAAGGATTGATCCACAGAAGAGCAATGATGAGATCGATCAGCAGTCTGTCGTAGGAGTGACCCAAACGGACATGCTGTATTTCGTGCGTCATGACCTCATTTACTTTGGCAGTTTCCCAAAGACTGTCCGGGATGTAAATATTGCTGAAAAATGAGAATGACTGTACACCCGATATTCTGAATACCCTGGCGCCAAGATGTGTTTTTACCTTTTTGTCATCATATTTTAATTTATTGATTTTGAATAAGTTAATGGCGAATCTGCTCCCCATAATCGTTATACCCAGAAGATAAATAGTCAGGAGAATAGTGGATGCTGACCCTGCCGAGGTGGCCGTTTCCTCATTGACTTTTTGCCAAAAGGAGTGGGTGGTATCACTGGTATTCACATATATCTCTGCAACGCTTTCTGGAACTACGGCAGGAAGGTCTGAAAATGACAAATTGAGCAAAGGCATAGCAAAGGGTATGGTGCAAGCCAGCAGTAAATAGGTTCTGTTTAGTCGAAAGAATGTGTGCTGACGCAGAAAGAGCCAATAAACCAAAGCAAAAGCCGCTTGAAAGATCAAAACCTTAAACAGATATGCCCCCATCATTTGTCTTCTTTTTGTTTGGAAATCTGATCTTCGATCATGGACTTGAGCTCCTGGAGTTCGGTTAAGTCAAGATCATTTTCCTGAGTAAAAAATGAGGCAAACTGCTGAGGCGAGTCGTTAAAAAAGCTACTGAGCATCCCCTTAAATGCGTGTCTGGTGTAGTTTTTTTTGCTAATCATAGGTTGGTAAAGCTTTGCTTTGCCATGTAGTTCGAAACCGATAAAGGATTTTTTCACCAGTACGTTCACCACTGTAGATATGGTGGTGTAGGCCGGTGCTGGTTCTGGAAACTGAGCAACAATGTCCTTGAGGTAAGCTTTTTCGAGCTTCCACAAGTAGTTCATCACTTGCTCTTCTGCCTTGGTCAATTCTTTCATGACCCAAACATATAACTATATTTATAGTAATACAACTATTTTGATAGTAATAAAGGAAAGCAATCTAACACCCCACATCCTGATCCCAGAGGTCTTTGGCTTGTGCGATAAACTTTCCAACATCCGTTTGAGCCAATCGCTTAGGTGTTTAGCCGGGTATTTCTACCCGAACTGTATCGTCAGATGGAAACACCTGACAGCAGCCAGAAGGAAGTGATCTGGCAATTTACCTGACCTGATTGGCCATGTCCCACAGAAGACTTGAATGGCTTCACAAAGACTCTAGTGGTGCTGACAAAAGAGATTTGCATTTCGGAGTTGATCTTATTTGTTTACGATGAACATTTTAAAATTCAATTTTAGCGCGAAAAAATCATATAATGAAGTTCACCCGCACGAAGCTATTTATCTTATCATTTCTTGTTTTGAACATTTCTTCTGCTCAAATTTTCTTAGAGCAACCCATCCCCAGAACCGACGTATTCACTTCGCAGCAAACCAAAATCTATAAGATTGATTTTGATTCCGACGGGGATATGGACGTTTTCTTTGGTGGGTCAATACCTGATTCCAGAGTATTTATCAACGAAGGGGGGAACATGGATTCTGTTTACCAATTCTATACTTACCCATCTGCACCTGATCGTTTTGAGGTAGCGGATTTGAACAATGACGGCTTAGATGACATTATTGTGCATGATCAGAACTTTTTATACATCCATCATAACCTGGGAGATGGAGATTATGACTTCATTGATCTCACTCAAAATTTCGGTACTCCGCTGGATTTAACTGTCGGAGATATTGATGATGATGGGTTGAATGATATAATCGTTTCGTACTATCAAAACTCTGGACGACACATCAGATGGGCAAAGAATTTGGGATCGATGAGTTTCGAGGTGCTTGAAATACTCATTGATGGAACCGAAATTTCTGGTGCCAACCTTGGTGATGGCGTCAGGTTTTTGAAAGCCATAGATATGGAGGGCGATGGTGATGTTGATCTATTTCTTCATAATGTGAACTCCGCAATCGCTATAAATGATGGTAACGGTAATTTTAGTGTAGGTGGTAATAGTTTGAGCCTGCTGTGGAAGTTTGCCTTTGGAGATATTGACGATGATGGAGACATTGATATAGCTAACTCAGAAGATTACTCAGGAGAGGTACTGTTATACATCAATAACGGGTCGAATGGCTTTGCATCGTTCCTTCAGGACGACTATATCGATCCGGCGAACAATCGCAACGGAGACCTTTTCAGACATAATGCAGTTAACTTCATTGATTTTGATGAGGACGGTGACCTGGATCTGGCCATGTCAGAGACTTATGCAACTACAGGTGGAGGTACTCGCTTTTTTACCAACAATGGGACTTCAACGTTTGAGAAATTTCAACTCGACACAGATACCATTCTCAGTTATACCAATTTTAGTTACGCACATAAAGACGGAGCGGAGCAGTTTATCAGCCATGATTTTGATCAGGACGGAGATACTGATATCATCACTGCTTCTGATAGGGATTACAACGTTTCCTACCACAGACAAAACCCGGATAATACGTACGAGAGTCAAGTCATCAATATTGCATTGAGAGATGTCTCTCGCATTCAATACATAGATTTGAATAAGGATGGACTTAAAGATCTGATCACCCATGATATGCACACGTATAGTGGCAAAGTTCTGGTCAACTATGGTTTAGGAAACGGGGCATTCACTAAACGACCAGAGTATTTACAGGTTGGTATTAATGATTTCTCCAGAGGATCGCTCATCGAGGATTTTGATGGGGATGGGACATGGGATATGCTGATTGCAAATGCCAATGTGCTAAAACTGACATATGACTTTATGGGTACTTCTAGCACTTCTTATCCGTTTGAATCGAATAATTATGATCCATCCAATAGCCAAAAGGGAGTCATAGGCTCAGGAGTAGAAACTTCTACTCCAACGCTCACCGCCGCTGATATAGACAATGATGGAGATCTGGATATCCTGGTTGCAGATCAGAATGGAGGATCGTCTACCGATGCTATGCGCTGGCTAAAAAACAACGGCGATCAAACCTATACCATGCATGTTGTAACTATAATAGGCGTCTCATTGACTTCATATGCTCTTGGAGATGTAACCGGTGATGAAAAGCTTGAATTTGTGTTCACCGAAAAAATTGACAATTCATCATCCACTTTCCAGATTCTGGAGCTTGGCGCGAATGACGAAAATTTCGCAAGTTATTATTCAGATATTATTCCCTTTGATGGTAGAGTGGTTCAGCAGATTCTTGTGGAAGACGGAGACAATGATCAGGTCAATGATATTATTTTCAATGGGCTGAATTGGATAAAAAACAATGGTGACGACACCTATGGAGACTTCACTTCACTTTTTGCAGCTGGTGGTACCACGTCAACATTCGGAGGTGTAGGTCCTCCAAAGGTTAAATCAGGAGACCTCAATGGTGATGGTTTGATCGATTTTGTTGGCAACACTTATTCGAGTGGCTTTAAACTCTTCACTGCGATTAACTTGGGTGCTGGAAATTTTAAACTGTCAGAACCTATTGAATATCAGCCTGTTGAAGGTGGTTTTGAATTGGTCGATATTAACGAAGATGGATTAGATGATATTTTAATTGGCGATCAACTTGTGTCGGGAAACGGCGGATCTTATGCGTTGAATGCTTTCGTTACATCTCTTAAAAGCAGGCAAACCATTGATTTTTCCACGATTACAGCGAACGTCTACGGTACAACGACATCCTTAAATGCCACAGTCGATTCCGGGCTGTCTTTCACATATGAAAGTTCTGATGAGTCGATCATTTCCATATCGGGAAATGAGTATTCAGTGGTTGGCGTTGGAGAAGTCACCATTACTGCGAAACAGGCAGGGAATGAGGACTTCATTCCAGCGGAAGAAAGTCAAACGGTCACAACAGGCAAAGCCAATTTGACGATCAAAGCTGATGACCTTACCAAAATTTATGGCGAGGAGGTTCCTGAATTTACAGCTTCATTCACCGGGTTCAAGTTTGATGATGACGAAACAGAAGTCATTGGATTGACTTTGACCAGTTCTGCCACTCAAACTTCCGATGCTGCTTTATATACCATTACTGCCGCTGATGCCACTGCTGAGAATTACAATATAACCTTTCAAAATGGTGGGTTGACAATCGACAGGGCAACACTTTCAGTCATTGCAGACAGTAAGACGAAAGTCTATGGAGATGAGAACCCAGTGTTGACCATCAGTTATGAAGGTTTTTTAAACGGAGATAGCGAGGCAGACATCACACCCCCCACAATCCTGACGGCAGCCACAGAAAGTAGCGTGGTGGGTGATTACACCATTTACTTTCAAAGTGTGAACCCATCTACGAATTATTTGCTTTCAACAACAGAGGGTACTTTGGAAGTAACCAAAGCTCCACTAACAGCCGTAATCAGTGATGCGACCAAAGTTTATGGAGCTGAAAACCCAACATTTGAAGTGGTTTATTCAGGGTTTAAAAATGGTGAGGATGGATCTGTGATTCAATCAGGCCCAACGACTGAGGCGCATGAGACATCAGGTGTTGGTTCTTATGATATTACAGTTTCGGAGGTTGAAGCCGATAACTATGAAATCTCTGGTGAAGTGGCGACATTGACAATTACTCCTGCTATGCTAACGGCTGTTGCAGAAGACCAAACGAAAATATACGGTGAGGACAATCCGGATTTGACGATTCAATATGCAGGTCTCGTAAATGAAGATGATGAGTCGTCAATCACTCCTCCGACTGTTTCCACGTCTGCGACAAATTTGAGTGCGGTTGGAGATTATGACATTGTATTGTCAGGTGGCGCTGCGGACAATTATTCAATTACCACAAACAATGGGATACTTACAATCAACAAAGCGAGCTTATCAGTAGTGATCAGTGATGCTTCCAAAGTTTATGGAGATGATCTTCCTGATTTTGCGGCCACCTATACCGGGTTTGTAAATAATGACGATGAGACATTGCTTGGGGGAGTAACCACAGATGCAGTGGCCGGAAGTGACGTTGGTACTTATGACATTGCGCTGTTGAATAGCACAACAGAAAATTATGCTGTGAGTGCAAATGTGGGAGCGCTGACAATTACTCCAGCCGATCTTACAATCACTGCCGATGACAAAGTGAGAGTCTATGGTGAACAGAATCCGGAGTTCACATTTGACCTGTTCGGGTTGGTCAATGGAGATAGCGAAGCGGATATAATTTTACTGACACTTTCTACTACAGCCACAGAAACAAGTGATGTTGGAACGTATGCCATTGAAGTCTCCGGGGGATCCAATGCTAATTACAACTTTATCAATACGAATGGCACATTGACGATTACCCAGGCTCCTTTAGATGCCACCATTGGAAATGCAACAAAATCCTACGGCGAAGTGAATCCGACATTTGAAGTGGACTACAATGGTTTTGTCAATGGAGATAATGCAGCGGCGTTGAACCTGGCTCCTGAAACTTCAGCCAATGAAGCCAGTCCGGTTGGTTCTTATGATGTCAGGCTAGCCAGTTCTGGTTTGGTAAATTATAGCCTGACGAGTAATACGGCAATTCTTACTATCACACCGGCAGACTTGACCATTACAGCAGATGACAAAACCAAAACGTATGGACAGGCGAACCCTGAGTTGACCATAAGCTACGATGGTTTTGAAAACGGAGAAGGTGAAGCGAATATTACTGCACCATCTATCAGCACAAGTGCTACAGCATCCACTGTGGTTGGAGCATATGATATAATCCTGTCGGGTGGTTCAGCAGATAACTATGCCATTACTTTGACCGACGGAACGCTGACTGTCAACAAAGCCACACTTACAGTGGAAGCGGACGATAAAACCATCAACAAGGGCGATGACTTACCTGAATTAACATATGCTTATGCTGGTTTTGTGAATGGTGAAGATGAAAGCACACTGGACGATGTGCCGAGTATTTCAACAACTGCAACTGCTTCCAGTGATCGGGGGGAATACCCCATTTCGCTATCCGGTGGCTCAGGTGTCAATTATGAGTTGTCCCTTCAGGAAGGCGTACTTACAATCACAGGGCCGGTTTATGATTTGCCAAATGCGATTTCCTTCCTGGAAACCCTTGTTGGCGAGACTTCAATTCAAAAATTAACCATTGCTAATACCGGAGATGGACAATTGTCTGTGTCAGAAATTGCGCTTCCCGAAGGGTTCACTGTAAGCGATAATTTATTTACGTTAGAAGCTGGATCGTCGATCGATTTGGATATAACGTTTACACCAACTGAGGAAAAAGCCTATAGCGGCGATCTGGTCATTACTTCCAACAACGGAGTTGAGTTTGTTTCTGTAGCTGGAGAAGGTACAGTGGAAGAGGCTCTGGGTGCTGAATCTCTTACGGAAACGGTAAGTATCTACCCCAATCCAACGACTCAATTCTTGTCGGTCGATATTTCCAATACGGCTGAAGAGATTTTGAAGGTGAGGGTTGTTGATATGAGTGGAACGGAAATTTTCAACACTATAAAACCGGACGGGTCACTGACAATCAACCTTGCCGGGTTTACCAAAGGGGTTTACTTCCTTTTTATGGAAACGGAAGAGGGCTCAGTCTCCGAAAAGATTATTTTGAAATAAGGAGCTAGGGCTAAAACGGATTGGTGGGAGGTCCCGTAGAAATACCCGACCTCCTTGTTAGGTGGAACATTCTGGCAACACTATAATTCTCCAATGCATGATAAAACTACCAGCGTCATTCCATGGATTTCGAAGCATGAGAAATTCAGAGGAATCTCCTTGGCCGTCGTTGGAGATAGCTCCCATAATGGCATGGGATGGGATTCATCAACACCCCACATCCACACCCTGATCCCAGAGTTGCTGCGCTCGGATAATAAAGTCATGGATACGCGTTTCAGCAGGATCGGTACTTTTTTTGAAACGAAT
This sequence comes from Cyclobacteriaceae bacterium, assembly GCA_039970095.1. Classification (GTDB taxonomy): domain Bacteria; phylum Bacteroidota; class Bacteroidia; order Cytophagales; family Cyclobacteriaceae; genus JAMZMI01. The sequence goes on from JBDVMP010000106.1 coordinate 72,407, forward strand.
ACACCCTTTGCCCAGATCGAGTGATTTTAGCAAGACACCATCAGGATCAATTTTTTTGGTATCTCCAACGTAAAGACTGACGTAGTTTTTTTGTGCGTTTAAATAAAACAGACTCCCTTTTTCATCCCCATACGAAAGCATTTTGTAATGGATACCTTCTGTAAGACCGGGAGCTTTACTATTGATGAACTCCCGAATTTTGTTAAGTGTAGGCTTTCGCCAATCATCTTCGAGAAGGTCAAGATATTCCGCTACAGTTGATGCATCATATTGCATAAGAATCATTTATTGTAAATCAGATGTAACCCGTTACCGCTTGTTTTTGCCAGCGTACTTTTCTTTGATCTTCACATAGATCAATTTGTGCTTGCTTTTGGGGTTCTCTCTTTGCTCCAGCTCGAAGTTTTCAATAGACTTAATCAGTGGGGTGAGTTTGTCAAATCCATAGTTTCTTGAGTCAAAGTTGGGTTGCTTTTTTTGAAGCAAACTGCCCACATCGCCCAGAAATGCCCATCCATCATCATCCGATACGGCAGAAATGGTGGTGGAGATGAATTGAATTTCCTTTTTGGTGATCTTATCTACGCCATCCTTTTCCGTGCCTTTCTCTTTATCTGGTGTGTCTGATTTGTTTTTCAGAATTTCCACATAAATGAACTTGTCGCAAGCGACAATGAAAGGATTGGGCGTCTTTTTTTCACCAATGCCGATGACCTGCATGCCGGCCTCTCTCAGTCGTGTGGCCAGCCGTGTGAAATCACTGTCGCTGGATACCAGACAAAAACCATTGACTTTCGCAGAATAGAGAATATCCATCGCATCAATAATCATGGCTGAATCCGTGGCGTTTTTGCCAGTGGTGTAGCCATATTGCTGAATAGGGGTAATGGCATTTTCCAGGAGCAGGTTTTTCCATTTCGAAAGGTGCGGCTTGGTCCAGTCGCCATAGATCCTTTTGATGGTTGGGTTGCCATACTTCGCGATTTCCTCCATCATTTCTTTCACGTGAGCAGAGGGTATGTTGTCACCGTCGATTAAGACTGCCAGATTTGGGTTTGTCTCCATTGTTATGCTAAATTATTTGAAGGTACAATAATTTGGGGAGGTGTTGGGTTTGGGAAAGTTTGGATATCTGCAATTGTAGAAAATTTTACATCTTTCAACGCTTCATAGCGTGGGCATAAGTACCGGGGGATCTCACTTTACCCAATCGCTTTACCCAAATCTTCTATCAAGTCCTCAGAATCCTCGATCCCCACGGAAAGTCTGATCAGCGAATCAGTCAAGCCGCCGGCCAGTCTTTGTTCTCTTGGTATGCTCGCATGAGTCATACTCGCAGGGTGTCCGGCGAGCGATTCCACGCCTCCAAGCGACTCTGCCAGAGTGAAGACCTGCAGATTTTCCAATACTTTGAATGCCGCCTCCTGACTGTCTTCTTTCAAGATGAAAGACAACATGCCTCCGTAGCTTTTCATCTGTTTTGTGGCCACATCATGGTTGGGATGATCTTCAAATCCCGGCCAATAAACATGCTCTACCTTTGGGTGATCTTTTAGAAATCTGGCCACTCGCTCTCCGTTTTTGCAATGTCTGTCCATCCTTACGTGCAGTGTCTTCACTCCACGCAATACAAGGAAGCAATCTTGTGGACCTGGCACAGCTCCGCTCGCGTTTTGCATGAAGCCTAGTTTCTCGTCCATTTCCTTGTCATTGGTCCCCACAAATCCCATCACCACGTCAGAGTGGCCGGCTATGTATTTGGTTACCGAATGCATCACCACGTCTGCTCCGAGGTTGATTGGGTTTTGGAGGTACGGGCTGGCGAAGGTGTTATCGACCACCGTCATGGCACCTTTGGCTTTGGCGATTTTAACTACGGCCTCAATATCCACGATGTTCATCATCGGGTTGGTGGGGGTTTCTACCCAAACCATCCTGGTTTTTTCCGTGATCGCTTTTTCCACGGCTTCCAGATCTTTCATGTCTATGAAAGTGAACTTCAATCCGAACTTCTCATAGATGGAGGTGAAAATTCTGAACGTACCACCATACAGGTCGCTCGTACTTATGATTTCATCTCCGGGAGCGAGGGTCTTAAGGATTGCGTCTGTTGCAGCAAGTCCTGATCCATAGCATCTTCCAAATTTGGCATTTTCCAGTGCTGCCAGGTTTTCTTCCAGCGCGTGTCTTGTCGGGTTTTGCGTGCGGGCATATTCGTATCCTTTGTGTTTGCCCGGTGACTCCTGCGCATAAGTAGAGGTCTGGTAGATTGGAGTCATCACCGCACCTGTGGTAGGGTCGGGGTGCTGTCCTGCGTGTATGGCTTTAGTTCCGAATTTCATTTTTTTTGTTTGTGGTAATTAGTTCTACTAATGACTGCTTTTAAGGTGCTTTGGTTACGATCAAGACATTCTAAAAACTAAGTTCAAAAAAACATCAGAATCATGTATCACTTTTGCTTTGTTAAGCGTTGAGTAGTTTAAGATTAGGCGGTGATAAGGGCGCGACTATCCTCCGGGATGTTGCGCCTTTTCCATTTTACTTCGCTCCTAACCATTCTTCTCTGTTTTTCAGCTCACTTTTTCCGGCATCTTCTGCGAAAGACAAAACGATTGTTGGATCCTGAGTGGCCGTGAACTTGGCTGATTTTAATTTACCCAGTTGCTCATAAGTCACGACATATGTTTTGCCCGGCTTCAGTCCGCTTACTATTTCTTCAAATGTATTGTCTTCATCTAGTTCTATTCCATTAAGGGAAAGCAATCTGTCTCCTTGATTGAGCCCGGCTTCATACAGTGCTGTTCCCTTCAGAAGTCCGCTTTCCACTCGTCCATCTTCGGCTACTTTCACTTTTCCTGTGTAAACCTTTCCCGTTTCTGCCAGGGCAATCTTAATGCCCATTGGGGCATATAACTCTTCAAAGTCTGGAAGTTGAGAATCATAGACATAGTTAGTGAAAAAGTCTTTTGCGAAAGCGTCATCACCAGTCACAGTGGCCAGAGCGTTCTGTAAGTCTTCCATGTTGTATGGTTGTTCTGTTTTGCCATATTGCTGCCATACATACTTCATGTAATCGTCAAGAGACAGGTTTCTAAACTCGCTTCTAATAGATAAGTCCAGCACGAGCCCAAGTAGTTCGCCGTAGGTGTAGTAGCTGATAAAATTGTTTTGGTAGTTGGTAGCATCATTGGCAGTTCCCGCGTCCACAAAGAGCGCATTGTGGCTCATTTGGATGGGGGTGCGAATTTTACGTCCCGGAGAGTTCAACACCTTGTTGAGTACGGCGGATGCTGTGGCCAGGTATTTTTCTTGGCTGATAATCTTCGACCGGCATAGAGCCAGCTCGTCGTAGTAGTTGGTAAAACCTTCGCCAAACCACAATTCACCCGAAAGGTTGGTGTTGTCAAAATCAAATGGTTCAAGAGACTTTGGCCTGATTCTCTCGATGTTCCAGGCGTGGAAAAATTCGTGAGAAATAGACCCTATCAGGTAAGGAGCGTGCTGAGCGAGGTTGCCCTGGCTGGTGCAAATGGTGCTATTGCGATGTTCCATGGCGTCACCGTGAACCCACGGGCTGTAGGAGCAAAGGAAGGTGTACTTGCCAAAATCAAATTTCGGCAATTCGCCAAATACTGCTTTTTCCTGATCTACAATCTTTTTGATCCACTCTATGTAATTATCCAACTCCTGATCATTACCCTGATGCATGGTGGCTACTTCAATGGTTTGTCCATCCACCTCCCAGCTTCTCCAGGATATTTCACCAGCCATGGTTGGGCTGTCAAAAAAGTAGTAATAGTTAGGAGCGGAGAACGTGTGGTCATCTTCTTGCTGAAGCTGCGTACCAACTGACCATTCGGGTTTGTCCGTGAGATCAATGGTGAGGTTTATTTTCCTATCTTCGAGATTGGTGCCATAAGCAAAAGTGGCGGGCATGTTGAGGTGTAACCTTTCTGCATCTATGCCTGTATAGGTTCCATCAGCGTGATTTCCATACAGTGTGTATTCGAAAATGACGTCATTTCCAATCAATGGAATTTTCCATGAAAAAGGGGTGGTTCTGATAAGTTTCAGCGGTTTTCCTTCCATGTCAGTTGCAGACTCGGCGTACACATTTTTTGCAAAATTGTGCAGCGCATATCGCCCGGGAGATGAGTTGGGCATACGGATTTCTAATGTGTCGCGATTTAGCTCTGTCAGGGTGACTTTTATGCGCAGCTCATGGTGTTGGATATCGTCTAGTACAAGCTCATAGTTGATCGCTTTTTGAGCGAAAGTGAGAGCCGAAGAAATGAGTAAAATTGTCGTTATGAATAATCTCATGAAGGTTCTTTTTTCAAAATGCAATGATCGCAAATTTAGAATCAATCCTAACATTTAATAATGTAAGCGGCATTACGTTTTGATGCTTAAGATATTCCCATGCTTGTTTATTATCCATATGGAACGTTTTCTTTGCAGCTTCAATTAACACACGAAACAAAAACAATTTAATGAACAAGATCGCGATAGTACTCATCATTATTCTGGCTGCTTGCCAAACTCCTCAAAAAACAGAAAAAGGAGGCTTTATTGATGAATCATGGATAAACGATAGGGTAGCATCAGCGAAAGAGCGCTTGCTGTCTGATGAAAATGGAGCGAAGGTATGGGAGAGTATAGAAGCGCATGGAGGACTCAGTAGCTGGTTTGGCAATGGGCCTATTCGATTTCAATTTGATTACCAACCTTTAGGTGGTGGAACCAGAAGAAATACAGTGCAAACAATAGAGCAATGGTCGGTAAAGGCTGTTCATGAAGTGCCTGAAGGAGATATGAGTTTTGGTTGGGATGGTTCTCAAGCCTGGATCTTTCCGGATACAGCTGAGCTTTCTGTAAACGCAAGATTTTGGTCTAAGACACCTTTCTATTTCATTGGCTTGCCATTTGTTCTTGCTGATGAAGGGATCAAGTATTCTTATTTGTCGCCTCAAGAGCTCGAAGGGGAAATGTATGATTTGGTGAAAGTAAGCTACGACCAGGGAGTGGGAGATGCTTCGGGAGACTTTTATGTGATTTACATCAATCAGAAAACCAAACTTATGGGGGCACTGCGTTATATAGTTTCATATCCGGGCTTTTTCCCCAATGGAGGCCACTCGAACGAAAAATTTATGAAAATAAATTCGTTAGTAGAGGTTGACGGTATTCAGTTGCCTACTGGGTATAAAACATATTGGTGGGTTGATGAAGCACCTGAAGAACACATCACCAATATCGCGGTGAGCGATTACTCATTTCACAACGATCTTGATCCTGACTTTTTCGATACTCCGGCTGGAGCCAAAGTTTTGGAAGGGCTGTAAGCTTCTGAATGATTTTGTAAAAATGGTATGACGAAATCGATTGAAGCTCAATGTTGGCTTCAATCGATATTTCACCTCTTAAGAAAGACTCATTCAAAATCAGAGGCTCTTGCGTCTAAGATGTAAGTTTTTTGCTCAATGTCTTTTGCTAATCATACCTTTGCGGCATGAATTACCTATCGGTGGAAGGGCTGGCCAAAAGCTATGATGAGCGACAGCTATTTGAAAATCTTACAATTGGATTAGATCAAGGACAAAAGGCCGCATTGGTCGGTGTGAATGGCTGTGGTAAATCCACGCTGCTCAAAATCATTGCTGGTCTTGAAAAGCCAGATAGAGGAGTTGTTTCCTTTCGCAAAGGCATTAGGGTTTCGATTCTTCCACAAAACCCGGTTTTTGAAGATTCGGATAATGTAGTGCAAGCGGTTTTTTCTGAGGACATTGACGAACTGAATGTCATCAGGGATTATGAGTTGGCTTTGCACAAAGCCACAATCGATCCAGACAATGCTCCTGATATTTCGCCGCTGCTAGAGCGCATGGACCAACTCAATGCGTGGGATTATGAAAGCCAGGTCAAGCAGATGCTGGGTGAACTTGGTATTCATGACCTGGAGCAGAAGATGGGTGAGCTTTCTGGCGGGCAAAGAAAGCGTGTGGCCATGGCCAGAGCGCTAATAGTAAAGCCTGACTTTCTTATTCTCGATGAGCCTACCAACCATCTTGATCTTGGAGTGATCGAGTGGCTTGAAAACTATTTAGCTACAGCCAACATGACTCTGCTTATGGTTACTCACGATAGGTATTTCTTAGATCGTGTGACCAATGAGATATTAGAGATCGATCAAGGGGAGATTTTCAGATATAAAGGCAATTATCAAAACTTTCTGGAAAAGAAAGCAGAACGCGAACAGCAAGATGCTGCATCGGTAGATAAAGCTAAAAACCTGCTTCGAAAAGAGCTGGACTGGATGCGGCGACAGCCAAAAGCCAGAGGAACCAAGGCGAAATACCGTGTGGATGCCTTCTACGAAACGAAGGAAAAAGCATCAAAGAATGTGGGGAGACAGGAACTTGAAGTGAACCTGAAAGGTGAGCGTCAAGGTAAGAAGATCATGGAGTTGGAGCAGGTGAGCAAGGCCTACGGTGATTTGAAAATCATGGATCATTTCAACTATGTGTTCAAGCGAAAAGAACGTGTGGGGATCGTGGGTCCGAATGGTGTGGGTAAATCCACCTTCCTCAATATCCTAACTGGCGAAGAGAAACCAGATAGCGGTAAGATCGACCTGGGACAAACAACCAAGTTTGGATATTATACCCAGGAGGAGGCCATTTTCGACCCGTCAAAGCGTGTGCTGGATGTGGTGAAAGAAGTCGCTGAGGTTATCAAACTTTCCAATGGCTCAGAGATCACTGCGTCTCAGCTTTTAAATCAGTTTTTGTTCCCTCCAAAAATGCAGTTCAACGTAGTGGGCAAGCTCAGTGGGGGAGAGCGCAAAAGACTACAGCTCCTTCGGGTTTTGATGCTCAATCCCAATTTCCTAATCCTGGATGAGCCTACAAATGACCTTGATTTGATGACGCTCAATGTGCTGGAAGATTATCTGGATACGTTTGAAGGCTGCCTGATGATAGTCTCTCACGACAGGTATTTCATGGATAGATTGACGGATCACTTATTTGTGTTTGAAGGACAAGGTAATATCCGTGACTTTCCGGGTAACTATACTGATTATCGCGAGAAGGAAGGAAAGCTCCCAACACTGGACAGAAAAAGCAATGAGCCTGAGCCCAAGAAACCTTCAACCGTTCAGGGGCAGCCAGCAGTGGAAAAGAAAAAGCTCTCTTACAATGAACAGCGCGAGTACGATGGTCTAGAAGGCGAGATGGAAAAATTAGAGGTTAGAAAAGAAGAGCTTGTAGAGGAAATGACTGGCGAAACCGAATATGAAAAGCTCCAGAAACTCACCGAGCAACTGGAGCAGGTCAAATCCGAATTGGAAGCAAAAGAAATGCGCTGGTTGGAACTGAGCGAGCGGGCTTAATCAAGCCGCTGACCAGATCACTTCTTTAAAAGTATTGTTGACACCCACTATCTCAAACCTGAGCGGATAGGGCTGTATCGTCAATCTGGAATGAATTTCGTCAAAATCATCGCCTTCAACTTCTACACCATCGTTGGTTAGGTATTCTTCTATAGACTTCATCTCGCTATCGGAGAAGTAATCGTCGTAGATGTCGAAAAGCTTTTCAAGTAAAAATGATCCGTATTGCAACTTGATTTCAATCAGATAATCATTTAAGCTTTCAGCTAAAAGAGGATCTTGTTCTCTGTTGTTAATGTGTGAATTGATCGTGTGTACTTTTTCGATCAAATTATTCAACCTGTTAATGTCCATTACTGCGGGGTTTTAGTGATATGAACTTTTGTATTTCAGATGTTTATGCTTTTGGTGGCTGATGATCCTTCAGGGTAGCGTGGGCTTGTTTTGTTGTTTCTGAGTATGATGAATTTATTAAATATGGAATAGGCGTTTGTTTGAAAACTCAAATTTGTATGAATTGTAATATTTATCAAAATAAATCAAAATATATTAATTTATAAATATTTGAAGTCGGGATTTGACTTTTAAAAGTTTGTTAGAATTAGTGAAAATTAGGCTCAGATGGAATGTGGCTTTAAAACGATTGTAACAGGTTTTTGATCAATATACCCTAAAAGTGGTATTTCAAACTATCTGGGGTGTCTCTACTTTAGTGAACGTAACAGTGCGTTCTGCATCTGTTCACCGCTGGTTAAGGGCCTTCTCTGACGTGAGAAGGCTTTTTTTGTTTTTTTTCATTTTGCCAGAACATTTGTAATTGACACTATGTTACCCCGGCATGGAAAAGACTACAGCAAAAACCAAGACCAGGGCAGTCAGTAAAGCCGCTCTTCAGAAGGCTTTCATAGAACACCTCCTTACCCACGATAAGAACCCTGTTTCAATCTTTGATTTCACTAAAAAGTTAAAAGCCACGGAAACGGATTTTTACAAGCATTTCAATTCTTTCAAATCATTAGAGCGCAGCATTTGGCTGGACTGGTTTATCAAAACAACCAGCACATTAGCGAAAGATGAGGCCTTTGCGCAATATTCGGTTCGGGAAAAGTTTCTGGCATTTTATTTCACATGGTTTGAGGTGATCCTACCCAATAGAAGCTATGTGATTTACAGGCTTGAGAAAATGAGTAAAAAGGACCTCAATCCATTTTTCCTTTTTTCACTGAAGGATGGTTTTGAAGAATTCGTCTCTGATCTGATGGCTGAGGGAAAGGAAACCGATGAGGTAGCTGAGCGACCTTTTGCCAGACAATATGAGAAAGCATTTTGGTTGCACTTTATGTTTATCAATAAGTTTTGGGCCGATGATGACAGTGAAGCGTTCGAGAAGACAGATGCGGCCATCGAAAAATCCGTGAATCTTGGACTTGACCTTGTCGGAAAAGGGCCACTTGATTCCATGATTGATTTTGCCAAATTCCTTTTCCAAAACAAAAAACCATTTTAGATGAAGGAGCAAAACAGTATTCCGGTAGGCAAAGTCTCGCGTGCCGCCAGGTTCGTGAAAACAGGTGCCAAGGTTGGTGGAAACTATCTTAAGCATTACTCTAAGAAACTCGTCGACAAAAACACTAGCCGTGACCAACTCGATCAGGACAATGCAGAGGATATTTATGATTCATTGAGCGAATTGAAAGGTTCAGCTCTGAAGGTAGCGCAGATGTTGGCGATGGATAAAAACCTATTGCCAACAGCATATCAGGACAAATTTTCCATGAGTCAATACAGTGCACCGCCACTTTCTTTTCCATTGGTGGTCAAGACTTTTCAAAAATATTTCGGCAAGTCACCTTTGGCTATGTTTGATTCATTTACGAAAGATGCTGTTAATGCGGCCTCCATAGGTCAGGTGCATCGTGCCACAAAAGACGATGCTGTTTACGCTGTGAAGATTCAATACCCTGGTGTGGCGGAAAGTGTAAGGTCGGATTTGAAATTGGTCAAGCCTTTCGCTCTCAGGCTTTTTGGTCTCAATGAACGAGAGCTGGATCAATACATGGGAGAGGTCGAAGGCAAACTTTTGGAGGAGACAGATTACAAACTGGAGGTTCGCAGGTCTATTTCCATTTCAGAAGCGTGCAGTCACATTGATGGGTTGAAGTTTCCCCGATACTACCCGGAGATGTCGGCAGAGCGTATCATTACCATGGACTGGTTGGATGGAAAACACATCAAAGAATTTTTGCAAACTGACCCCACACAAGAAGTGAAAAATCAGATAGGTCAGGCCATGTGGGATTTTTACCACCATCAGGTTCATGAGCTGAAGGAAGTACATGCTGACCCTCACCCGGGAAACTTTCTCATGCAGGAGGATGGATCACTTGGGGTTATCGATTTTGGTTGTGTGAAAGAAATCCCTGAGGATTTTTACAACGCATATTTCCGCCTCATGAGTCGTGATTTGATTGCCAATGATGATGAGTTGATAGATATTTTGATGGGACTGAGTTTTATTTATGAAGATGATTCCGTCAAGGAAAAAGACCTCTACCTCAACGTGTTCAAAGACATGACCATGCTGCTGGGGCGACCGTTCCATTCGGAAACGTTTGATTTTTCTGACAATTCATATTTCAACGAAATTTATGCGCTAAGCGAAAAGCTGTCGAGCATGAAGGAGCTGAGAAACTCAAAACATCCACGGGGTAGTAAACACGGGCTATACGTAAACAGGACGTATTTTGGATTGTATCAATTATTGAATGCACTGGGCGCCAGGGTCAATACGACCAAGCCGGATTGGTTAGCATGACGATCAGTTAGTATGAGGATTAGAGGTTTTTAATTACCTTTTGAAAATGAAAGTTTTTACCCCAATTCTCGTCACACTCTTATTGATTGGATGTGGTGTCCAATCTCCGGATATACCAGAGCGCGATGTGCTCGAATGGAACAGTATTGAAAGCGATCTGCAATCTCAGCTGATCACCGCTTCCGATAGTGCTGTCATAGATCTGCCCGAAGGATACTTCATGTTTTCCCGATCGCTGCTCATCGATGGTAAAAAACACCTGACCTTGAGGGGAGCAGGCATGGACAAGACCATTTTGTCCTTTGCCGCTCAGGAAGAAGGAGCCGAAGGGATCAAGGCTGCAAACTGCGTCAACCTCGCACTTGAGGGCTTCACCATAGAGGATGCCAAAGGAGACAACATCAAAATAACCGATAGCCGGGGGGTGGTGCTAAGAGACGTGAGGTCACAGTGGAACGGTGAACCGAAAATGGAAAATGGAGCGTATGCGTTTTACCCAGTTCTTTCCAAAAATGTTCTGATCGAGAATTGTGTGGCGATAGGCTCATCTGATGCGGGCATCTATGTGGGGCAGTCAGATTCTGTGATAATCAGAAGCAATGAAGCTTATTACAACGTGGCAGGTATCGAGAGCGAAAACTCTAAATGGGTAGATATCTATGATAACTATGCGCATCACAACACCGGTGGTATTCTGGTTTTTGACCTTCCGGGCTTGACGCAATATGGACACACCACCAGGGTTTTTGGTAATAGAATAGAGTCTAACAACTACACCAATTTTGCGCCGGAAGGAAACGTCGTGGCTACAGTTCCTCCCGGAACAGGTCTTATGCTTTTGGCTACCAGAAATATTGAGATTTACGAAAACCTGATCAAAGACAATCAGTCGGTGGGAACGGCGATCATAAGCTATGATATAGTGGAAGCGCTCTCTACTGATGATGAGTCACAACTCAACGAAAACATCGAGAAGGCACAAAAGGACATGAACTATGATCCTTATCCCAATGATGTTTACATCCACGACAATATTTTTGACAATGGACATTTGACACCCACTACCGAGAATGATTTCGGTTTGCTTTTCATGATGAAGTTCCCATTGAACACACCAGATATAGTGTGGGATGGTATCAGTGCAACAGGCGCTGATTTTCGCCTGTGCATCAACGAAAGTGAGAACGTCAAGTTCGCCAATCTGGATGCCGAAAATGACTTTGAAAACCTGGAAACAGGCTTAGGAGCTTATAAGTGTGAAGGTGATCAGGTTGTGTTAGAGTTGAGTCTATGAGATTATTAGCATTGCTTTTATTGGTGGGGTTAGTCTCCTGCAGCCGCAAACCTGAAAAGAAACAAATCACAGTCAAGGAAGTGTCGCTAGGCACTACGGACGATTTGGACGCCCCCAAACGTTTGTCAGAATGGGGGTTATTCCAGCAGCCAATGGCTCAGCTCACGCCCCACAGGGGTGTCATTCCTTACGACCTGAATACTCCGCTTTTTACAGATTATGCGCACAAGGCGCGCTTTGTCAAACTACCCGAGGGAACTACGTCAAACTACAACCCATCAGAGGTGATGGATTTTCCGGAAGGAACCATCCTGATCAAGAGCTTCTATTACCCCTTGGATTTTGCTCATCCTGAAGGCGATCGTCGAATTATAGAAACGAGACTTCTTATCCATGAGCCCAAAGGCTGGCAAGCACTGGTCTATGTTTGGAATGCGGAACAAACGGAAGCTGAACTCAAAATTGCTGGAAAAACCCTGCCTGTCAGCTGGAAGGATGAGGATGGGGTTTTGAGAAATGTAAAATACTCTGTGCCTAATCTGGTACAGTGCAAAAGCTGCCACGAACTTAATGGAGAAATGGCTCCCATTGGGCCTACGGCTCGTCAGCTGAACAAAACATTCAGCTACGCAGATGGTGCGCACAACCAACTTTCCAAGTGGGCGTCATTGGGTATGTTGACCAACATGCCACCGGAATCAGAGTGGCCGATTATTCCTGTCTGGGACGATGAAACTACTGGGACGCTGGACGCACGAGCGCGTGCATGGCTGGAGATCAACTGTGCGCACTGCCACAGGGCGGAGGGGCCAGCTAAAAACACAGGACTCTATCTTACCTATGCCGAAACTGACCTTTACAAGTTGGGAGTCAACAAACCACCCGTTGCTGCTGGCAGAGGATCGGGAGGACTGAAGTTTGGGATTGTGCCAGGACAGCCCGATCAATCAATTTTGTATCACCGTATTGGCAGCACTGACCCTGGTGTGATGATGCCGGAGCTAGGTCGCAAAATGAATCACGATGAAGGGATCGCTTTAATTCGTGAATGGATCGCGGAGATGTAACGGATTTTGCATCCCATTACCTATCTTTCTAACCTAAAAAACACACCCCATGAACTACACAGAAGGAATGCTCAGGGAAGATGCCCTGCAAGGAAAAACAATCATCGTCACCGGAGGAGGAACCGGCCTTGGCAAGTCCATGGCCACCTATTTTTCTCAGCTTGGAGCCAATGTGGTGATCACCAGCCGCAAGCTGGAGGTGCTTCAGCAAACCGCTCAAGAGATAGAGGGAGCAAGCGGCAATACCGTATTGCCACTGGCGTGTGATGTGCGTGAATATGAGCAGGTCGAAAAGGTGATTGCTGACACGAAAGCGAAGTTTGGGGGTATAGATGTGTTGTTAAACAATGCAGCGGGTAATTTCATCAGCCCGACTGAGCGCTTGTCACATCGTGCATTCGATACAGTTGTAGATATTGTTTTGAAGGGTTCTTACAACTTCACGCTGGCCGTGGGTAAGGACTGGATAGAAGAAAAGAAAGCAGGAAACATCCTCAGCATTGTGACTACCTATGCCTGGACCGGATCCGGCTATGTGGTTCCCTCCGCATGCGCCAAAGCAGGCGTGCTTTCCATGACACGCTCATTGGCTGTAGAGTGGGCAAAGTATGGCATTCGTGCCAATGCCATTGCCCCGGGACCTTTTCCTACCAAAGGTGCGTGGGATCGGTTACTTCCGGGTGGGCTCAAAGAGAAATTTGATCCGGCAAATAAAGTGCCCGTAGGCAGGGTGGGAGAGCATCAGGAGCTGGCCAATCTGGCAGCCTACCTCGTGTCTGACTACTCCGCATATGTCAATGGCGAAGTGATTACTATAGATGGCGGTGAATGGCTCAAAGGCGCAGGAGAGTTCAACCAACTCGATCAGGTGCCGGACGAACTGTGGGATGCTATGGAAATGGGACGCAAAAAAGAAGGCAGCAAACTCAAGATGATGTGGCTCTACCTCAATGGCATGCGGAAGATCAAGTTCAAGTAGGCTGCTACTCTGAGACCGAAGGGTGTTTTGTCGACTACACAGGCTCAGACCGACACACTGGGACTCCACAGAGCGACTAAGGTTTTTTTCAATGCCGTCCTTCCACGACGCAGCGGAGCGAGGTTCGAGGAATCCTAGACTTTAGATGAGATTCCGGTATCCGTTCTCCCTTCGGTCAGACAAAACCGGAATGACGTTTCTTTTTACAATGCAATTCCAACTTCCAAAGTCTCGGTGCTTGTCCGTGAAGACTTTGGAAGTTTTTTAAATTAAGACTCCATCCCCACTTCCCACCACCCATAAAAAACGGAACTTTTCGCTTTGAAGAATTGCTACATTTGTAGCTTAAAACACCCCACACAAATGCAACAGATCTACGGAAACTACAACGAGGAGGACTTTCAGGTATGGAAGCTACTCTACGAACGACAAATCAAGAACCTACCAAAGGCCGCTAGTAAGGCCTATCTGGATGGTTTAGGCAAGGTTGTTTTCGAGGCTGAGCATATTCCTAAGTTCTCTGAAACCAACGAGATTCTGAGCAGCCTTACCGGCTGGAAGTTGGCCGTGGTGCCGGGTATCGTGCCTGACTACACATTTTTTGAGCTCATGTCCAACAAGCGCTTTCCGGCCACCACGTGGCTCAGGAAGATGGAGGAGCTGGATTATCTGGAAGAACCGGATATGTTTCACGATGTGTTTGCGCACGTGCCGCTACTCTCCAATCAGAGCTTTGTTGATTTTCTGGAGGAGCTGAGCAAGATCGGGCTGGAGTATGTAGGCAATGATTATGCTATAGAGTTGTTGTCTCGTGTTTACTGGTTTACGGTCGAGTTTGGTTTGATTCGTGAAAACAACGAATTGAGAATCTATGGAGCAGGAATTTTATCTTCAGCAGGCGAAACCAAATATTGTTTGTCTGACGAGCCGGAGCACCACGAATTCAGCGTGACGAAAATGGTGGACACACCATATCGGAAGGATGTTTTTCAAAAAGAGTATTTCATAATAGAATCTTACGAGCAGCTTTATCAGAGTCTTCCTGAGATTCGTGCAGTTTTAAAAGAAGCTCTCCAAAAAAGTAAGCCCGAATCGGTTACGGCTTAGCTTAAGCTTTCTAAATTTGACCTTCGTTTCGGTTGTGGGTACAGCTCACAGCCTTTTTTATTTTCTATGAGGGTAGCGATAGTAAAGTACAATGCGGGTAATATTCAGTCT
>JBDVMP010000107.1:0-179312 GCA_039970095.1 Cyclobacteriaceae bacterium
GTAGAAAACTTTGAAAGCGAAGGAATTGGGGAGCACTCGGCAAGTCAGCCCTTTCCTGTGGGACCAACTTTGATGAACGATTTTGGTGGGATGATTGACCATACGGTTCGTTTGTTCAACTTCCAGTCCCCAACGCTGACCTTGGCAAACAAAGAACTAGACAAAGCCTTCAATGAATCACGTTTCTTTTTTGCCGATTCCACATTCTTCAACGTGTTTGATTTTGAGTTGATCAGGGGGAATAAGGAAACAGCTTTGGATAACCCCAATTCTATTTTGATAACCGAGTCGATGGTTGAGAAGTACTTCGATGGGGCTGATCCTATGGGTCAAAACCTGGAATTTCAGGGCGGCCAAAACCTGGAAGTCGTGGGGGTAATGGCTGATGCCCCGCTCAATGCTCATTTTCAATTTGATTTTATTGCATCCTTTTCCAGCCTCAATGCACATTATAATGGACAGTTGCCGAAAACGTGGTACTGGAATCCTTGCTGGACGTACCTTGTGCTGAATGAAAACACCACCACTGATGAGTTGAGGAGGTATTTTCCTGATTTTGTAAAGAAATACTTCCCTGATTTTGTTGCTGATGACATAACGCTGGAACTCCAACCTCTTACAGACATTCACCTCAAATCAAGGCTTGACTATGAGATTCAGGCCAATGGTAATGAGTCCAATATCTACATATTTAGTGCCGTAGCGCTTTTTGTGTTGCTCATCGCTACCATCAACTTTGTCAATCTGGCAACTGCAAGAGCGAGTAAGCGAGCAAAGGAAGTAGGGGTAAGAAAAAGTCTGGGAAGTGTCAAAACGCAGCTTGTATTTCAATTTGTTGTAGAGTCAGTATTGCTCACTTTGTTGGCATGTGCCGTGGCTTTGATATTAGTCAGTTTAGCACTCCCTGAATTCAATGCACTCACAGAGAAGGCATTAAGCCTTTCGGTACTGCTGGAGCCGGCTATGGTTCTCGGTATAATCGGTCTTTCTCTGCTGGTAGGTTTACTGGCAGGCTTTTATCCGGCCTTCGTCTTATCATCATTTGACCCTGTACTGGTTTTGAAAAATACTTTTAAGAAGGCAGGCGGCTTTAATTTCCGAAAGGTTCTTGTAACAGCGCAATTCACCGTTTCCATTGTTTTGATCATCGGTACCATAGTAGCCGTGCGTCAACTCAGTCTCTTGCAAAACGATGATATCGGGTTCAATAAAGAAGAGATCTTGATGATTCCGGTGATCAAATCCCCAATGGGCAAACATTATGAGCCTTTTAAGTCTGAGGCACTGAAGAGTACCAACGTGCTATCTATGACAGCCGTGGAGGAGATAGTGGGCGCCAAACATCAAGTGAATAATTACCGATTTGAAGGGATGGAGCAATCAAAGCCTTTCCCGCACTTTCATATCCGTCATGACTTCACTTCTACTTTTGATATACCTATGGTTGTTGGACGTGATTATGATATGACCATGATCACAGATGATTCACTCGCGCTGGTAGTGAATGAAAAGCTCGTGCAAACTATGGGGTGGGGCACACCTCAGGAGGCTTTGGGCAAGCGTTTTTATTTTGGTGATGAACTGAGAGGAAAAGTGATAGGGGTTGTGAAGGACTATAATTTTGTTTCTAAACATCACCCCATTGCACCTTTTGTGCTTACGTTAAATTCTCAACCCTGGGCATTCAACTTGTTTATAAAATATGTGGCAGTTAAGGTTGATGGAGAAAATATCACCAATGCCATTCGCGACCTTGATGTTGCGTGGAGTCAATTTATTCCCAACCGACCCTTTGACTATTTTTTCCTTGACGACAGGTTAAACGACTCATATAAAGCAGAACAAAAGCTGAGCACAGTTACCTTGATATTTTCGGGGTTGGCGATTCTCGTAGCTTGTTTAGGGCTGTTTGGCCTGGCCACATTCAGCATAGAGCAGCGAAGAAAGGAAATTGGTGTTAGGAAGGTGTTGGGTATCAGTTCATCACAACTTATGGTTTTGCTTTCCAGCGAATTCCTGTTCCTCATCCTGATCTCTTTTCTGATTGCTGTCCCCATTTCGTACATCGCACTTAGAGAATGGCTTACTGATTTTGCATATCGAATTGATATCGGAGTGTGGCCTTATGTCATTGCTTGTTTTATAACATTTTTGGTGGCACTTGTTACAATCAGCTATCATGCTTTTAGGGCAACCAGAATAAACCCGGCCGAAACACTCAAATACGAATAGCTTTGTAGGGCTTTCTTGTATTATTTATTGAGTCGGGCTTGGCATTGTGGATTAGTTGTGGCTTTTTTGAATAGAAATCAAAAAAGCTTATGGTCCAATTTCTTAAACAACTTTCTTATTACGGTGGTGTTCTTTTGGCATCACTGGGTTTAGTGCTCATTGTAATCCAAAACGAAACCGGACACAGCCCGGCCTGGATTGTTGGCCTACTCACCGGTGTGATTTGGGTGTGTGGTCTATCCATAATGGTCGTGGTTTTCAAACGTGGACTGGATGGCTGATGCGTCCGTATCAGATCTTGTAAACATTCTCTACGTTGATGATGAGCAGGGGAATATAGACTACTTCAAAACTGTATTTAGGAGAGAGTACAATGTGCTCACTGCCAGATCGGGAGACGAGGCTTTGGGTATATTAAAATCGAACGGCGATATCAATATCATCCTTACGGATCAGCGGATGCCGCGCATGACCGGGATTGAGTTCTTAAAAAACGCCATGGAGGTATCCATGGATCCGGTTCGCATATTGGTCACAGGATATGCTGATATGGATACGGTAATTAGCGCCATCAATCAAGGACATATTTTTCACTATATATCCAAGCCGTGGACTTATGATGAGATGAAGATTGTCATAAGTCGTGCAATTGAGAATTATAAACTTACCAAGAAAAATAAAGAACTGCTTGTGCAGTCAGAGAGGAAAGAGAAGGAGATGGTGATCTCAGAACTAGAGAGCCTTAGAAATCAAGTTAACCCGCACTTCCTTTTCAATTGTCTCAATACACTTCGTGCTCTGGTACCAGAAAATGAGAATGCCCGCGATTTTATCAGCCGTCTGTCCAGCATATACAGGCACATGCTCGTTCACAATCGGGAAAATATGGTTTTACTTCGGGATGAACTGAAGTTTTGTGAAAACTATTTTTTTCTTCAGAAAGTGAGATTTCAAAATGCGCTGATTTTTCATCAGGAGATCAGCGAAGATGTGCTTGACTCAGAAATACCTAGTGCCTCTCTTCAAATTTTAATTGAAAACACGATCAAGCACAATATTGTAACCAATAGTACGCCGCTTTCCGTATGGCTATTCAATGAGGACAACTGGCTAATTGTCAAGAACAACCATCAGGCCAAAGAGCATGTGGTGTCTACAGGAATAGGCCAGAACAATCTCACACTGCGCTATTCTTACCTTACTAAAAGGCGTCCAGAATTTTTTATGACAGATGGATTTTACTATTCAAAAATTCCGTTATTGCCGGATTAGTTTTAACTTAAAACTAAAATCCGGTTATGCTCAATATTGCCATTATAGAAGATGAACCGCTTGCAGCAGAAGATCTGGCCAAAATACTTGGTGAGGTCAGTGATGACTACAATGTAGTGGTGAAGCTGGATAGCGTGAAATCTGCGATAGCTTGGCTTTCTGAGAACGAAGTTGATCTAATCTTGTCCGACATTGAGTTGGGAGATGGTCTGAGTTTTGATGTTTTTAGCCAGGTAAAAAACAGCACACCAATTGTGCTCACCACGGCATATGACCAGTATGCACTCAGGGCTTTCAAAGAAAAAAGTGTTGATTATTTGTTGAAGCCAATAGACAAAGATGAGCTCAAAGCTGCAATAGAGAAGTATAAAAATTGGTCTCGAGACAAAAAGGAGTTTGACATGCAGTCGCTCCTTGACGCAATTAAGCCGACTAGAGATCCGGGTTATCAACAGCGGTTTTTGGTGACACTTGGTGAGAAAATTAAGTCAATTCAAGAGAGTGACGTGGCTTATTTTTTCAGTGAGGATCGCTACACATTTTTAGTTACCAATCAGGGAGCTCAGCATATCATCAACTACAATTTGGGAGATCTTGAAACCAGTCTGGATCCTAATAAGTTTTTTCGGATCAATCGAAAATTTATCATTGCCTATTCGGCAATCTCTGGTATGATCGCATACTCAAAAAGCCGAGTCAAAGTGGATTTAAACCCTCCGGCTCCAAATAGTATTGAAGTGGTGGTGAGCGTGGAGCGATCCGGCTCCTTCAAAAAATGGCTCAACAGGTAAATTATTATATTTTGTATCGAACCAAATAGGCCTTGTTACAGTTGAAATATTTCTCCTGAAAGCGAAAATAAGCTCGATGCTACCAGACAACACTACAAAGCAAAATAGCAACTCAATTTTATCCCGCAGGTATTCTTCTATAAGGAAACAATCTTTGACAATTTGCGAGCCACTGCAAGTTGAGGATTATGTGGTGCAGCCTACTATGGATGTGAGCCCACCAAAGTGGCATCTTGCACATACCACCTGGTTTTTCGAAGCTTTCGTTTTACTTAAATACTTCAAGGGGTTTCAGGTTTACCGGGAAGATTTCCATTATCTCTTTAACAGCTACTACATCTCAGCGGGAGAGCGCTGGGCCAGGGCTGACAGGGGGAACCTGACACGACCGTCTGTACAGGAAATCATGGACTACCGGGCGTATGTGGATGAGCAAACGGAAAATTTTTTAGCCAGCGAGGAGGTAAGCGAGGAGGTAAAACGCGTCATGGAAGTAGGGCTCAATCATGAGCAGCAGCACCAGGAGTTATTGGTTTATGATATCAAATACATTTTGGGTCACAATCCCACATATCCGGTTTATCGGGAGCAAAAGCAGAAGCATCATTCAAGTGGACAAAATGCCAAATGGCTGAGAATAGGAGAAGGTATTTACGATATAGGTCATGATGGGAAAGGGTTTTGTTTTGACAATGAGCTAGGCAGGCACAAACAATTTCTTCATGCTTTTGAGATATCTTCAGCCCTGGTTACCAATGCGGAATATTTAGAGTTTGTGCAATCTGGTGGATATAAAGACCATTTTTTGTGGCTGTCGGAAGGTTGGGACTGGATTAACAACGAGCAAGTGGAGCATCCGATGTATTGGAAACATAAAGATGGGCAGTGGATGAATTATACATTAGGTGGGCTAATGCCGATTGATCCTAATGCTCCGGTCAGTCACATCTCTTTCTTCGAAGCAGATGCTTATGCCAAATGGCGCGGATACCGTCTGCCAACCGAATTTGAGTGGGAAGTAGCTGCAAGCCAATTTCAGCCGGAACTATCTGTAAAATCCAACTTTGTGGAGGAAGCTCACTTTGAAACCACTTCTACTGACACTTATGATTTTCTAGGAAACCTGTGGGAATGGACATCAAGTGCTTATCGGCCGTATCCGTTTTACCAGGCTCCTGAAGGCCCTCTTGGAGAATACAACGGCAAATTTATGATAAATCAAATGGTGCTGAGAGGCGGCTCGTACGCCACACAGCGTCATCATATCCGGCATACGTACAGAAATTTTTTTCACCCGCATTTGCGGTGGATGTGTAGCGGCATTCGCATGGCAAGGCATACCTAATTCACATATTTAATTGACACAGTTCAAACAAGACGTTTTAGAAGGCTTATCGTCAAACCCCAAAAGACTTTCTTCTCGGTATTTCTATGATGAAAAAGGTGACCAACTTTTTCAAAAGATCATGCAACTGGAAGAGTACTACCTTTCACGTGCAGAGCTGTGTGTTTTTGAAAACCACAAGGCGAGATTACTGGAGCTCATGCGGCCTCAGGAGCACTTCAGAATTATTGAACTTGGAGCAGGTGATGGCAGTAAAACCAAAGTTTTGCTCAAGCATTTCACCGACGAGAAAGCCTCGTTCTCGTATTGCCCGGTTGATATTTCGAAAAGTGTGTTGCAAACATTAAGGGCTAACCTGGAAGCGGAGATACCCAACCTCAACGTGGAACCTAAGCCGGGTGACTACTTTCAGATTTTGCATGAATTGAAATTTCAGAAAGATGGACACAATGTGGTTTATTTCCTTGGATCTAATATTGGTAATTTCCTCAATGAAACAGCGACAGGTTTTTTGTCCAGCATCCGTGAAAATCTCAATACCGGTGACAGAATGCTTATTGGGTTTGATCTCAAAAAGGATCCCGCCAAAATCTTGGCAGCTTATAATGATTCTAAGGGTGTGACACGACAATTCAACCTGAACTTACTAGCCCGTATCAATACGGAGTTGGGTGCAGACTTTGATCTGGAGGCATTTGCTCACAATCCGGTGTATGACCCCATGACAGGTGAGTGCAGAAGCTATCTGGTTAGTCTGCAAGATCAGGAGGTTTTCATTTCATCTTTAGATAAGCGGATTTCATTCAGGAAGTGGGAGCCAATTTTTGTGGAAGTTTCTAAGAAGTACGATCAAAACGAAATTGCCCAATTGGCCGAGTCTTCAGGGTTTAAAGTAGTAGAAAACCTGTTTGATCCAGAAAGACTTTTTACAGACAGTGTTTGGGAGGTTGTTTAATGGTAAATTCATTTTTTTCACTTTGATTAATCCGCTAGATTTGCGGAACAATTGAGAACAGATGGTTCTCGCATGCGCACGTGGTGGAATTGGTAGACACGCCATCTTGAGGGGGTGGTGCATTAACTTGCGTGGAAGTTCGAATCTTCTCGTGCGCACATTTAGTCCGGTTACGCTGGACTTTTTTTATTTCTGACCATATCATTATTTCTTTTCTTATGAAAGTAGATGTTAGCCTTCTGAAAAATATATGTGAAATTCCCGGAGCTCCGGGTTTTGAGAATCCTATTCGCGAACTTGTTATCAGCCAGATCAAGGATCATGCAGACGAATATAGCGTTGACAATATGGGCAATGTCATCGCGATCAAAAAGGGCGTGAACAACCCTGAAGGAAAGAAAGTTATGGTGGCGGCTCATATGGATGAGATTGGTTTTTTGGTTTCTCATATTGATGATGCCGGCTTCATCAGGTTTCAGACTTTGGGTGGATTTGATCCTAAAACCCTCACCGCGCAGCGTGTGATCATTCATGGTAAGAAAGATATAGTAGGGGTGATGGGCAGTAAGCCTATCCATGTGATGAAGGCCGAAGAACGCAATAAAGTAGCGAAGATTGAAGACTACTTCATTGACTGTGGTATGTCCAAAGAGGAGCTGGAAGAATGGATAGAAATAGGCAATCCAATAACCCGTGAGCGTGAATTGATCGAGATGGGAGATTGTGTCAACTGCAAGTCTATAGACAATCGGGTGGCGGTTTATATTCTGATCGAGACGCTTAAAAATTTGAAAAACCCTGCATTCGACCTTTATGCTGTGTTCACTGTACAGGAGGAGGTAGGTATTAGAGGGGCTAATGTGGCGGCTCATAGTATCAATCCTGATTTTGGTATCGCTTTGGATACAACCATAGCATATGACCTACCAGGAGCTCAGGCTCATGAAAAAGTGACAGAACTTGGAAAAGGAACGGCAATCAAAATTATGGATGCCATGACCATTTGTGATTCACGTATGGTTAAGTTCTTGAAAGAAACCGCAGCAAAACATGATATTCCGTGGCAGCCGGAGATCCTGGCAGCCGGAGGTACTGACACGTCAGGTGTTCAGCGGATGGGTAAAAATGGTTCCATAGCGGGCGCAATTTCTATACCAACACGTCATTTGCATCAGGTAATAGAAATGTCTCATAAAGATGATATCGGGCATTCTGTAGACCTTTTGATCGCCGCTCTTGAAGAACTCGATACGCCTACCTGGGAATATTGATTAGGGGTTGGTTCAAATAAAAAAAAGGCTTTCTTCTGAAAGCCTTTTTTTTTGATTATTTCATTATCTACGGTTTAGCACTAGTGTCCAGAGCCTTCATCTGTTTCGTTATTCTCTCCAATTCCGAGGGCCGCAGCGCCATGCTTATAGCTGTGGGTGACCTTTTCGGTTTGGGCCAGAAGCAAAGCAGATGAAATGAATACCATGTGGATAACGATCTCCAGTATTACACTTTCAGAATCTTGTTTCTGAATTGACTCTCTGTAGTCTATAAAGGTTTTCAATAGCTGAACTCCTGAAATAGAAGCTAGTGATGTGGAGAGCTTAATTTTCAACTGACCGGCATCCAGATCTTCTAGCCACAGGGGCTTGTCCTCGTGCATGTCCACATCTATTTTACTGGTAAAGATGGAATAACCACCTATGGTTACCATCACTACCAGGTTCATCACCATCGATATGTCTACCAAACTCAAGATCCGAAGCATCATTTCTGTTTCATGAAGCTCAATCGTCTGCTGAAATGTGTGGATCAATTCCTGAAAGAATTTTACCAGATAAAGGATAGCTCCAAATGATAGACCTATATAAAGAGGGGCTTGCACCCAGCGACTCCAAAAGATGAACCCCTCAAAAAAATTCTCGAATTTCTTTAATCCTGATGCCATTGTATTGTCGATGTAGTTTTTTGGAAAGATAAGAAGATTCCCTTGTAGATGGAACCAAAAAATGTCTAAAAATCAAGTTTCCTTCCTGAAAACAGTTCTGCTTCCCGATATTATCTCGTGAAATGCGCGTCTGTCGTTTCTAATGAAAATCATCATAAACCCGACAAAGAGCCCAAGTAGCGACACTACTTTGAGGAATGTGCGTATTGCGATCTTCACGATTGAAAGTTCATTGCCATCCTTGCTCAATACCTGCAGGCCCATATACCTGCGTCCGGGTGTGGCTTTCCATTTTGAATGGAGAAAGATTACTTCAAATAAAAAAACGCTAACAGACAGCCCGATATAGGTGCCTATTGGTGAGGGCATGGCCAGCCTCAAGATCATTGCAAAAAGCAAATAAAATAGGAAATCGATATTGTAGGCCATCATTCTTGGCCAAAAACCGGCATTGGTCATAGCCTCGAGAGGGGGGATTGTTGGCAAAATTGTTCTAACTTCATAATATGCAATATTCTATAAACCTAACTTACTTAAGATGAAAGCATTGAAAATTATTGGAATTATAATCGCAGTACTTGCGGTGGTCATCTTCGCCACTATCCAGCTGCTGCCAGATGAGGCGCACATATCAAGAAGTATAACCATAGACGCATCACCCGGTGAGGTCTATCGTGAGGTTGTTTCATTCAAAAACTTCACTAAATGGTCTCCATGGTCTGCCAAAGATACAGCCACCGTCTATACAGCTGAGGGTCCGGTACAGGGTGTTGGAACTAAATTGTCATGGAAAAGCGAAAGCGATCAGGTTGGGTCAGGCTCTATGAAGATTATAGAAGTGGAACCCGGAGCTCTGGTCAAGACTGAGATGAAATTTGAGGGCTTTGACTCTACTCCAAATGCATCTTATATAATTGAAGAGGTTGAGGGAGGCACTAAAGTCTCCTGGACATATGATGAGACGGGGATATCAGGTATAGGGAGAGTGTTTGGTATGATGATGGACAAGTTTTTGGGACCCGATTATGAGCAGGGGCTGAAAAACCTGAAGGAGAGAATAGAGTCTGCTCCAGAAGCCACTACAGATATATCCGTGGTGTTTGTTGAGCCTTATGATTATCTCGGTGTTTCGTTTACGACAGATATGTCTATGATTGCCACCAAGATGGCACAGAGCTATGGTACACTCATGAGCTATATGGGAAAAGAAGGGATAGAGATGAGTGGAAAGCCAATGGCCGTTTGTACGTTATGGAGCGAAGAGCAGGTAGCATTTACGTGCGGCATTCCTGTGAGTGTAGCTACGCCGGATTTGGCCGAAGGTATCGTAAGAGAGAGCATTCCTTCAGGTTTGGCTGTAAAATCAGTTTATATGGGTGATTACAACGACTCTGGTGTGGCTCATGAAGAAATTGAAGCTTATGTAAATTATGCAGGTTATGAATTTGCTGGCCCTCCATGGGAGGAGTATGTGACTGACCCAATGGAGGAAACCGATACTGCTAAGTGGGTAACAAACATATATTACCCTGTGCAATAGCCTGCAAACGAAATCATCAAAATTTAATTTGCCCTGATCATTTTTGGTCAGGGTTTTTATTTGGTTTTTCCTTAGGTATTAGAATATTTATATAGTCGATATGAATAATTCAAAAAGGATATGATAAAATGGTTCGTTTTGAGAATTTTTCAAAAACCAGCATCAAACTGACGTGATTTGCATTTATTTGCCATTATCGTAATAAATTTCACACTAAAATGACTGTTTCTTTGAAATAATGATCAGTGTTTGGTCTCTTTGTAATGTAAGTCATAACAATTACAACTATGAGAAACACAATCAAAACAATTGCCGCACTTTTAATAGTTTTAGGTGCCGCAAAAACAAATGCAAGCGTTGATTCTACAAGCGTAGGTTCTTACTGCAAAGTTGTAGCTCAAAATCAAGAAGACAATTTCAAACTGATCTATAAAGGTACACAAGACGAGACTGTAAGCGTTGAGTGGATTGATGAAACTGGTCAGGTAGTATATAGCGAGAATATTAAATCAACTGACGCTTTTGTAAAGCAATACAATCTTTCATCTCTTCCTGATGGAGAATACACCGTAAAGGTTTCTGCTGAGGATTATGAATTCGCTGATGAGGTGATTTTGGGAGACATGTCAGGCTTGAAATTCAACATAAGAACACTAGAGAGCAAAAGTGTTGTGATGACGGGAGTTAAGCCAGATGCAAAGGACGTAAGGTTATACGTATTGGACGCTGAAGGAAACCAAATCTACTCTGAGTCATATGAAGAGGGAACCGTGGTTCAAAAGAAGTACAACTTCGAAGGTCTGAGCACTGATCAGGTTACGTTTGTACTTTTGCATAGAGGTAAAGTTTTCCAGGAAGAAAAAATTACTTTTTAACGAAAAATCAATTCCAACAAAAATAGATCGGGAGAAGCGAGAGCTTCTCCTTTTTTTGTTGCTTAAATACAGACATTAATATAGATTTGCCCTCCGTTTGAAAAACGAAGTGAGTAAAAGCACTACTAAATATGCCTGAGTGGCGGAACTGGTAGACGCGCACGACTCAAACTCGTGTTCCGCAAGGAGTGCCGGTTCGATTCCGGCCTCAGGTACGACCAAGGGGTTAAATGCCTCGTATTATGCAATGGACTGTGTTTTTTGTTTTACACAAATTTCACACGACATGCAAAAACAGAAAGTGAAGCCACATTTAACGGCTCGCATGACTACATTTTTTCACACGAAAAAGCCAGTCATGCGGGTTAGTGTGGCGTGCAGGATCAGGTCTGACAGACAGACCAAAGATGGAAGAGCGTCCGTCTACATTCAGGTAATTATCAATAGCAAGGCTACTTCAGTGCCGCTGGAGGTCAGCTGGCCAGTGAAGGATTTTGACAATAAGTCTGGCAAATTCAAAGAAAGGTATAAGGGTGACCAGGAAGCCATCGACTTCAATTTGCAATCTCAAAAGGAACAAGCGAAGATTAATGACATCCTGATGTTCTACAGGCATAGTGATCTAGTGCTTACGGTAGATCAATTCAAAAAAGAATATCAGACTTACGATTTTCGGCAGAACTTCATCACGTGGGTGGAGCAGGATAATAACCAGCGATATCATGATTTAAAGATTGAGGTTCAAACGTGGAAGAATATTAATTCTCAAATGAATCAATTACGCGAGTTTCAGCCTGTAATTAAGTTTAATGAACTCAATGAGGAGTTTCTTGAGAAAGTTGAAGCCTGGGCTCGCAAGAAGGAGTATTCCGTGAACACAATCGCTACACTGGTGAGGACTATACAATCTCAATCAAGAAAGGCTCTAAAGAGAGGTGTGGGAATAAACATTAAGTCTATTAATGAATATACTCCGCCTTCTTTTGTGAACCGAATCATCTATCTGCGGCCTGATGAGCTTGAAAGGATTGAGATATATTACTTAAAAAACGATATCCCGGAATCTCACAAAGTGGTGCTTGGTTACTTTTTATTTTCATGCTACACTGGATTGAGATTTTCTGATCTGAAACGCGTAACCTGGAATGAGATTGATGATGGCATGCTCTCATTCTATCCTTTTAAGGGACGTAAACAGCCCAAAAAGATTAAGGTTCCTCTTGTATCAAAGACTTACAGGTTTATTCATAACAAAAGAGGGAAGCTGTTTAATGTCATGGCTGAGCAATATTCTAACAGGTTGCTCAAGGATATAGCTGAAGCCTGTGAGGTGTACAAAGCCATTACTATGCATGTAGGTAGGCATACTTTTGCAACTGAGTTTTTAAGAAGGGGAGGTCATGTGGAAGTTTTGCAACAGCTAATGGGACACTTCAAGATAACAACAACTATGATTTACGTGCACGTGGATACCTCAAGATTAAGGGAGGAAATGAGGGTGTTTGATTGAGGTTACAATCTAATCTCTATCAATGATCTTCCCTATCAGCACCATTGCGGCGATGAATAGTAAGAATATAAGTGCTCCGTCGACTGGTTCCATGATTAGTCTTCTAATTCTTCAATCCTTGCTGCGAGTGCTTCAATTTGGGCTTGCTGTTCCTGCACCAATTTTAGTAGTGGCACGACCAGCTTTGAGTAGCTCACGCCTCGCAGCTCCTGAGTGCCTGTACTGTCAACATCGTAAAACACCAATTCATCATTGACCTGCTCTACTTCTTCGGCTATCAACCCATATTCTAGTTCGTCGTAATACTCATCTGTGTAATCTCCTGTACTGTTTTTTTTTCTATAATTGAACTCGACAGGATTTAAGTCTAGCAACCAATCTACATTTTGCAAGCTGTCTATATTGGTTTTTGATGCCGCAATAGATGACACATATCCAATTAATCCTGTATTATCTATGTATAAATCTCGGTTTGTTCCGCCTACGGTTGATGAATATGTAGGTGATGAAAGTATAGTGCCGTCTGTATTTACTCGAAAAATAGCAGTATTGAGCGCTGGGTCATGATCTGTTCCGTATGTAAAGTACAGAGATCCGTTCCCTCCACCGTCACCATTTGTTTGGCGACCGATTCCCCATATATTTTCCAAATGCGTGCCTTCAGATAAATCCAATTGGCCTAACGTGAAAAATGATCCCCACGTGCCTGCATCGGTTGATATTGATCTAATTCTTGCGTCAGCTCCTGTTAGGGCAAAATATGAAAAACCATCATCCCACGACTCATCTGAATCTAATTGATCGCTCAATAAATCACCACTAATCGTAATATTCGCCGCATCTACATTCCTACTCGCATCTATTACCTCTGTGCCGGAGATAGCGAGCGTGTTTACATCCAAATTTCCATCCATCTCAACATCAGCATCAGTAATATGAATTTCGCCCGGATTACTCGCTGACGAATTGCCAAACATTTCAATCTTCGGCTCTGAGGTAGCTCCAGTTGATAAGGTTAGGCTTGTATCATCGCCTGACGTAATCACAACCTCGCCATCCGCTGAAATAGCAAAGGCGTCATTGGTGAATATCCCATTTGAACTCCCTGATCCAAACTGAATGTAATTCGATGCGCTTGCGCCTATCCGGCTGGTGGTGGTCAATGCTCCTGACAGTGTGCCTCCTGCTAGTGGCAGGTATAGACTTGTATGGTCTCCCCACCCGTAAGCTGTATTCCAGTTGGATGAATTATCAGTGATAGTGGTAAATGCGCTTGTGCCATTACCTATCACGATACCTGTCAAAGTACTTGCGCCTGTGCCTCCATTAGATACGCTCAAATCAGTGCCTGACCAATTGGAATTGTTGACTGTTGAGGCGGTGGATAATGAACCTAATCCCAACGTAGTTCTGGCATTACTTGCGGCTGCATCGTCTATCAGCGATTTTCCAAATGTTGAAATAGTGGTGCTAGCTGGTAAATCAAGTGTTTTAATATCTGCATCGACTTCACTATCCATCACAGCTCCTGCGCTGGTCACATCTCCGGTGGTCACGGTGTAGCTGGTGATAAATCCCGAATCATTAGTCAAGTCGCTGACGTTATCGCCAGGCTGAACCGCATCATCGGCCAGATCCAAACTAGCGTTAACACTCGCATCAAGCTTCGTTTCATCTATACTCGCCGAGGCAATGGCCGCTGTGATTGATGGAGTAGCGTCTGAGTATGTGATATTTATCTCTGCCGTATTGCCAACTATAGCCCCTACAATATCCTGCACCTGCTCATCTGATAGCTGTGTATCTGTGTCAACAGAGCTTATATCTATGGTCTTTGTAGCTTCACCGTCTGAACTTAACGAAAGGCTGATATTAGTGCCGTCAAAACTGGACACGTCTATTGTTTGAATCTCGTTCGATGTGCTGCCATCTACTTCGGTTGTTAGGTAACCAGCTCCATTTGTTAGCTCATTGTTGTTCGTAGGGATAGTAGGCTTATTGGTGAGATTGTCGTAATCACCATCAAAATCATCAGAGGAATCTTTATCCCAACCAGTAAAAGCCGACTCTGTACCGTCTATATCCGCATCGGTGTAATAGTCTAAATCCCCGGGCTGTACTGCCGAATCAGCTAAATCGAGACTTGCATTTGTGCTTGCGTCAAGCTTGGTTTCATCTATACTCGCCGAGGCAATGGCCGCTGTGATAGAGGGTGTGGCGTCCGAATATGTAAAGTCTATTTCTGTTCCATCTACCAATATAGTGCCTATAGCATCCTGTGCTGCTTCGTCATTATATCCACCTGCTGCTGTTATCTCATCATCAACATACTTCTTAGTGGCAGGATGATAGTCTGATGTTGGTGTAAATGCTGTTGTATTAGTCTTACCCGCAAGCTCAGTATCATAATCTGTTACTTGCGTGTGAGCTACACTTAATGCAGACTCATGCTGAGTTACACTGCTTTCTGATATTCGAGCGTCGGCAAAGGTGCCTGATCCTATCGTGCTGGCGGCTTGCGTTCCGGTATGATTTGACCTGCTCAGATGGTATGAGCTGCTGTTGCCTTGAAGTAACTCCGAATCATCCACATCACCATCATCGTCAGTATCATAAACAGCTTTGGTCATATCGCCTGAGCCAGATGCGGTTACAAAGCTAAAGGTGCCATCTCCATCGTCTTGAAGCAATTGACCAACTGTTCCCGAGGGGACTGCCGTCATTACACCGGACGAGTTGAAGTAAACAAGCTTGTTTTGAAATGAAGCTGAATTGATGGTAAGGGTTTCTCCTTCTAATCCTGAAGCAGCGATGATATTCCCTAGCACGTCAAAGTCTGTACCGTCGAAGGAAACCTCACCAATTCCGTAAACGGTGTTGGCGTCAGCCCAAGCTGCTAACTCGTATTGGCTTGGCGAGCCTGATTTTTTTATGGGTGTTGAAAAACTGTAACCAGAGCTTCCGTCTGTGGAAAGAAAATCTCCATTGCTACCATCGGTTATGGCTACAGCTTCACCAGAGCCGTTGATGTAAAAGAGTTTACCAGCGTATGAAGCATTGGTCAGATTGAGTGAAGCTCCTTCCACATCTCCTGTGGCAACAATATTGCCGTCTACATCAAAATCAAAACCATCAAATGTCACGCCTATCATTCCTGAGATGGTACTGTCATTATCCCATACCACAAGTTGGTATTGCGAGGGAGAGCCGGATTTATAAATATCTCCAGAACCAGGAGCTAAACTGTCTATAAAATGAATAATGCGCTCATCCCACTGAAGAACGGTCACCTTGTGAGACTGAGGGTTGGTGTCCGGATCCAGGATCCAGAAGTATTGATTAGTGTCAAGATCGGGGAGTGGATCCATCTCACTAACCTTGATTTGTGCTGATGCGATGCAAGCGATCAATAGGAAAAAAATGTAGAGAAGCTTTTTCATGGTTATTCGAATATTAGTTGATCTCCATCTTCAGTGAGCACATATTCGCCTTCAGGAACTTTGATGTATTGCTCTGTTGGCCCGAGTGATACTTGAGATGGATTTAGTTTTAGATAATCCTGGTAAACTTTCGGTTCGCTTAACCGGAAACCGAATGTGTAATTATTGATTCGATGCAGAGTGCTCGATAAATTTTCGGACTGTGTGATCACCCTGAAAAAGACTCCAAGGGTCCACCAGTATTTGAATTTTGAAGCGAAGAAGTCTCGAGACCAGAGTAGTTGTCGCCTGGTGCGAAAGAGTCCTGTGTTTTTCTGGAATGATTCTTCTGAGCGATGGAAATACTCTCTTTCCTGTCGGCTAAATATGGCTGACTCAAAGCTGAACTGCTGAGACTCTGTCAGAACGCCAGTGAACCTTATGGTGTCTATGCCTCCGACTGAATTGGCAAACACGAATAGATCCTCATGCTCGAAGTACTCTTCGGTAAGCACGAAGCGCTGTTGAAACGTGAGAGGTGTTGAGCTTTCTTTGATGTACACATCGACATGCGTGGCATTTGGGTAAGAGTCAGTAATTCGTTCCCAGTTGCAATTGATAGTGGTGAGCTGACCGGCAGCTAGAGTGAATTTGTTTATCTCATTCGTTGCGCTCGGCTCATAAATTGTAATGAAAACATGGCGCTCCACTGCCGCGAAGTAGGTGAGGAAGTTTGGATCGGACGCCTTGACATACTTGGTTCGCTCTTGCCATGTAAGCCAATTGAAGAGCGCGAAATCTGTATCGTCTACAGTGTAATTTTGAAAACCACCCTTAATCGCAGTGAATGTGATCTGTTCTGTAGATTCCGGATCTGCATCTATCTCTTCAAAATCAAGCTGGAAGACTCTGTATCCTGCTACCTGGTGATAAGTGTCTTCGTCCGTTGGTGGTATGTTGAGTTCCAACATGCTCTCGATGAGCTCCCGGATCTCAATAGTGATATTGCCGTCACTATCCGGCGTGTAGGTTTCGGTGAACAACGACACAAAAACCCCGTCTACCTTGTGTTTGAAGTCAAGTGAGACGTCACCATCAGACGTGATTTCTATATCCGGAAGGTTTCCGGCAAAGTTCACATCTAAAGCGCCATCAAGGGGTTTTGTTATTATTTCCATCTACAGAATTTTGAAGTGTCTCAAAACAGCCCAGACCGCACCAGCTAAAGCGGCCAGGCTGGCAATCCATACAAAGAGAATAGCACCGTGCCTGGTGGTTCGCGTGTTGTTTTCTTCTTTTTCCAGATTGGTTGCAGTGACTGCAGAGCCTTCCGTCTGAGATGTATCAATCTTATGCTTATAAGCGGATGAATCGGTAGCGGATGATTTGGTTTGTTTTTTGGATTTGCCGGAAATGATTATCGATTTGGCTTTTCCTTTAAAACTTAAGGTGGGACTTTCATCAACCACAAGTGAATCACCATCAAAATACCCTGACCAGCCTACAGTTGTTGCCAAAGTAAGTTCCACATCTCCTTCAGGAATGATTTCGGCGCGATAATCCATCTCTTCATCTGACCATTCTTCAATGTGTTTTTCGATGATCTCTTCTACCTCAGACGTGCCGGCAACCACAGAAGAGTCTGCTAGTTCGAAAGTCTCTTTCTGAACTGAGGAAGATTGCTGCTTCTGTGTCTTGCAGGAAAGGAGAGCGAATAAAATGAGAATCCATCCTATACTGCTCAATTGCTGGAGTGATGCCGGGAATCTCATTTTCGCTTGAAGCTCAGGAGTGCTGAAATGAAAACCGAGCCAAGCAATCCCGCAATTAATGAAAGCAGGTACTTGTAAGTGCCTCCGGATTTTAATCCTATTTTTTCAAACCACTCCGGGTTGTTGGCGTAGAGCTCACCAACTATGAGGAGCGCCCCAAATCCTGAAAAAATGAAGAGAATAAAATCCCAGAAGTTTTTCTTCAGATAGTGAAGACTGTCGAAATCTTCATTTGATTCTTCAAATTCATCTGAAGCTATTTTGAACGAACGAACGATCAGGATAAGAATCCCAACCAGGCAGGCGATGTAATCGCCAATTAGTAAATGAATAAATGGATTTTCCATGGTATTTAGATTTTGATTAGTAGTCTTTTGAAGTATGGCCAATCGAAGACGTCTCCCGGATCTTGCTTGCCGGCATCTTTGCCTCTCACATGATCACCTGCACACATCTTGTGCGTGATCACATTGTCTATGTGAATCTGGTGCTGAACCATTTGCTCAATAGTTTTGAAGGCAAGAGTTTTGTACATCTCTTCAGTGAAGAGCTTCTTGTTTGTATTGATTGAGTGGAGAAACTCTCCGTAATCTTTGAATGGCTTTTCTCCGACGAGGCACTCAAAGCCGAGAAAGTTTTTGTTGAGGGAGTTCCACTCACCCCACTCTGACTGACCTGCGTGCCAGGTGATTTTGTCATAGCCCCACTCGTACCCTATACCATGACGCTCTACGAAGAAGTCAGCTGAACCTTTTAACCAAGGCTGCTTAGCCCACTTGCCTACTATGGACAGAAAGTCCGGAGCAAATATGAAATCGGGGAATTCATCGACGATGGAGTCTGGTAGATAATAGGGATGACCTCTGAGGATATCTCGATGGAAATACTTGGCCATGGAATGAATAACAATGCCGTCTACATGCTTTCGCTTGCCGGAATGCTGAAAATCATTATTGATAGTTGTGATTTGAATATCCATCGACTCGAAATTACTTGTGCGGGTACGGCTGGAAAGGACAAATGAAGAGATGGTTTACTCCTCGTACTTTTTAAGACGGTTGGTAAGCTTCACGACTTGCTTTCTCAGCGAGTCTACTTCTGATTCCAATTGCTGTAACTGTATCATCAATTTATCCTTATGATCCTCTAGCTCTTTATTGATGGATTTTAAGTTGTTGAGCTGTCCGTTTAAGTCTTTGATGAGCGCTGCATATGTTTTAGATAGTAAATCTGCTGCCTGAGCTTCGTTGGATTTTTCTTCTGATTTTCTGAGTCTCTTATTAGCCCATACCGTGATGAGGCTTGTGGATATACCTGTGATCAGGTTGCTACCAAGTATGGCGACAATAAATTCGAATGTCATTATTGATGGAGTTTTTGATGGACGATTTCATTGCAAGTGGTACACCTGGCTTGCTCGATCACACCACGCACACAGGAGTCTGGGGCTGCAGCAACTATGCAGCACTGAGGGGAGATGTTTCCGCCTAGCTTGCAGGGTGTTTTTACGGGGATAGTGATGCCATCAAAGGTGAGGGCTGTGACTTGCGCTGACATGAGAACAAAGCACAGGAAAAACTATATTTTAGAAAGGACAAGCTCTTGATGCAGTAATATGCAGTATATTAGCAGTGGTGATTTATTGATCTGTTTTTTTCCGATCATAGTAGTTTGGGTCCCCGGATGAGAGTCCGGGGTTTTTTTATGCTTCAATCAGATGCACCCTAGCAGGTTTGATTTCATCTATAGTAATTGAGACTTCCAGCTTTTCGATGAAGAAGTTTTTGCCTTTGATGTTTTTCTTTTCAGATAAATCGAGGTTTTTTAAATCCAAAGCAGATAACAGGAAGTTTCCTTTTGCTTTCAGCTTTTCCTTCTCAATCCATGCTTTAAATTCGGCGTGATAGTTGGCAATCAACCCATCATCTCCTTCCCACTGAAGACTAAGATCTCCCAGCCTGTTTCCATAAGCGTCATAATTATTAGCGCTCATGTATGGGTATTGATCTTTGACGGTGGGTGACTCGTCGGCCTTATCTGTAAGTGTATCCTGAAGCCCCCAATAGATCATAATAGCTGGCATATCAGGACGAGACGCTCTATCTGAATCCATAGACGGCACATACCATTCGCCAAACTCAATGTAATCACCCACAATAGCTGAATCCCACCAATAGTAATCTAGCTTCATTTTGAGAGGCTCAAGAGATGATTTCATATCAAAACCATCAGCCGGGGTGTCTGGTGAAGCTTCACAGCCTGAAGATATCACTTCTACTGTGACTCTGTCGGGCTCATCTTCCTCGGATTTTTCAATGTCTGTGATAGTAAAGACCTGGTTGACCGATGATACATATATGTTTTCGGCAGAACCATAGTCTCTGAGGTCTTCTATGGTTTCGACTGTGGTTAGGTTGTCAGCATCAAGATCGTAACTATCAGATGAATAGCCATAAGCGTAAGATTGCCCTTCTTCCTTCCAAAAACTGAGAGAGTCTATTAGATGACGAGTCCAGTCGGATGTGGTAGAGCTGGTGATGATATCATCATTGAATTTTAGCTGAAACTTACCAGCCTTGCTAAACATGGTAATGCCAAATATTTTTAAGAGCTCTTTAAGTAGATCGTTGATAGCTATTGAAGAATTGAATGAATTGAGCTGGAAGGAGAATTCACCATCATAACCTGGAAATCCGTACAGATCGAGGAGCATACCATAAAACCTGTCTATAGTGAGGCCTGCTCTGAAATTTGGGTGAAAACTATTGACAAGACAGAGTTTTTGCAAATCTCCGGATGAGAATGGATTTTCTTCCAGTATATCACCCATGACTTGTGTGAGAAATTCATCTACAAACAACGAGGGAAAGCATACTGAATGATACTGAGGATCGGCGGATGGGATAATGAGGTCTCTAAATAGCAGATGATCTTCTCGGTTGGCATTAAAGAAATTGAGATACAGAGCCTCGGTGGCTGCTATTCCTTGGTTTTTAGGTGCGGAAAGATTTTGCTCTGCCAGGCCTGGCCATGCAGCGCCTTCCAGTTTGATAGGAGCAACTACCTCAGGCTGGCTCCCATCTAGCATATTTTCAAAATAAAGCCGGTAGGTTTCGCCAAAACTATCTGCTTCCAGATAGCTGGGAAAGTTGTCTTCTGATTCATCTCCAAAATATTCCTCACCCAAATCAACATCATTCATTTTGGTTTTGATTTCATCTGGCAACACAACACCCCGTAGAAATAAACTGATCCGGTCTGTATATTCTTGAATTATGCCAGAACCATAGAAAAATTGAACAGGGCCAAAGAATACTCTGAAATCATTATACACACGCCCCCAATTCTCTGAGTGGATTCTGTTTGGGTAGCCGAGTATAGTTTGGTTGTTGGCTGTGACTGGTATGGTGAAGCTCAATGTTTTAGCGACCGGTATTCTATCGGTAAGGAAGAGCGGGTTTTCATAAACAAAGCTAATTTGCGTATCAGGGAAAAGGTTGAGAGCCTGTCCATTTTGAGTGATTTTCAGCATTGCTTAAATGTTCGTTTCAGATTCTATTTTATTGTATTCGTCTTCAGCTTCGTAGAACCCATTTTCGCCTAGCAGTGATACTTTTGCTTGTATAGGCTTGCTAAACCTGATATATAGCATTCGCATGAGTTGTTTTAACTCAGCGTCTTCTGCAGACAGTCCGTTCGACGAAGAAGGATAGGAAGCTGTTTGGTTCTTGGCGACAGGTTCGTTGAAATAACCACCTGATTGTCTGCCTGGATATGCGGGTCTATCATTGAGCACTTTCATGATATTAACGGTACTGATAGATCCGTTTCTCTGAGCAGTATCAATGGCATCTAGTACAGGTCGCACGGTAGGGTTATTGTAGGCTTCATTGGAAGCAACAAACTCGCGTCCTGACTCACCAGCAATGATTGTAGGACGATCCACATACCCTCGTTTGTTGGATGATTGTTTTGCCCGGAAGAACTTACGATCCTGAGATCTGACAACATCAAAGAATCCACCATCCTCAGCGCCAGGTATCTGAGGTAATGGAGTTGCTGATATCGTAGCAACCTGAGCCGCACCTGCAATACCAGCTATAATTGATAAGGCGATATTTGGTAGTGCTGCAGCAACTGCAGCTGCTGTATTTACGATCGCACTCATAAGTGCAACATTTCGATCTCTGATGGCTTGATTTCTTGCATACTTGGCTTTTTTTCGCTCCAAGTCTGCGTCAAGTTTGTCTATCTGATCATTGTAACGCTCGCGGATCTGAGCCTGGAGAGTGGTATTGTTACCAACAGCACTAAGCTCACTCTCCATAGCTTGCTCAAGAGACTGTTTCCGTTTTTCAATATTACTCTCGTATTGTTCGAGCTTTCGATCTTCCGCTGCTTTCAGATAATCATTATGTGTGCGCCATGCTTCACCGAGTGCGTTGGCAGCAAATTGAAGCTCTTGAATTCCTATTTTTCCATTTTTCAGGTTCTCGAAGAACAAGCTCCAATCGTCAGGAGTGAATCCCAAGATATCTGCACCGCTTGTATTGAGATTATTGCCTCCATCTTCCCTGAGGTTGTCTCCTGGTTTGGATTTAGATTTTGTGGCACCAACACCAAGCTCTGACAGAAGCAACCTGATCTCATTGATTTTTGCTTCTAGCTCAGCTTTTTCCTCATCACTTAGGATGTCGTCTGACGTGATCCCCGTCCACTGGCCACTATCCATGACTGACTGCAGGATCTGCATGAGTCTATTGGCATAGTCTTCGGTGAGCTGCTCTTCTTCTCGCTGATGAGCTTCAAGAAGTTTTTTGCGCTCTTCTTTGGTTCCCTTAAATATCTTCAGCTCCTGATTCTGCGCGACATGAAGATCATCAATGTTTCGCTGATGGTTGGCTTCTATTCTAGAGATCTCATCTTTGATAGCATCTGCATCGATCTTTGAGAGGTTGGCTTGATGAGTAGCCTCGAGAACTTCAAGCACGGCCAAATCCTGTTCGGTTAATTCCGATCTCTGCTTTCCGAGCAGTCCTGCTTGTTTGAGTCTTTCTTGATGAGCTGCGTTTTCCTGTTCTATCAGTGATTTGGATTCGAGTAGGATTTTGGCTCGGAATTTTTCTCTTTCCTCGATCTCTTTTTTGGTGAGTTCAGCGTTTTGCTTCTCACGATTTTGACGCTCAATCCTGAGTCTTTCAGCTTCAGATTCGGTAAATATTTTTGCCTTGTCCCTTAATTGACGATCGTATATCTGATTAAGTTTTGCTTCATTAGCTAATTCGAGTTTCTCTATTTCTTCCAGCTCTTTTTCTTTGTCTGAAATTCTCTGCTCTTGAGCTTTTTTCTGAGCCTCAAGAACGGGATCTTCTGAAACGAAATTATTAACAGATCCGCGTTTTGATTTAAGCTCATCTAATCGAGATCGGGATGACTCTAATTCCTCCTTGGTATTTTCTTTTTGGTTTTTAAGCTCCTGTTGTTTTGCTACAATTTCATCAATCAGGTATTGATCCTTTTTAGCCTGGATATATCGCTTGACTGCAGCTGCTGCATTATCAGTATTGATGGTTTCTAAACTCAGTGACCCTAAGACCTGCGGGGATAATTTAATCAGCTCCTGAATGGCTGCATTTCTCTCCGTGTCAAGTTTGGTTTTGTCTCGACCCACTTTGAGAAGAGCTTTGATTTTGATTTCTTCTGCAGCAGCAGCATCATTTGCTTTCTTCTGCATGGCGTTGAATTCGTCTGCAGCACTGATGGCTTCTTTGGTTCGACGCGAGTAGAGATGAAGTGCTACACCTAAAGCAGTAAGTAGCGCGATAAACATAGGGACTGGATTAAGCTTCATAGCCAGGTTTAGCGCTCGCTGAGCGATTGTGGCTCTAGTGGTCCAAAGGATCTGAGCTTTCACAACGACATTGTAAGCAATGACCGAAGCAGTCAAGGCGATAATTGTCGTTTTATGTTCCCTAGTGAAGTCAATTAGTATGGATATTATCTTCAAGAATTTTTCGAAGAGCCCCACTGACTCTAACATTACTGGATAGAGTTTTTCTCCTAATTCTATCCACATGTTGTTGACTCCTTTTTTGGCTTTATCCAGCTGAGCAGCAGCATTGGTGTTTTTGGTGTTGAATTCTTCCAGAATAGAAGTTCCTTCTTCAAATGCTTCATTTGCGAGAGCTTGTTCTTTTCTTAGCTTGTCAGTATTGTTAGCCATTACTGATAGGATGTTTTTGGCTCTAGCTCCGTCAAGGTTAAGAGATTCCAGGAGCTTCATCATGTACTCCATTCCCTGGTTGTTTCCTCTCAATCCTTCCAGGAATCTAATGAGTGCTTCGTTTGCGTCATTGTTAAGAAGATCAGAAAACTCTTCTACCCCCATTCCAGCGATCTCAGCAAACTTGGCTGTATTGGTAAACATCTTAGGAATGATATTGACAAAGGTAGTTCCGGACACTTCCATGCTCTGTTTGAGCTGGGAAAGTGTAGATCCTAATCCTGCGATGTTTGATATGGAGATTTTAGCAGATGGTCCAATACCGGCAAGCCTGGAGAGAAAGTCAACAATTTCTTCTTCGGAAGCAGAACTTCGAGCACCTAGTTCATTTATAAGTGAACCGGTTTTTCTTAGGCCTTCTTCAATTCCAAATTCATTGTCTACATCGAATACATCGACGAGTTTGCCGAGGGTGTTGATTGACTGTTCTACATCTCCACCCAGATCCTCAGTCAGCGCAACGCTGATCTCATCAGCTGCTTTGATGAATCCTATCAAATTGTCACGTCCTTCAATACCTAGCTTTCCAGCAATCCTCCCTAATCCTAAAAGGTTTTCCTGAGATGTCCTGGTATCAATCACTTCAGTGTCTTTCAGAGCTTCATTCAATGATAAGACCTCATCTTTTGTCAGACCTGTGGTTTTCTGAACATCAGCAACTTTATCATCGAAAGATACGAATGCATCAGATGCTCTTCTGATTCCGAATAATGCGGCACTTACGGTTGCAATTCCCGCAGCAATAGATCCTAATGATCTAGTGATAGATCCTGAAATTCCTTTTAATGTAAGTCCCGTCTGCTTTGCTCGAGCATCTAATTCTGTATATCTGGCTTTTACCTGCTGCAGCCTGTTTGCGTGTCTAGCCCAATCTTTATTCAAAGGATCCATAGCCAGGCGTTTCAATCTAATCATCTCTGCTTTTAGCTCCCGGACTGACATCTTATTCAGATCCATATTGGCTCTGGCATTATCAAGCTGCTCATTAGCCAACCTTAAGGCTTCTTTTTTTTGTGTTATAGCTTGGGTAATCTTTTGATACTCTGCAGTATTTTGCTTATTGGCTGCACGCAGCTTTCTCTCAGTAGCCTCGAGATAGTTCAGATCCTGATTTAAATCTCTTACAGATCTATCTAGTTTATTCAATTCCTTCCTGCCACGATCACCATTCACAATGATGTTCAGGATAAGATCCTCGTCTTTTACTTTCTTACCCATCTCTAGTTAATATTAAGGTCTGTTTTTATCTGCTTAACCAGGTCCTCAGTAAGATCGTACATGAGACGATCTCCTATTTGATTGAAATGCCCCATCACGAACCTGTTATGTATAGGAAATGATTGTTGTCTGACTTTACCATCAGCATTAACATGTATCCTTTTCATGTCCAAAAATCTCTGGTAATTCTTATGCTTGATTGATAGTATTGAATTAGATGATGAGTCACTAACGCTGAAAGATCTATCATTGAATAGACTACCAGTCCTAAAATGCAGTAGCTTCTTCATCTGAAGCCCTTGGTTCTTCTCTAACCTTATTGCTTCATCTTTAAGTACACGACGAATAAATTCTAACCTTACAACACTCAACTTAAATTGATTTTAATTAACAAAAGCTAAGCTATTCGAGATCGAATAATTGGAAAGGACAAAAGATGTGATCATATATCCTGTTTCACGCTTTCGATTGCAATTGCAAGTATGTGTCAGGGCGGGTCGGTCTTTTCTGTTTGAGAGTCATTTACTCACCGACGAAAATATTTGTAATTACTTGAAATTGAATGGGTTATGGGAAAAATGTACCTGATTAAAGGGTGTTTTTTGGGTGAAAATAAAAGGGAAATGGAGGTTTTTACCTTGATTGTGGCGGAAAACTGAAAAAAATGAGAGGTATAAGGGGAAATTCAGGGGAAAATGAGATGAATTTGGTGGGGGTATTTAATGAGCGTAAATAAAGTCTTCTTTGAAAAGGCTATAGAGACAATAATAGTACTCCTGACCGGAGATAACGATCCTGCCGACTGGGGGAATATGCTTCTTCTTTTTCTCGAGATTTTGAAGCTTGATCATGACACTGCCGGCCTCTAATAAACCAGAAGACCACACAACATAGCGACCTGAGGCCGTGGTGTGATGCTCGCGAATCTTCTTTGGTATTTTGCAGCCGGTAGGCATGGTTTATTGGTTTGAGGTATGGTAGCTATCCGATAATCGATAGCCACAGAACATGGTTTGGGTAATTATTTTACGATCGACTAACTCCCAGAATGTTCTTTTCTGAAAACCTGTACAAATAGTAATACCTGTATCATAGCCTTTGAGTTGTGACATACCCATATGAGAGGGTTTTGGTGCTCCACAGAATCTACCAGTCTTCGTTTCATGTTTTTTGATGGCTTCAAAAAGTCTTCTTTGCGAGGTAGTGAGTTTATCTAATTCACAATTCATTGGTTGGCGATTTCGGTGAAGACTGAGCGCCAGTGGGAGAGGGACTTGTGCGCGGACTTGAAGGAAACATAATTCTCTTCATGGAGATACTCTACCATGGCAGTATGGATGACCTCTAACAACGCCAGGCACTCTGCAGGGGAATACTGCTCTAAAAAGTCTACGATGGGGTAGATGTTGATCTCTTCCTTGCCACGGCGCATGGTGATGCTGAGATCTTCTGCCTTGCGAGCAAAATCCTGAGTGAGCTTGTGGAGCCTGCAGATGAACTGCAACAAATCTTCATGATCGAACTTATCTTCTAAGCTGACCTTGTCTGTGTAATACTTGTGGCCCTCCTGGTAATAGGTGGATAGAATCTCTGTGAGCTGCTGCAGCTTAGCAGCGGAAAGGCCCTCTGGAAGGACTTGAAAAATAGCGGAAAAATTTAAAGTGTTCATATCGATATGGTTAAAAATCTTCTGATTCTGATTTAGTAAGAGGAACGACTAGCACTTCTACATCATGGATGCAGAAAAGTGTAGCTGAGTTGGATTTGGGGCCGTTTTTGATTTTGATATTTTCGACACCCAAAACCAAGGCAACCTGCATAACCTTATTTATCAATCTTGGAGCGTATAGTCGTTCGAAAAAATTGATTGACTCACCTACAAGCTCGATAACTGGAAAGGCGCCTGGATCAGGAACTAACCCATCACCATCACATTTTTTGCATGGATTGCTATTATCACAATGATGGCAGTGTGTCTCGCCGGATCCACTGCAATTGGGACAATGAACCTCCTGACACTGGAATGTATGCTGCAGGTAGGAAAAGTTCTTAATGAGAAAGTCTGCACTACACTGGCCAACCTCTTTGTTTTGACTGTAGGATGTACTGAAAATATCATCTGGATTGGGAGCGTCTTCTGGAGTGCTGTACTCCAGACCTAGCGCTTCATGGTGGACTTTGATAATGCAGTGACCATTGGTGGCATATACATGATCTCCCCTGAGAAATGGATAATGCAACCTAGCATTTGAGGTATCGCAAAAAAGAGGGAGAAGATAATCGTATCGTGATGCGTTCATGGTTTATTGATTAATAGTTATACCAGCTAGTGTCTTCTTCAGTGACTTCATCAATAATGACAGGTACGTTAGTGGAGTATAGTCGGAAAATTTTGTGACCTAACCGGCGAATGGAAGTGAGCCTGGCAGGATTGACAGGGATGCTTTTGGTTTCGAAGTACTTCTCCTGAGTAGTTACTCCGAAGATTGAATTATCTCTGCCATGTATCAAGAATCTAACAGCACATTGATTCTTTTCAACATTTGAATCCAGATCTAAATAGATTTCGTGCCAATCATAATCCGTGCTCTCCAAGATGTGAAAGGATATAGATCCCTCAGATTTACCGGAAGACTCCATTTCCTCCATCATGAGTTCTCTGACTAGTTCAGAGAGCTGGTATTCCTTCTTGTTTATGAAGCCAGTTATTCCTGAGGTGAGTTTTTTGATAGACTCCAGGTTGACTTCCTCTACCAGCTGCTCTTTGATCATCTGTGAGACTAGGCCATTGTAATCTACCAAATCGAACTGCTGAAGGTTGATATCTAGTGCCTGGCTGATTTTCTCCTTGACTGACTTGGAGATGGGGCCGTAGGATGAGAATACATCCGATAAAACAGATGTGAGCATGGTTTCCACACTCTTTTCGATAATGTGAGGGACTTTTTCTTTGATGGCTGTCTCCAGCGCCTTGTTTACTTCTGCTTGTAGATTCATAGTTTAATTGTTTCGGTTTCTTTATCAGTTCGAGATGGTATTTGTAAAAAGTCAATTGGTATGTTGCGCGAAACACATGTCAGAATTTGGTTACACAACTCTGAATCAATAGCAAATACTCTTACTGCATCAGCGTAGGATCTTCTTTTATCACTGGATTCAACACCCCATGACTCAGCCATTGAACAGTGTTTTTTTGTGGATATATACCCACTAAAATCATCATCAAAACTTCTAATGCGCGTATGATTGGAAGTTATGATTTCATAAGGCTGATCATTATGATCTACAACTAAAAAATCTTGTTTTTTCATTGCAATTGCCTCCTGGATAGTTACTTCTTTCATGGTTTTAGTATTTGCTCTAAAGTGTTATAGTCTTCTTGACTCATAGTTGTAAATAGTAAAAAGAAGTAAAACACTACAAACGTATGTAAATAGTTGTTAAATGCAAATAATTGTGAAATATTTTTTTTAATAGTAAACTGTTGTAATTTTGAAATATGACAAAGTTGACCATATCGATATCCACTGAGACTCACGCTGAGCTTTTGAAAATCCAACTCGAGAAAAGGTTAGAGGAAGGAAAAAAGAAATCCTTAGCTGATATTACGGCTATGGTTCTCGAAGAGAAATTGGTGAAGGAAAAGAAGTAATCCATAACTTTAGGTTTCTTAGAATTCGCACAATATATTGTCCAATAGTAAACCAAGCGGTAACCATCTCCAAATAAATGCACAATAAATTGTCCATACAGGAACGTTTTTTGATATTTCTGGCCTCTACCGGGGATAGTGAGCGTGAAGCGGCGCGAAAAATGGGTGTAACTCATGGCTCCATCGGTCACATGAAAAGGGGTGCTGTGATGGGTCTAGATAAATTGGAACGAGCGCTTGGAGCCTATCCTGAGCTAAACCGA
This sequence comes from Cyclobacteriaceae bacterium, assembly GCA_039970095.1. Taxonomy (GTDB): domain Bacteria; phylum Bacteroidota; class Bacteroidia; order Cytophagales; family Cyclobacteriaceae; genus JAMZMI01. The sequence continues at coordinate 29,067 of JBDVMP010000107.1, forward strand.
ATGTGGCTGCTGGAGGGCGTGGGTGCTATGACAACCGATGAAAATGAGCCTTTTGATAAGCAAGCTTTTTTGAAACTGGTAAAGTTAATTCGAAACTTACTTCCGAATGATAAAATGAATCTAACTGACAATTTGATCCATCAAATAGGCTTACTTGAGATTGAACGCGATGAACTTCGGGCGGAGTTAAAAGCAATTTTGAAAAAATTAAACGCGTAAGCTTACCAATCCGAATTTTGGTTTAGCGACATACTCTGCTTCAATGATGCAATAAAATTTGTAATAGAGAGATGGGCTCTCTTTGGCATTTCTTTCTTACCAATCATATAGGATGGCACTCCATTATCTAAATTGAACTTACCTCCGCCATTGGTATCTATTATGAACTCGCTTAGAACATACTTGTACCTCCCTTCTTTGAATCTCATATCCAAATGGAATTGTACAATCATGTCTTTTCCAAGATATTCAAATGTTGTGTGCATCACTTCCAAAATAATAAAGTCATCAGACTTTGTTATTGATCCGGCAGCAGATTTTGAAGTGCAAAATTTGAAAGCTTGAATATATAAATCTGATGCTGACGATTCATTATGATGTACTACTTCTTCAAACGTGATTTTTCCAGTTTCCTGATTAATTGGGAACGTTTGTGAATTCGCATAGAAGGGTATTAATGTCGAAATCAAAATAATAATGAATTGACTATTCATACTGACGGTGTTTGAGTCGAGCAATGGCCATATTGACGGATTGTTGTTTTTCCCGATGCTTTTTGTAGTAGTAATGAGCCAAGAATGAAGTGATCATCAGGAGCAATGTGGCGCCAATAAGTGATCCCCAAAACAGAAGCAGGGCTTTTCGCTCTTTGTCCTTGGCTTCTCTTTCCATCAAGGCCATTTCCTCCCGGTAGACAAGTTCCACTTCCTCTTTTTTCGCGGCATTTTCCTGTTTGATCATCTGCTGAAGCCTGTATATTAAAGCCTGATTGTTGGAAGCCCCAACTCCCAAACTATCCAGATACTGGTAGCTACGAATGAGCTCTGCGGTGTTATTGAGCATGATGGGTAGATGAGTCTCTACCATGATCTGATCAACGGTGTATTCGCGAATGTTGAGATCAATAGCCCATCCGAAAAGATAGTCTGCCTTGCGAATATTGCCCTGCAGGTATGCCACGACAGCCTGATTGTTGACCATGGGTATTAATACCTGTTTGCTTCGGGTTTTCTGAGCGTGATAAACTGCTTCTTCGAACAGGAATGCGGCCGTATCTACCTTGGCACTATGAAGCTGAACCAAACCGAGGTTGTTCCAGGCTTTAGCCTGATCAAGCGGGTCTGATGAGAGATCGAGGCACTTTTTGAAATGTAAGATGGCACTGTCGTGAAAGTGATGTGCATGCTGCTCTACTGCCATGTCTTCAAAGATCAATCCCAACTCATTGTGAATTTTGGTGAGTATCCTTAAGTCATGCTGATCTCCATATGCATAAACCAATCGCATGGCTTTCATAAAAGAACGTATGGCATCATCATGGTACCCAATCATGGTTTGAGACAACCCCTTATCAAAAAGGAACTCTGACTGAAGTTTATAGTCGCTGATATGCTCGAGCAGGTACTCTGACCTGGAGTATTCTTTGAGGGCCAACGAAAACAGTCCGTGATTCAATTTAGTCCTGGCATTTTGCCGGTGCAGATTGAGTGCCAGATCAGGTTTATCCAGACCAATGTAAATTTCTGAACCCCGATGATAATACCTGGAGGCTTTAGCTACCTGGCCTTTGAGTTCGTGCTGATAGCCAAGCATCCAATATGCCTGAGCCAGCTGCTCAACGTTGTTATTCTGAATGGCAATTTGCTCAGCTTCCAATGAAAATTTTATTGAAATATCTATGGAATCCCTGATATGAGCTTTTGATAAGGACAGTGCGTATTCAAAGTCACTATCATTTGATAGTATGGTGTGTGTAATTGCGTTGTAAGTGAGAAGAAGAGCGATGGACCTTACTATCATTTGATAGAACTAACTGTTTGATGTGCTAAATCTAAGTAATTAGCACAAAAAAACCGCAACATCGTGCGGTTTTGGAATACGATGGAACCCGGACTGGTTTTAGCAACCTCCCCCAGGACACCCTCCCCCACCAGCACCTCCATGTGAACCACCATCCGGTGCTTTTTGATCTAGTTTTTCTGTATCCTGGATAACCATGTCTTCTACTGAAGGTGCTGACTCGCAACTAGCCAATGTGATACTGATGATGATAGTGAGTAATGCGATTGTTGATTTGAAAGTTCTCATTTGATTATGTGTTTAAGTTTAAAATAAATGATAACCAATTTACTGGAAAGCAAGGTGAATACGGCGCATAGAATATTGTGCGTGCTTTGATCCTTCGATCCTTCGACATCCCGATAGTTATCGGGGTAGGATGACAATATTAGCTATTGGCGGTTGACTAGTGGGTGTTGGATTTTGGCTGGTGGCTTTTTGGGGGAGGTTAAAAAGTTAATGACATGGACCAGCCGGAGAAGCCGCCGAAGATGTTGTAGGCGGGATCGATGTGGATACTGGAGGGCTCAAGCCGATGAAGGAAATGACATCCGTCTTCCATCTTGCCGAGGATGTAGTCTTTTACCTGCTCTATGACGATCTGGGTGGCTTCATACTGATCGAGTTCTTGAGCTTCGTTTTTGGACGGGGTGAATTTTTTAACTACGAAAAAGAAGGTGGTGTTTTCGTCTACTGAGGATGATGGCCGTCCGGCTCTGTCGGATGAGGGTATGACTGCAACGAGGATGATGTCTTTTTTGCCGGTGAGGCGATTGACGGCATGGTTGTCTTCTGCAACGAGGATGTGTTCTTTGAGGTCAGTGATGGTGGTGACCAGGTCGGTGCAGAGGTTGTTGAAGTCGCGGACTGGAATCATGAGAAATTGAAAATTGAAAATGGAAAATTAATGGAGAGGGAAGGAAAGGAAAGGACTTTTGAATTTTAGCGGCTGGTGTGCGGTATTTCGGTTCGTGAGGACACGAACCTAGACTATGGGGTGACGGGCTCAGGGTGATGAGATTCCCCGGTCTCCGCTATGCTCCGCCGTGGAATGACGGAAAATAATTGATTGGTGTTAGGTTTTCTTTTTGGATTGGCTTTTGAGGCGTTGGGTTTGCTGGTACTGATCATACATGTAGACGAGGACGTCAAGGAGTCCAACTTTTTCGGTTTGGTCTATGCTACCGAATGGGCCTTCTTTGGCGAGGGTGTAGAGTATGGAGAGCCAGCTGTTTTGGCTATTGGCCTTTGGCTTTTGGCTGTTGGATTGCCCTTCGACAGGGACTGGCCGTCCGCCTTCAGGATGACCGACCCTCGCTGATCGAGGGAAGAGGGGTCTGAGGCTGATGGTGCGACCTGAGATCTCGAGTTCTTCTGTCTGCAGGTAGTTGATGCAATAGGTAAACCACAGTAAGATAGCTGTCTTGGTGACGTGATCGATGTGAGCTGCATACCTGGCGTTGATATCAATCCTATTTCGATTGAATGGTTCCCGGCGCTGGCCGTCGAATGTTTCGGAACGCAGTTGCTCCTGGTAGCCGGCACGCTCGGGACGGTAGAGGGTGGCTATGAAGCGGTTGAGTTGGCTTTTGGCTTTTGGCTGTTGGCTATTAGCTAGGTGGAAGTATTCGTCGAGTTCTTCGAGGGCGGAGCGGAACTCGCCGAAGGAGAGGTCTGTGAGCATGTGGGAGGGGCCGTATATGGTTTTTTGGCTGTTGGCTATTGACCATTGACTATTGGCTGTTGGCTGTTGGCTGTTAGCTATTGACTGCAGGATGAAGGGTTTGGGCTTGAGGGTAGGGAAGTAGTTGAAGATGGTGTTGTAGGAGATTTCGAGGGGTCCTTCGACAGGGACTGGCCGTCCGCCTTCAGGATGACGTCCTTCGACAGGCTCAGGATGACCGTTCAGGGTGACGACCTCAGCATGATGCTCTGAGAAAAGGAATGTGATGGTTTGCTCTGCTACCTGGTTGATGTTGCTGTTTTTTTGGGTTGTCCATTCTGCCGGCATGATTTTTTCAAGCATGATGGACTTCCATGTTCTTTTGATGCCGGCGAGGCGATAGAAGCATTTGATTTTGCAATCGGCTATTGACTGCTGACCATTGGTTGTTTTGATGGCTTCTGACAGGCAGTAGTGGATTGCTTTTGAAACCGACTTGTCAAATTTTTCAGAGCCTTCGACAAGGATTGTTTCAAATTCGTCCCAGTGCTCGGGGAGGCTGATGGTGATGTTGCGATCGGGAATGGTGATGTTGTGCATTGGCTATTGGTTGTTGGCTATTGGCTGTTGGCTGTTGGCTGTTGGATTGCCCTTCGACAGGCTCAGGGTGACAATCCCTTCGACATCCCGATAGTTATCGGGACAGGGTGACACTCTTGGCTATTGGCTGTTGGATTTTGGCCTTTGGCTGTTGGAAGATGCCTCCTTCTCTAACTTGACTTTTAACAAAGCGAACTCAGCAGTTTGAGATTCAGATCTGGAGAACATCACAGCATAGCTTAGCGCCTCTCTCAATAATCGTTTTTCGCGTTCTGATAAATTCATAGTTGGAAAAATTTTTCGTCTTCGTTGTTGGTTGGTGCAAGGGTGTATGTGTTTGCATCAGGGTCGGACGCCTGTATGAGCAGCTTGATATCATCGAGTGCGGTGTTGGCGTCTTCTGTCATCATGTCTCTCCACTCTTTGATCACCTGCAGCAATGCCGCCTGCGAGCTGCTGGAGGTTTGGAGCATGGACTTGAATGTCTGGACGACTCCTTCCGGCAGCACTTGCAGGTTGAGTCTTTTGACGGCAACTATCATTACCAATAGTGGGATGCAGCGCTGCACTGCTTCGAGGATCTCCTGCTTGGTTTCGTCGATCTGAGCGTCTCCTTCTATACCAGAGCCTGCGCCAGAACCCACTCCTGATCCTTCGGCAGCTTCAGGGTTGTCTGTGTCTGCGAAGGTTTGCCAATAGGCGAGGAGCGGGGCGTATTGTGCTCCGAGTGCCTTTTTGATCGCCTTGGTTTGCACTTCGTGATTGAAGGATAACACGGTGTAAAAGAAAGTCGGGCTCATGTCGATGGGATAGGCTTCCTGGAACAATTCGACTGTATTGACAAAGAGTTTGCGTGTGAGTACTCGTTTGGCTCCCTCTATCCACTCCGATATGCTATTGTCCTCAAGAAAGCGAATGAGCCTGTCAGTGGTCTGATGGATCTTGCGAAGCTGTGCCAGATCGTCTTTGTCCATCATCCATTCCCATGGAAGCTTTTCGTTTTGATTGTCGATCTTGACTTTTCTGCCGGAATCCTCATGACCAACGATGTTGGATTGGTAGTAGCTGAGTGTGGCCATGTAGGCGATGGGAACCTGGAGGGCATAGACGAGCTCGTTGTTGACGTCTATGAGTCCGGAAGAGGCTGAACCGCTACCCACCCCTGACTCCCCTCCCAGGAGGGGACTTGTGTAGGAGTCAGAATAATAATGAGTGAGGGCTCTGTCGATGACTGCTTTGCCGACGAGCTCGGTGATTTTTTGCTGGGCAAGGAGCCAGTCTGTTCGGATGCGCTCAAAATCATTGTTGGCGTAGTAGGATCCGGTGAGATCCTGAATCTCTTGTGCGCCTTCTAAGGATTTGTTTATTAGGAGTTTCATAGTAGATCAATTTAGGAGATTGCTTCGACTGCCTTTCAGGTTCCCCGGTCGATCCGGAGGATGACGAAAGGAAGTTCTCGAAATGACGGTTAAGGTTATTTTTCAGTGTTTTCTTTGGTTCGGTTTTGAGGTGAGACTTCCTGTTCTTTCATGACTGTGTGATGATAGAATCCCATTCGAACTTTTTTCTTAGGAAAGTTGGCAGCAATAGCCTGGTTTATGGGCTCAAAAATCACTTCTTCGGGAATGGTGGTATCGCTGGCCATGTAAAGCTTGAGTGCGTACAACATCTGAGATCCGGATGAGAGCTGACCATTGACGATGATGTTGGACAATGATGGGTGCAGTCCTAAACCGGAGGTGGTAGCTGAATCGGCTTTCTCGCTGATCTTGATTTGTGCCTCGATGAAGTCACCTATTTTTTGATCTATCGGGTCTACTTTCCATTCGCAATGGTTTCCGTCCTCATCATAAAATGAAACCGATGTGATGAACTTGCCGGCGTTCTTTTTGCCAGTGAGCGTCTTGGCCATCTTCTGATATGTGGCGGTCTGCAGCTCATCCATGTAGGTAGAAACCTGAGCGTCTGTTTTTTCCGGATATTGTTTTTCGTAAAGTTCCTGTTTGCTCTGCCAATATCCTGCAGGGCTCTGGATGTGGAAGGCTGATGTGATGCCATTTTCCCCCAGGTACTTGAGAACCTTGGGTATGTCAGAGGAACGCTCTATCCAGTTGAGTGTGCCGAAGTAGGACGGAACAGGGTAGAAGCTGCGACCGAATGAATATCTGTTGTGATAGCCGATACTCACGGGGTGACTGAATGGGTCCCAAGGATCATAGACAGGGTATGGCGTGATGCCTGTATCGTAGCAATTGTTTTCGAAATCGCCGGTATAGATTTTTTTTACTGACTCTAAGCGCTTGGGGCCTGTCTTTGGCCATGCCAGGCGAGCGTCTGTGCCTGGTATCACCTCAAGGTTGCGGACAAACTTAGGCCGGCCTATCCTACCACCACGATTGAGATATCGCTTGGCGAAGACTCCTTTAAGGTATTTGAACTCTACCATGGCCATGTCAATGAAGCGTTTGTAGTTCCAATCGGCGAGCCAGGCTTCTATCTCCGAATCTGAGATGTATTCGCGGGTTATCCCCTTCGAGGACGTTGGCTGTTCGCGGTTGGCGGTTGGCTCGTTTTGATTGCCTATTTTGAGTTCGTAGAGGGCTGGGCCATCGCCGTAGAGGAGTCCGATCTCGCGTTCGAGGATGCCTGGTGCGAGGTTGTTGTCGTCCATGATGTCACGGATCATGGAGGGGAGGTTGTTGTTGGCGCCATATGGCACGACTTGTTTTCCCATGACTACAACAGGATCCATCTCCCAATCCACTTTTTTGCTCAGGAATGCTTCGGCATAGCTATCTGAATAAGGGCTGATGGACGAGTCGGAAATGATCATCGCTCCAGCTTCGGTGTGAACGATGTGGGAGTTGCCGATTTTGGTTAATGGCTCCTGGCTCTTGGCTTTTGGCTCCTGGCTCATTTGGTGGAGTTTTTAGGTGGATGGATATTGACTGTTGGCGGTTGGCTTTTAGCTTTTGGTCTTTGGCTGTTGGCTGGCCCTTCGACAGGGACTTGACGTCCGCATTCAGGGTGACGGCTGCTCAGTTGGAAATTCACGTTTTTCTTCATGATAGTCTGATTTTGTGGCCATTGAAGGTCATGAGTGTGCATTGGTAAAAGCGTTTGGATTCTCCGATATCGAGATCGATGTACTCTTCTATGATGTCGGCATTTTCGAAGTTGGCTTCCTGGGCGCGACGCTTTAGCCTGGCATGGCGAACTTCAATGAGTCCTTGAGTTGACCGCCTGGTGCGAGAATAGGACATGAAGGAGAAGGAGAAGCTGTTCGCTGATCCTTCCTTACGGCTCATGGCTCTCATTTTCTTTAGCGCATCGTATAGTTGGATATCCATAATACGAATATCGTTTTGGGGTTATTTTTAGAAAGGACTTTTGAATTTTAGCGGCTGGCGTGCGGTATTTCGGTTCGTGAGGACACGAACCGAGGCGCTTGGAAGTGGGAAGTCACACGTTACAAACGCGCCAGCAGGGGGCTTTTGGTGGTTGGCTGTTGACTGTTTAGAGGGTGCCGGCGGTACCGGTGTATTGTTTTCTGCGTCCGGAGACGAGTTTGCGGAGTGACTTGCGCATCATGAGGTACTTCCAGGCATCAGACGGGTTGGTGCTCTCGAGAGGCAATCGGTGGATGGGTAGCTTTTCGGAGCTCTTGTCCTTGATGATCTGGTCTTTGGTATTTTTCCTGGTCTTGGCATCTTCCAGGCTGCATCTCAACGGCTTGCAGTTGTAAAAGTCGATTTTGATTTTTGGCAGCTTAGGGTTGGTTTCTCCCAACAGCTCCTGCATGAAGTGGTACTCTTCATTCTGACCGATGTTGCCTTCACCTACTGACATGAGCTGGACTTTCCAGCCTGTCTTCTGGCCTTTTTCATCCACTTCAATGCACTGTTTGATGTTGCTGGCCAGATCCTCTCCAGTATCGGCATAGTTGTTTGCAGCGCGATCATAGTAGAGGTGCAGCGTCTTGTTTTTGTGCGGTTTGAAATATTGAGTGAATTTGTCTGCGATGTGTCTGATCCATTCAGGCGAAAGTGTATAGATGAACTTTAAAGCTCTCTCTTCCCTGCCATTTTTGAATTCCTGACTGATGACGAGTGAGATCATATTTCCAAAATCTGCACCCCCATTTAAGGGTTTGTTGGTGTCCAGGTATTTGAGGATGCGGCAGTCTTCATTGTCGCGGATACCAAAAAGTATGGCTTTTTTCTCATCGATACCATCACGGAAGAAGTGGCGCTCCTGTAGGTTGGCGTAGAACATATCTCCGGCTTCAAGCTTTGGCGCCATGCTCAGGATTGAGCTTTTGTTGTCGGCAAAATCTTCTTCGTAGGCTTCTTTGAAATACTCTGGCGTCAGGATGTCGGCATTGACGTAGCTGGAGGCGATGTAAAAGAATGTATGAGCGTCTTTGTGCAGCCTGGACAAGGTCCAGCGCTCGACCCATCTCTGCCAGGTGCGGTGTTTTTTGATGGCGGTTTCACGGCTCTGGTTTTTAGCCTTTGGCTGTTGGCTGTTGGCTTCTAGTTCTTCGCAGGCGGCCAGGTATTCGTTGGCGGATTCATTGACGATCATGGCGAGCTTGAGCACCAAAGTAATGGCGCTGGCTTTCATTCGTTTGCCTTGCTTCAGGATCCAGTCGTACTGACCTATTTTGTTGATGTCGGGCATGTCGGTGGTGAACGTTCTGCCACGGTAGAACACGGAGTTTCCATACTTCAATTTGTATCCTCGAAGGGATTTGAGCAGGTTGGAGACGCGATCCTCTCGGAAATACTTGGCTTCATCGCCAAAGACGTGTACGTAGTTGTTGCCGGCCAATGAAGCCGGGCGGTCTAATGAAGCAAAGGTCAGATTGAGTCCTGTGAAAAAGATGAATGTGTTTTTGTAGCTGGCAATCTGATTGTGAGGCTTCCAGAAGTGCTCCCGGATATTTTTGGGGATATCGGCTTTCTCCGCTTCGTTGAATTCTGGTGGTGCTTTTCCTACGACATAGTGAACATCTTCGTGACATCCTTTCATGGATAATCCTTCCATGACTGTTCTGAGGACGTTTTTCTGTAGGTTGGCATAGGTGTCTGACACCCACACGACCGGAGCTCCGGGCATATCGAAGGCCATCTCAATCAATCGTTCGACGAGGATGTCTGTAGTCTTGGATGAACCTCTACCTGCAACCATGAAAAGGTTTTTTGGCAGGATCATCATGCAAAGCTGGGAGAGCCAGTTGGCGAATGCTTTGCCTACATTGTTACTCTTCGGATCTAGCTTCTTCCTCCAGGTCATTTAGTCTTTCTGTTATGTTGAATGGTGCGACGCTTGCATCGATAGAGATCCTGATTTTGTCGCGCTCCGGAATATCGAGGCTGTCTATCTGGCGAGCGATTTCCTGGCGATTGATAGGCGGAAGTCCGACATACTCCGGATCGAGGCTGTAAACGCGAACAGGTTTGAGGTAGAGTTCTGCAGGGAGCTTCTCCACGTCCGGTTTGTCTAGCTCACGGAGTTTGGCTGCCTGCATTTTGAGGTCTCCGTAGATCTTCCAGTCTTTGGATGTGCTGGCGTTTTGCTTTACGACGATGGCAGCTTCCTCGAGTTCCTCTGCGTACAGGTGCCGGATGGCTTTCTTTTCGACGTTGCGGTCGATATAAAATAGATTGAGTGCTTCGTCCATCATATCTGAAGCTCTGGAATAGGTGAGCTGATATGTTTTGGTGAAAAACTTTACTGTCTTGCGCCGGCCATACTTACGATATAGTGAGTTGAACAGGGTGAGCGCCTCGAGGTAGATAGATTCCTCTGCAGAGAGTGATGCACTGGACCCAGAGCTGATGTAATCTTCGAGCTTATGGATGAGGTCTTTGTCTTCAAAGCCTCCGAAGATGTCTTCCCTGGTGATTTCGAATCCTCGTGTGCGACGGATCTCACCGAGGCGCTTTGATGCCTGGTGTCCGTTTTTTCCTGACAGACTATCCATCAGCGACATTTCTTCCTTAGCCATGCCTATGATTTTGCCTCGCTTGATGTGGTAATAGATGTCACTATCCGGATCATGTGCAGCTGAGCTGAAGACGATAGGATCTACATCGAAGTATAGGGCCATGCTCTCGATGGTATATCCGGCTCCTGCGAGCTGCTCTAGCTGGCGCTTGGTGTCTTCGGTGAGCTGGAGGGAGTGGTTCATGTGTTAGCTATTGGCTGTTGGCTATTGGCTGTTGGTGTTTTGATGATGTAAATATTGAGGATTGGAGGGGAGGAGAAAGGACGGTTTGGTTGTTGGATTTTAGCTGGTGGGTATTGGCTATTAGCCTTTGGCTGTTGGTTGGTGGGGAGGGTAAAAAAAAGGAGCCGTTAAGTCGGCTCCTCTTTGGGATGATACCCGTTCTCCAAGTCTGAGAAAGTGATGTTTACACCAGATTGAACGATTGTAAATGGTGAACCTCGTCCTCCTTCATGTGGATTTGCTGACTGGTATTGATACGAGTGGCTAAACACATCCACCATCTCAGGCTTATATGCTTCGCTCGATTCGAATTCAATAGAAGTTGGTTTCCACGAAAGCCCTTTTAGGGCATTTGGGGCAACATGTACTTCATCAACAGAGGATAAGGTCAACTGATCGTTGGGCTCGGTATCACAGGCTCTGGTGGGCGCTGCGGTTATCAGAGATAATACAATTCCGAATAACAATAGTATGAACTTATTCATAGTGAAGTGAAGATAGGGTTTGGTAGGAATGATGAAAGGACATCCTTCGATCCTTCGACAAGGACTAGCCGTCCGCCTCAGGATGACATGAGGCGGATGACTTCCTGCAGGAGGGTTTGTTTCTGGAGGATGCGTTTTTCGCGTTCGGGCTTGAGGTGTGGTTTATCGTCTTTGTCTATTTCGCTTTTGATACGCCAGATGTTTTGTTTGAGCTGCTCTGCTTTTTTGTATAATGCTACGTCCGACATTCGAGCAAGCTGCTGCAGCTCTTCATACTCTTTGAATACGCGATGCTCACCTAATATGGTGCCGTGCTGCTTGAAGTAGTCAAACTCCTTGAAGATGTCTCTATTCTCGATGAAGTTTTCTACGAGCTGCTGCACTGTATCAAACTGTTGCTGCGGTGTGGTGCAGTCGAAAAGCTGCTTGTGAGCTGCTGTGTAATTTCGATAGGCTGTGATCTTGTTTGCAGCCAGGATCTTGAGCTGTGGCGGACATGTGGGAGATGAGAGGAATGGGTAGTCTTCTCTTAATGGCTGTTGGCTATTGGCTGTTGTCTGTTGTCTGTTGTCTGTTGTCTGTTGGGTTTTGGGTTTTGGCTTTTGGCTGTTAGCTTTTGGCTTTTGGCTTTTGGCTGTTGGTTTCAAGGGAGATTCCTCCTTTGTCGGGATGGAATACTTATTATCACCCACCCCAACCCCCGAATCCACGGCGGCTCCCGGGAGGGGACTATAAGAAACCCTGCCCGTAGGACGAGCAGGGTAACCGAATATACTATGGATAGGTAATATTTGCTGTTGGCTATTAGCCATTTGCTTTTAGCTTACTTCTCGAAGCGAGATGGTGAAGGGAAGAGCTTTTTCAAGATTGGCTCTACGCAACTCCAGCCTGCGTCGTTGTTGTTCATAAACTTGCGTTCATCGAAAGCTTTCTGAACTGCAGCAGTGTTGGCTTTCTTGAATACAGATCCTACATATGATCTGGTTCCAGGATGACCGGTATTGTTTCCATTGTCAACAATAATTGGTCTGCTATCCGGGAACTGGGTATTGAAATACAATGTACTCACCAGATAACCAACACTATCTGCAGCGAAAGCACTGATGACCTCTGCGAGCTTGTCTCCCCAAACTCCTACTGGAGTATGTGTAGCATAATCCCAAGGTTTTTTGATACCTGATTGTTTCAATGCCTTCAGTGTATTTTCTGCATTTTTCTGATACACGCTCCCTGCAGAGCCTCGCTTGCCTAAGCGTCCCATTACAGTGTGAATGTCAATATCTGAAATGGTCAAAGGTGCCAATGGATAGATGTCATCATTGGAGATGATGAAATACTCCGGAAGCAAACCCGACTGGATAGCTGCAAGTAGTTTTTGAGCTACATCAACCTGTGGGTTGTTTTGAGTCGGGGTGTGGGGGATGTGTATTACATCTGTGCTATTAGCTTTTGGCTTTTGGCCGTTGGCGCAAAGGAAATCTGGGAGGTCGCCGACGATGGCGATTTGAACATTGGGAAGGAATTTATCCCAGGCTCTGAGTGCATAGCGAAGCTCGTCACCTTTGGCAGCTGATTCTTTGTAAGGAATAACTACGACTAGAGGGGGTTGGCTGTTGGCTTGCCCTTCGAGTGCTTCGACAGGCTCAGCATGACTGCTCGCACTGGCATTGGCTAGATCTTCGTCCTGCTCTTTTCTAAGCTGCTCAACTTGCTGCTGGGCGTCTACGCTATCTTCAGCTGAGACTGATCCTTTTGAAGAATCTTCGAGTACCTCAGGTTGACCGGCTTCAGGATCTTCTTCTATGCCAGCTGTGGCAGAGCCAGATCCTTCTTGCTTTACTGCAGGAGTTTCGTTTTTAGCTTTGGAATTTTTGGTTCCAGAGGATTTGCCTTTTGAGACGGTGTTTTGTGATTTCTTAGCCATGATAATGGGTTTAAGTGGGAAAAGTTACCCACCCCTAAATCCCCTCCTGGGAGGGGACTAAAGGTGAGTTAATTATTTAGAGGCCACCGCTGGAAGAGCCGGATCCTTCGGACCAGTCGTCAGCGAGAGTAGGTTCAGCACCTCGGTAGTGCATCATTCCATACTTGCCTCTTTGCACGGATGCGAATGTGAGCGTACTCATCACCCCTTCGTTGTTGTCCTGACCTTCGATGGTCAGCTTTAAAGGGTTGCATGGCGTGCCGAGAAGTCTGGTTCCAAGGCTATCACCACATTCTTTACTGAGGATGAGGAAGTCTTCGTTGAGGTTGTTTTGCAACCACTCATCAAAGCCCAGCTCATTGCCTGGGTGTTCTCCTACAAAGTTTTGGATCAAGCCCATTTTGTCAGGATCACCTTCGGAAGAATTGAACCTGTTGATGGTAGATGGAGTCATGTAGACACCCATTGCTTCAGCACCATCTGCTAAAGCAATGTCTGAGGTGGATTTGACTCCCTGAGAATCCCTGGTAGGGAAACCTGAATAAGCTTCACCGGTCTTAGCCAGGTCTCTAACGAGGATAAATATCACGTTAGGGTCTTTGGCTTTTGGTGTGCCGGCACCACCTCCGGTGGATTTTCTAAGAGTTGATTTTACGTAAGTCATTTTTAGAAGTATTGTGGATGAGAATTCCCGGTATCCGCTATGCTCCGCCGTGAAATGACGGAGCATAGGGATTGAGAAAAAAATTTATTAGATACCTCCGGACAAAGAGCCAGAGCCAGAGTCAGGAAGCTCGGCGTTGTACTGCTGATAGTCATCAGCATCACCCCAAGTTTCTGTGATAGCCAAGAATGGATTGTATCCATCAGGGACGTAGGCAAAGACTGCCTCACCGATAGCGAAACCAATACCCAACCAGAACTCACCGAAGAGCTTCACTGTGTAGTTGAAGCGCTGAACATCGTTGATGATGTTTGGTACTTCGTTTTTGTGACGAAGCTTGATAAAGTTCTCCTTAGGTGTGCTGAAAAGAATAGGAGAGTTGTACATACCATCCAGCGGCACCAAAGTGTTGTTGCTGTAGTCTATAACATCAGCACCAAACTGGGTGTTTTCTGTGCCAGATCCGGCTCCCCAAATTTTCTTATAAGCTCTCTTGTACTTCTTGTACACATCGAGCGAACAGAACACCGGCTGTCTGTTGGTCTGATACTGCGGGTTGATCCAATCAACAAAGGCGTTGATGAAGTCAAGTACCTGCTGATCAGTGGCCGTATTCCAGTTGATCGTCTGATCGAAGAAGTTGATCCCTTTGTCTGCAGATGCTTTCGCATTAACCAGGATGGTTTCATATCCATCCATTGACTTCTCAGGAACCTGACCCGCATCGCCTTCACTGATGGCGCTCCAGTCGAGCTCTTCGAACTCACCTTTTGCAGACATCCTCAACTCAATATCCTGCAGCACGCGCGGCATGAGGAGCTCGTTGGTGATGTAGTTGGTGATAGGCATCTGATCCGGAGACAGGCCTTCATCATAGAGATGCATCATGTAAGAGTCCAAAACATCTGCAGGCACGATCGGGTAGTTGATCTTGTGTCTGCGGTTTTTGATCACCAATGGTGTGAACTTGGCTTTGCCTGATGGCGTCCACTTAGGTGAGAACTGCTGAACCACAGATGTGATGAGTGCCTGAGTAGCTCTCCATTCTGTGATCGCCATTTTGGTGGTCATGTACTGAGCGGAAGTAAATCCGGTCATGACACGCTTCATTATCTCCAGGTTTCGCTGGGTGTTGAGGAAGGTGCCGAATTCCGTTTTCAGGTCTGCTACGTCGATGGTATCACCAGCTTCGTTGGCAGCCATGATCTGCCGTCCTGTTTTGAGGAATTCTACAGTTGCCGCATAAGCCGGCTTACGGGTGTCTACTTTCATAACAGTAGCCACACCTTCTTTGCGAGGGATGGTTGTGTCCATTTCAGGGATAGGGTCTTCTTCTGGTTCCTTGGATAGCTTTTCGATGGCAGATTTGAGCCCACCATTTTCTTTCACAAACTGATCAATCTTAGATTGCATGGCCTGCGAATTGGCTGCTGATTGCGCTGTAAGTCCAGCGATTAATGCAGCGATTCCCTCAGATTCTTCTTTAGCCTGAGCTTCAGTCTGAGTTTCTTCCTCATTGTCTGAGGTTTTCAGTGTCTTCAAAGCTGCCAGTGCTTTGGTGAGCGCTTCCTCACCGAAAGTGGCTTTGATTTTATCCTGGTCCTCCTGAGACAGGATTGATTTGCCGTCTTTTTTTTCAAAGGCTTCAATTCCAAGGAAGGCTTTTATTACGGCGAGAAATTTGTTCATGATAGTGTATGATTAAATGGAAAATGAGTTTATGGTTGCGAGTTGTTGTGCTCTTTCTATGGCCATGGATAATGAGCCGATATCATCTGCTAATCCATGCTCTACAGCCTCTTTTGCGTAGAATGTCTTTCCGTTGAGGATTCCGGGAATTTTCTCATTTAGTTTGCCTGCTCTGCTCTCCCGGACGTGGTTTTGAAAATCAATTGCGAGAGGATTGAGGTATTCGGTTTTGATGAGCTCGTATTTACCTTCGAGTGCCATTTTGAATGGCTTGTTTTTATCCTCGCTCTGATCGGCGTAAATGGAGTGGTGTTTGAATCCTTCTTTTTCGTAGTAAGGGATCAGATCCCAGAAGTCCATCATCACTCCGATGCTTCCCAGCTCTGAAGAAATGCTGTTGCTGCAGATGGTGAGATCACATTCGCAGGCTATATAATAGGCGCACGATCCGCATAGATCTACATGTGCAACAACTGATTTGCCTTTGGCTTTGGCTAACTTAATAGCTTCTATCAGTGGAGCGAGTGAGGAAACAGCTCCGCCGCCACTGTCTATTCTTAATACTATGGATGATATGTTTTTGTGCAGCGCTGCTGCTACAATCATCTGTGCGATTTCTTCTGTGCCGTATGCCCACCAGGAGCCATATTTGAACATGGGGCCTGTGATGTGGAAGAGAGCTGTGCTTCCTTCCGGAGCATCGTCATACTTACTATATGTGTCGTCCGAATCGTGATACCTGGATAGTGATGGGTAGTCTTCGCGCTCGAAGGATTTATCGAAGTTGGCTTCCGGGTCGAGGATCTTTTGGAAGAATGACGCCATGCCAATGGCAATCACGGGATTCATCATGAAGATGCCTCTCTTGATTTCGTGAGATAGAAGTACTTGCCAGTTGGCTTGTGGACGCATGTTGCACTGCTTTTGGCTTTTGGCTTTTGGCTTTTGGCCTGAAAAGTCAAAGCGATTTGAACTAAAGCAATGTTAGAAATGCGTTTTTAAGGGGAAAGGACGGGGGTTTTGGCTATTGGCGGTTGGTTTGCCCTTCGACAGGCTCAGGGTGACAATCCCTTCGACATCCCGATAGTTATCGGGACAGGGTGACACTCTTAGCTTTTGGCTTTTGGCTTTTGGCTATTGGCGGTTAGCTATGCGGGAATGGTTTGTGCCAGGATGTGTGTGAGAAGGAGAGGGACTTGCCGGCGTTGGTTTCTGATTCGGTGAGCGTGACGGGGATATTATCGTCTCCGATGATCAGTTCCTCATCACTATCTAATACCAGGCGGATGATTACGGGCTCTTTGATGTGAGCTAAGCTTTTGACTGTGCTGCTCAGAGCGCATTCATATTGATCATCTGTATCTGTCTTTGAGCTGAGAATTGATAGCTCTGAACCTGGTGCAACATCCAAATCTATCCAGTCTCCATTCTTATCGATGGTGACTTCTTGATTGACGGGATCTGTATCGAATGAATTGATGTTGGTAATGGTGACGTACTGGACGAGACATATATTATTGATGATTTCATTCATGATATTGATAGGTGTGTGGTTTTACGGATGATTTTCGTGAAATCGCTAATAATTTAAATGAGCGGTTCGCGCGACGAATTTTGGATTGAAGGTTTGGATTCTGTGGTGTCTGTTGTAAGCTCGATCTAAAAGGTTCTTTGAAACTATTTCCAACAGGCTGAGTTCTTTTCTGTAGTGTCGCTTCTTGATAGCCTCAGCTGGGTCGGATAGGCCGGTGAGTTTGCGTGTGATAATGAAAGTTGAGATGATCTCCTTCTTTTGATATTTCATCTGGAGGCCATCCAGGTAGTATCGATCAAAGTCGATGTTGAAAGTGGCTTCCAGGAACATGTTGAGTTTGTGTGTATCCTCACGGCTGAAATATATGTGGTGATTGTCTGCAGTGGTGAGCGCTCCTACTTTTGGCAATTTGAGTTTGACTGTATGTGTAGTATCTGCTTTTTTGATTGGCTTGAGAGAATACCTAACCAGGGAGCAGAGTAGTCTACCAAAATCATGTGATGCCGAAACAGTGAAGACTTCTGAATCTTTTTCAAATAGATAAGCCAGGTACGATCGTAGTAGTGGTTTTTTGATATCCAGGGATATGATCATTGTGTAGTGATTTTATAAGCTATGGACTGTCTTATAAAATTACAATTTTGAAGTGACTACTGCAAGATTACTGAAAAACAGTAGTTGCGCAATAGTTTCAATTAATTAGGGAAATTTCTGTAACCGTGTAACTACGTAACTAATCGAAGTTAAAACGCTGTTAATCAGATGGTTGGTAGGTTACAGATGCTATAAGTGGGATTGTAACTGGAAATTTCGATTTTGTAACCGATGCAGTGCTGCAATATAGGTTACAAAATTTTTGTAACCAAGCTGTTTTTGTTACAGAAAATAAATGGTTTTTGTAACCAGGTAAGTTCCTGATTTTGAGGGGTATTATTATAGTTATACTTTTTCAGTTACAGAGTTACAAATATTTTGAAGAAAATAAGTAAGAGGGTAAAAGGGAGGGGAGGCTTTGTGGTAGATTCGGGTTGAGATGGGGTGGAAATCTTGAAGGGGTGCAATTTTGGGGATTTCGGTGAGCCCTTCGACATCCTGATAGTTATCGGGACATGGTGGCAATCCCTTAGATGTAGAGGAAAGGTGAAAGTGGTGCTCATACCGCCAGGAACCTGAAATGAAGGAGCTGAGATTGGCGTGTACGGTTTTATACTGGACACCAGGCCATATAGCGGCGGTATGAGGTTTTTATTTGTCCGCTGACGCGGGAGTGTGAGGTAAGGGAATCTGGAGGGGTGCAGGGGAGGGGGTATGGACGTGACGCATAACCGCCCTTACTTGTGTGGGAGGATAGGGCGGTGACGCGCTCTAACAGCCGCTCAAAATCCATAACCGAAAGCTGCGCAATCGGTAACGGATTTTAGCTTGGTGTTAGAGAACAGAACGCTGCACTGGCGTTCCGCTATCATTCTTACAGAAAAGCACCATTAACAAGTGTTTTCTGAACACCAATCACATATGTTATGTCTATCTCTTTCCGGCTGAAAAGATTCACCACAAATGGTGCAATTCTTCTCAGAATGAGTTCTGTTCTCTAACGGCGACTCGCCGGATGTCTTAGATAGTTTATCAATACCTGACCGTGCAGGTTCCGATTCTCTAACATCGTGTAAGATGCCAGACTTGTGCAAGACATCCGAAGTGCCTACCGTGTTCTCGGAGTTTAAAAACTCCTTACTAAAAACTGTCATCATTTCAGTTGTAATCAATTTCTTTGCATTTTTCATAGCTATGTTTAATTTCGTTTTTAACTCCTTCTCACGTCCGTCACTTACACGAGTCGCCGTTCAGGATGAATGCCTACGGCACGTAATCCCTACACTTCAATTTTTTCCTGAGATTCTTCAGTAAATATCTCATTCCAAACAAACCCTAGACAAAGCTGATTAGGAGGTACATCATCACCTTTAAGTGAATCATCATCTGATTCATTATACCATTCCTCATAATAATCATCCGCTTTGTCTTCACATTTAGGACACCAATTGCATCCCATAGAAACGACATGAGAAGGAATCTCAGGCGTTCTATCAACTGTGTGAGTAGTGTTACATGTATCACAAGTAATTTTCATAGTGCTCATATCTTCTTTGTTAAAAATTTAAGTTCTCGGTCTTACTATTCATCCTGAATGTGATCCTGATGGACACAATCAAATTATATCAGTGCCGAAAGGCACTCACCCGAACACTAGATAAAACGCAAGTGACAGGCTAATGGTAAAGTGTCCTTGAACGCTTTTACTGCCAGGCTTACAGCCTGTCACCAGCGTTTATCAGGATCACATTAGAAGCAAGACTCCTTATTCGCCCTTTGATGCTGTAGTGCTATCCGAAAGGAAAATAAAAAGTCCTGCCCTCCTTTACGCAGAGAGCAACTTGCCCCCCATCAATATTGCTTCAATCTGTTTTTCATCTTGACTAATTACACCATATAAAATCTCAGATATTTTACGTATTCCATCTTGAGCCTTGGTTAATGTATCCATTGCTTTTTCGCTATACGGGATAAGTTTGCCCTCTACTTTGTAAGTCTGATGTCGCTTGTAATATGTGTTTGGATCAGACTCTTCTCTCTGATCAAATTGAATTGATCCTTGTCCCTTTTGCGTTTCGTACCAAATAACATTTCCAGTAGATGCAGTTTCCTTTATCACTACTCCAAACTCAAAAGCAACACTATCCACGTCCGATGAAAATCTACTAGCATTGTATTTGCTATTACCATCGAACATCCTACTCCCATCTTGATTATATGCGAATTTTCCAGATGATTGATACCTGATCCAAATCAAGACCTCTTCTGTTTTTTTCGCATCCAAATAAGCATGATAAGGTATTAGTATAGCTGATTTTAATTCGCTAAGAGTCTTAAACTCGAATGAGCTATCAATCCCTATTGCTTCAGCCACATTCCAATCCAGTTTGCATTTGAATAAACCAGTCTTTCCTACATTTATGTTGTAGCTGAATGATTTTCCATTAATTGATAATTCTATTGTATCGACTTTTGCCATCGCTTTGCTTTTTATTTTTGTTCTACTTATTATTTTCATCGGTTAAGCCCGTCCAGCTTCTAACACACGCTATCACAAATGCCGCACATCCAAACCGCACCGCCAAAGCTCTTGTGATAGCTAGGCACGTTAGCGACTATAAATCACTAAGGTATTTATCCACTTTCTCTTCTATCATTTCAGTTGTTGCGACACTACTTTCCCACATAGTAGTTTCGTAGGCTATTAGCATTTTTCGTTGGTCGCTAACATCAGACAGGTCACTATGATTTTTGATGAGGCTTTTCTCTAGCCATGATATATACTCGGCATACTCACCATTCTTTATGTGTAGGTAGCTCAATCCTTTTTCTTTGCAATAATCTTCTCTTAGTTTATCTATATTATCCATTACATTCTACGTTTTATTTCATCAAAATCACATTGCCTATCATTACCATTATGATCAAGTGATGGGAGCTTCACCAATTATAGCTGTGAACTTATCTCCATCTGTCTCGAATCTTGAAGTGTCCCACCACGTGCATATTTGTATGCCATCAACCTTTAGCACATTTAGTTGATTGTCGTGCTTCTCGAGAGTGCATCTGGTTTTAGAAAATTGCTCTAACTCTTGACGATTCTCGAACTCAAATCCATTCTCTTTTAAATGCTTCAATATTTGATCCTCTCGCTGTTTGACAGTCTCCTGAATGCACCTGTTCATAACACTATGTAAGTGGTCATAACTTGGTGCGTTTTCAAGTTCAGAGGGTAGTTTCATGTCTATTAGTTTCAATTCAAACATGATTTTTCTATTTTAAGTGTCAACAGTGATTAGTTTGGTGATTTGGATCCGCGCTCTAAATCAATTTGTGTTCTGGCGAGCTGTATTTCAGTTTTGGCCAGGTCGATGATGGTTTGGATCTGGCCATCTATGGCTTGTGCTTGCTGGATGAATTTATCTCCTCCGTCTGACTGGAGCTTTTGGATGGTCTGCATCATGATGTCTTTGGCTTCTTTGAGTACTGATCCGTTTATATGGAATTCATAGACAGGCTCAACTTCTTTTGGGTTCAGTTGTAGTTTGTTTTGGGCTGTATTGCGGGGGGCCAGGGAGACGTTGGTTTGTGGTTTTCTTTCCCGAACTACTCCTTCGATCTCACGGAGCTGGTTGATCCAGGAATTACACTCCTCGAGACTGATAAAATCGACAGGCGTATCGTCGCACCAGACCGTGACTTTTGTGTCTGTGACAGAATACTGGTCGATGAAGAATTCGTGTGATTTGTTTTCTGAATCTTTGAATTTTTTGTTGATTCGGCCTTGCAGGCGGTTTTCTAAAAATTGTTTGGTAATCATGATCTTATGGTTCGTTTGAGTTCAAATTGTGATCTTTTTAAGTCTATCAGTTCAGGATGAGAGGTGATGATTAAATCCTGGAGCTGTTTGTCTTTGCCTACGATGTAGGAAGCAATTCTTTTATCTGTTCCTCCTTCTTGCCAATTGAGATGATGGGTATGTGCGGCCTTGGCGTAGTTGTGATTACGTCTCGCGTTTTCGGACATGGATATGCATTCGAGGTTGCTTAGTTCGCAGTGCAAGCTGTTTCCATCTTTAAAGACTATTATATGACCTTTTGGGATTGGTCCTTTATATTTTTCCCACATCCAGCGATTTAATTGGATCCATTTTGCTTCAGAGACTCTGATGTGCCAGGACTGATACTTAAGTCCGGTTTTTACACTTGTTTGGGTTCTTTTGGTAATGGCGCCATCTGATAGTGTGTTTCCTGGTTTGTTGCCTTTTTTGAATTCAGTAGATCTGGAGTAATGAATGCCTCGCTTGCCGGCGTTCCATGGGTTAGCTCCTTTCTGAAAGCATGATTCCTTTTTTCGTTTCTCGATGATTTCTCTAGGAACGATAAGATTGAGGTGTTTCATTCTGGTGGTAACCGCGGTGGCAGATACTCCAATCTCTTTAGCTAAGGCTTTGACGGGAAGGGTTAAGTATTTTGCTTTTAGGATTTCATCCTGCTCATCTGTGAATATGGATTTTCCTTCCAGTTTTTTTGCAGCGAATTTTTTACTTAGTTCCCTTGGGACTTTCAGTCCATGTTTATGCATGTACCTTTTTACAATAGCGCCACTGATTCCAAATTTTCTTCCAATATCGTTTGAGGATTCTTTCAGGAAATTTGCTTGGATATAAAGCCCTTGAAGTTCGGTTATTGATGATTTAGGCATATCTATTCTATTTAATCAATGGTGACTGATGAGGTGAGTTGGTTTATCATGTTTTGACAGTATTGCTCTTTGTCTTGCTGACTCCACCGGTAGTTGTTGCCGTCGGTGAAGAACTTGCTGCCAAATACGGTAGCAAAGGTGCCGGTGCGCTGCACTTCTGCTAGTCTGTCCGTCCACAGCGCGACTGCAGACTCTACATCGATAGATAAATCTATGTGTGGTGGGTGATATCCTGGTGCGTATTCGAAATCTTGGTTCATGATGTGTGGTTCATTTTTTGAAGCAACTTTTTGTATTCCTCGGTGAAGAAGATTCTTCTGAAAGGTCGAGGATCAATATTTTTCTTAAGGATCAGGTTTTTCGCATACTTCCTGAGCTTGACGATTTTGTCAATGTTTTCAGGACGGTGATAAAGCTCCCTGGAATATGTGGTTGTAGAAGCTGAACCGGGTTTCAGCTTTTTGATGGCTGTAGATGTTTTCATTTCTTATTCTTTGGATTGTCGGGACAATGGCCTTTGTGTGAGCGAAGGTTTGCTTCGGACTCTGCGACGAAGGTTTTGCAGTGCTCGCAGGTAAGGTCTTGTTTTCGGCTTTCTTCGGCCTTCTGGTATTTCGTCACCTGGGAAGCGAGGCTGGTTGCTTCTGCTTGAGATTTGAGCAGCTGTGATTGACTCTCCTGGAACTTTGCTTGCACTTCGGCAAGCTCAGCGTGACGCTCATTTAGATTGTGTGCAGATTCCTTCAGCTCTGCTTGAAGCTGCTGGATTTTGGTGGAAAGGATCTGCACCATGTTTTCCCCCTGGTAGAGCTCTGCTAGCATCTCCGAAAACATGAAGATGCTGATGGTGAATATGGTGGAGTAGACTGCAGCTGCAGTGGCATTTTGCCATTGGCTGCTGGCTATTAGCTCCGATGCATCGTAGTATATCAAGCTGAGTACCCAAATGCAGATGGTGAAGAAGATGGAGTATCCTCGCTTGCCTTCACGAACGAATGTGACCAGAACTACTTCGAAGATGATGACTACAATGAAGCTGTGAAGCTTATTGAGCCAATCGAAGGGGAGCTCTGGAAATACTTTGTTTGCCAGGTCGTAATGAACCCATGCCAGGTGCTCGACATTGTTGAGCATGACTAGTCCGATGACGAAAAGGAGTAGTTTTTTGGATGTTTTCATGGTTCTATTGGTTTGAGTGTTTTGGCTACTGCAAGGGTGAGCAGGTGTGTGTCTTTGGTTAGGTAGACGCGCTGCTCCTGGACCATGGCCATGAGCCATTTGGTATCTGAGTGTTGGTCGAGGGTGTAGTGGATGAGGATGAACGCATCACCCACCCCCGACCCCTCCAAGGAGGGGAGTTTTTCTCTGCAGGCGAGCCAGAATTGGATTCCTATTCGGCGTGTGCCGTCTTCTTTTCTGAACTGGTTGATGTTTTCTACCACGATAAGGTTTTTATCCAGGGACGATATATCTATTGATTTAGGGTACATTTATTTGGATTTTGGTTTTTTGGCTTCTAGCTGTTGGCTGTTGGCTGTTAGCTGAAGAGGGGTTACTTCTTCGAATTCAACATCCAGAGTGTCTTCGTTTCCATCAATGCAGTCCTTTATGTATTGGCCAAGTCCTCTTTTATCAGCTGGTTCTCGGATGATACTTGCGGTTTGAGTAAATAAGAATTGAGTGAAAGGCACTCTCTCATGTGGCAGTGCATTACTCATATACTCAAGCCATTTTTTCTTGTACTCGTCCAGTTCGCTATTTGAAAAAAAACCTTTCATCAGAATGGCATGTCGTCTTTAGGTTGGAGGCTGTTTTCTGTATCAGTTTGCCCTTCGACAGGGACTTGCCGTCCGCCTTCAGGGTGACCTGATGCGCTGGTACGGATGTAGATCATCTCGGTAGAGATGGCTTTTCCTCCAGGGACTGCAGTGTGTTTTCTTGTGATCCTTCCCTGACCGTTGTGATATTCTTTTGGGTCGAGCTCATAACCGTAGTACTTAGCCCAGGCTTTTAGCGCTTTACCAAATTTCTGACTGGTCCAGTTGGTTTTGCTGGCTCTTTTGAACTCATCAAATGCTTCATTTTTGACGACAAAGCAGTTGAGTTTTTCACTATCTTCTGAGAAGTAGACATCTGCCCACTCGTGGAAGGCATTTCCCATTTCGGAGATGAGGTTTCTTTTCTCGACGTTGTTCATTGGTGGTTCGATCTTATCGTGGTTCATGTAGAACCTGCAGCACTGCATCATGAAGTTGTAGAAGTCATTCCACTCTTCTTCGGTGAATTCTTCGTTGAGGATCTCTTTGCCGAAATCGTCTTTTGGCTGGCGTGTCTCGAGATAGAAGTCGTTGCTGTTTTGGTGATAGTAATCGGAAAATACGGTGTAGAGCAAACGGCGCTCGGTAGAGCTGTCGAGGTTACGGACAACAAAGTTTGACGTGATGGAGAACTTTGGAACTTCCTTGAATGGTATGATGAAGCGCTGATTGTTCTTTGGGTTGACGGTGAGCTCTCCAGTGAGAGGTGCGAAGAAGAACTGAAAATTGAGGTACTGGTTGGCGTCATCTACCAGGATGTAATCTGTGTGCCTGGTAACATTCTCATAGATGAACTGATCATCTGTGAGTTTTGGTTTACGACCATCGAGGGTAACAGATTTCATAAAGAATCGAGGCGCTTTGAAGCAGATGGACTTACCTGAACCGCCGTGCGACTCACCATCGTCGGAAACTCTGTGATCCATGGCGAATACTGCCCATGGTCTGGACGGGCTCTTGTGTCGGTGGAGTAGGTAGCCGAGGGAATATATCTTATTGATCAGGTGCCGCTTTTGCTCTCTGATCTCCTCTGGTGAGAGAGTAGGGCCGGCGATATCGAATCGATGTTGCTTTAGATATTTTTCACGTTCTTCTGCTTTGGTGCCGGCAAGGTTTTCCTCCAGCTCTTTTCGCCAGAACATGCGCGAGGTGTTGATGAGATAATTGAAGAAGATGTTGTCGGACTTCTTGATCTCGATATCCAACTCATTGTCATCATTTTTGAAGATCCGGAAGTGGTCTTCCTGAGTGGTGTATCGATGGTTGATAACTTCATCTCCCCATACATATCGGTCTATTTCGCCAGGCTTAAAGTCTTCGATTTTGTCTTTGGTGACTTTGATGGTTCGGTTTTCGAAAAAGAAGAACTGGGTGTCTTTATCGAAATCGGTAAAGTCCACCTCGATGATAGGGAGATTGGACATGGAGGCTTCTCCGAGCTGCGTGGATCTGAAGAATGTGTCGCGGAGATCTTCTTCCATCATGCGCTCCCTAAGGAAGTCGTGGATGAATTGCTTTACTTCGTTTGATTTGATCTCCCGGACGATGTTGCCCTCGATTCGGATGTAGATATATCCTGTTTTCTCGTTTTCGAGTTCGAGGCGATAGAATCCACTCTGGCCGAGGAAATTGTAAAGTCGGGTGTTTTTGACGGTGTAGTTTTTCTTATATCCAGCACCGTTCTTTTTGGTCTGGTATTCTACTCCCCAAAACTGATATGGGAGAGCTGTGGCCACCAGCTGCTTGAAGTCGTATGCATTGTAATATCGGAAGTAGTCCCGGACGTCTTTGCATGGATTGCCTCGCCGGTCGCGGCGCTGACTGAGGGAGAGGGGTAGCCAAAGTGTGTAGAGCTCGAGGTGCTTCAGTGCGAGTTTGTGAGCTTCACGCTTGCCCGTGCTGTCAATATCGGGCACGTTCATAACCTTCTCTGCGAGCTTGGCGAGCTGGATAAATTGCTTCTCGCTGAGCTTGGCTGTCTCGGAGTTTGGCCAGACTACCTGGTAACCGATGATGGCCATGTTGAGTGCGTCTGATCCTCCGGAGCAATAAAGGATCTCGGGGAGCTTTTCTTCTCTTGGCGGTTCTTCTCCTTCTTCAAGGTCTTCGGCGAGTTTGCGGTCACGGTTGAATTCTGTGTGGGCTTGTTTTGCTGCCGAGAATCCATGAAGGAAATCTTTTGGTCGCTTGCCGTAGTAGATGAACCGACGGGATTTGTCTGGAGAGAGTGGCTGATAGATTTTCTTAAACTCCCCTTCGTCCCACATCATGATGGGGTAATGATCTGTGGAGCTGATGGTGGTCACCTTTCGATTTTTAACGATGGAGTAGGAGGTGAGGGCGTAGAAGTGATATTTCTTGAATACTCTCTGCACTTTATCGCGATCGATGGTTTTGTTGTCGGATTCTTTTTCCTTTTTGAGGTATGGGATGACTTTCGCGGAGAGCACTGTGGTGATATCGAGATCTGTGAAGTGATCGCGGACTTCAAAGAACCATGTGCCATCCTCTTCATCTGGGTTGGCATCACGACTGGAGATTTCTGGTTTGTATATCTCGGGGGAGAGGGTTTCTGCTCCTACTTTGTAGCGTTCGGCCAGCATCTGGCAGGCCTGACCAAAGTCAATGTTTTCTTCGAGCTGACATACATGGATGGCATTGCGTGGAACCTGATCACCGCCGAAATCGGTTACCACCCAATTGCCATCCTGTAATTTTTTGAGTGTGGCTGAGGCTGTTTTTTCAGTGCCACGGAGTTTGAACTTGTGTCCTTTTTTGGTGACGGCAGGTTCTGCCTGAGGGTAGTAGTCCAGAATGATGCGGAGGCCTCCGTCGGTTTCTTCTAATATGCGGGTGTGCTCTATATACACAGTTCGTTTTGATTAGGATTTGGTTGATGTTAAATTTTTAAGGCTTTCTTCCGGAAACTTGCCGAGTAGGGCATCTGATAATCGCAGCTGCTCTGCTGTGTGATACACTTTATTTTTCGGACGCTCTACAGCCAGGATCTTATGAAGCTCGATATTGAATGTCAGGAAATTGCGATGACGCATGGAGAGGTGTTTCTTCTTTTCGAGGCTGTCTTTGAGGTTTCGGTGGGTGGTCATGGTGTGTCCTCCTTTCTTTTAATTGAAAAATCTGTGTCTTGAAGATCCAGTCCAAAGGATGAATCAATCAGGTCACCTTCTGCGTCGAAAAGGAATCCTGTAGAGACTCTCATATTCACCTTGCTTTGGGAATAGATGACGACTATACAAGTGTTGTTACCAAAATCATCATCGTAGGTGTAGTCAACTTTAAGGTTGTCTAGCTGATCCAGGAATTGTTGTAGAAAGGTTTTCATGATTGTTTTTCTTCTATATCCTCGTATTCAATCTCCAGATACCCTTTTTCATCAATGATGATATTCTTGATATTGAAGGTTGACAAACTCTTTAATACTTCACATGATTGTTTGTGTCTTCGAATCCTTCCAAAAAGAAGTATGACCCGGTATATAGCTATCACCAGAATAAGAGTGATCTCTACTGTGTTGGGGATATCAAAATCTATTGTGTTCATGATTGCGCCTCCTTTCTGCTTGTTGGTGTCCAGGTATCTTCTCTAAGGTCTTTATGTTCTTGTACCCACCGATACATGTATTCGCAAACTGAATCATGCCAATCATTTAGGGTTGCTGTTGACCGAGTTTCGCTCAGATACTTACCTTCATTGGCGTGTCGTATATATTCATATATCTCTCCAGTTGCTTTTACCATTGGCAAGTAAATCCATCTTGGAGTGAGGATGAATGATAGTTTATCTGCGACGCATAATCTTGAATACTGACCGCCTTCTCGTCTTGCGAGAAAACGGCTATGGAATAGGGTGAAATGATACCATTCCTGCCTTCTTATCTTCCTAAATCCTATTTCGCCATCCGACCATCTATTAAATACTCTATCATACTTATCAAAAAGGAAGTGCATAATTTTCGCTCCTAAATAAGGATGGTTTTCACCTTCTTCTCCATCCATATTTGGTTTTCCCCAATAGCCTAAGTCGTGAACGAAGAATGCAACCCACAATCTGATATCCCAAGGGAAACCGTAGAGCTTCCACCATGCAAGGGCAACAAACCAAGGATGGAGAAAAAAGCAATGAGCACCGTAAAGGATTGATTTTGTTCCAATTTTCATTTTCTTAATGTTTTGATTCGCTAAGTATTTCTGACAAGTCTTTGGCTGCTGACTTGCGATTGAAATAGTAAACAGTGTGGGTGATGATAACACCCACACTGAACCCGATGGTCAGGAGGACTGGAGCCATCATAGTGTCTCCTGGTTTTGATTTGTGGTTTGAGTTTCTGCAAGCACATCGATCATATTGGTGGAGATGTGCTCTAATAATGGCTGTCTATCCTTGGGTAGGATATAAACTCCGCTGGTACGGGCCTGTGCTTTGATGGTGGTGGTGTAACACTTGGAGAATCCTTTGTAGAATGCTTTCTTCTCCTGGTCTGACATTCCTTCAACCATCTTTTCAAGAGGAAAGTCTGAAATGATAGCTGGGTGTAATTGATCAAATAATCCTAGGTTCTGGTCCATATTACGCTTGTTTGGTTTGTCCTAAATTGTGTTCGAGCTCCCAATCTTCTCCTATGTCTTTTTTATGCACATGACAGTTGAAGACGATAGTACCGTCGATAATGAGTCCTACATGCCAGTGCTGATCATGTATGGGTGACTCATTGAGGGTTTGCATCTTGAGCGGGCTCTTTTTGTGCTGATATATTTGTTTGGTTTGGATCATTGGTTTTGGGTTGTGGTTGTCTAGCTCAGCCCACCAGGCGAGGCTGAGTAAGACTGACCAATTAATTATGCATTAGACTGTTCCTGGTTTTTATCTTTGGTAGCGGCCACCTGCTGCTGTCTTTTCCGTAGTGTTTCAAGTGCTGTTTGGTGCTGCTCTGCTACTGCGAGTGCAGCTTCGTGCACATCTTGCCGGTATCGTTTCCCTGAAAAGAAGTTGGCAACTGTCTTCTCGGATACTTCGGTTCGCTTTAAAACCTCTTTGAAATAACCTCTAGGCAGTCTTTCTTTTAATTCTTCTAATTCTTTTTCGTCCATTGTAATTTTTGGCTTGATGTTTGATTACAGTAAAAGTGCTGTAAACATACAGTGAATTGCAGTAATAATGCAAGTAAAATAACTGAATTTATTCCGCATATGCTTAGAGAGATTTGTAACATGCTGATTAACAGAGGAGAAGTGCTAAAAGAGCAGTTGCATAAATTCAGTAATGCTACTGGGGTAAGTTTAACAAGGATCTCAAAGCAGGCGGGTTACGATCAATCAACGATGTATCGTCATTTTGCAAAGCCTGACTTGTCGGATCATATCATATTGAAGTACGGCAGGGTTGTGGATATTGATTTTTCAAAGCTTATCCCTGATATGAAGGAGATCAATATGGTAGTGATGGAGGAGAAGGGTGCGTACTCCAATAATGATGAAGTATCTGTGAAGGTTGCTTATTGGCGGGACAAGTATATTGATCTACTAGAGAAGCACAACAAGATGCTGATTGATCGTTTGGATGATCAGTAGCCATTTTTTCCCACGCCTTTTGTAATCAGCTGTAAACTAAATAGTTACAGAAGATGAAGTTTCTCGGCCTCAGGTACTAAAACCCTTGTTAACTATCTGGTTATCAAGGGTTTTTGTTTTTGGGTGACAGGTTAAACTATTCCTTCTAATACTGATGATGGTGAATCAATGGAGCCAGACTGCTGCCGAACTTCGATTCTCTGAAAAAAAGCACCTTTAAGAGATTCAGAGTTTATCCGAACCATAAATCTGCTCTGTGTTTTAATGCTGGCATTCAAGACAATGTCTATTGATTCGCCCATATTTATTGTTCTTTTTATGTCCCTAGCTACCGCGAGTATTTTGCTCGTGGATTATTCCAGTTCGTTTATGTAAAACCGCTAAGTGATCCGTACCACTCACTGGCGCTCTTTTGTAAAGCGTGCTCACTTGCCTCTTCTTGGGGAGAGACAAAAAAAAGCCATTGCTCTCGCAATGGCTCTAAACATTAAAATGAACAATTAACAAAACTACTAGTCGAAATGAATTTCTATAGTGAATTGTGAAATGTTGCCTGCTTCGTCCTGAGCCTGCACGATAAGGTATAGGTGCTCGCCTTCTTCCAGCTCGTCCAAAGCGCTCTGAGCTACCGTAATACTTTCACCTTCTAGCAAACTCTGGATCATGACGGAGGTTTCGCCCTCCACTTCATATTCCATTTCGAAGATATAATCATCATCTTCGGCTACTCTGCCGCCATCGTCGTGATCATGATCGTGATCTTCGGCTCCTTCTATATGTCCTACCATGATCTTTACATGGTCTAGTGCGCCCTCTTCGTCTTCCACTTCACCGTAAAATGCCAACGCCTGTCCTACTTCTCCTTCATATTCCTCTACTTCCGCACCATCGGCATCTTCGAAGTGCACATGAGCCATTTCTTCATTGGTAATCCAAATACCAAGATCTATTGCCGATCCATCTGCAAAAGAGGTAGAATTTCCTTCCGCGTCAATCGCTTGTACAAGCATATCATATGGGCCTGCCGTGGCGTCAGCTGGCACATCGATTTCCATGTGTTCGTCAGCAGATTTTCCTGAAATAGAAAAACTCTCATTGTAGGAAAATGGAGTTAGTGCAATTCGTCCATGACTGTGCCCATCAAAATTGTCGTGGATGTTGATGCTATATGTAGCTAGATTAAAGTCGTCTTCGAACAATGCGTCAAAGTGTATAGAGCCGCCCGCAGCAAAGGCCTCACCGTAACCCGGCTCTTCCAGGGTAATGGTAGGCGCTGTAATATCTACTTCATCATCGCTATCGCAAGCATTGAGAAATGCGATGGATAGCGCTATTAGACTTAAAATTTTGATTTTCATGTGTTGAGTTTTCTTTAAATGCAATTATGTTGCAATAATAAACAAAATGTTATTCTACTGCAAAAGGAATGTTCAAAGAAATCACAAAGTTTCTTCCTTGCTCGGGGAGGTTGAGGAGGCGGTATCGGCTCAGATGGTTGAAATAACGTGTATCGGTCAGGTTTTGAACTGAGAAACTGAGGTCGGCCTGGAAATTGTTTATCCGAAAATCACTGCCAATGTTGAGTCCTACCAGGTGATATCCCGGAGTGGCTCTCTCGTTTCGATCCACTCTATTTTGATCAAAAACCTTTTTGTAGTTTACTCCCAGATGTATTTCTTCTATAATGCCTAGCTGCAGTGGCAGTTCATAATGTATTTCTGATAAGATAGATGCCGGGGGTGTGAATGGCAGTGGGAGCTGTGTGTCCAGGTTATAATTATATACATACTCAAACGCTGTGCGCAGGTGTAGTGGCTCTATTGGGTGATATTCGGCAGCTAGCTCTCCACCGGCAAAGAAGGCATCATTTTGTCTGTACATGAAAACCTGGCCCTGCTCGGGAAAAGCATCAGGGTCCAAACTCCCGGAAAGGAACGAAGTAGGAGCCAGGTAAATGAACTTATTGAACCATGACATAAATGGGCTTACCACCAGGCTGAAGTTACTTTTTTGATAGCTAAAACTTAAGTCTGCCTGCAAGCCGCGCTCGGATGTAAGGGTGCTATCTCCAACCTCGTGCCTGAACGGCCCATGGTGTACTCCATTCATAGATAGTTCATTTGCTGTAGGCACTTTAAAACTACTTCCCAGGTTGGCCTTGATGTTGAGTGTTTTGTTGGGGTAAAAACTGGCGCCTATGGCTCCAGAAAAATTGTAAAAGTCTCTATTGATATCTCCATTGCGTTGATAATATCGCTCTATGGTGGTCTCGTCGCTGTAGATTGGTTGTGAGTAGGCATCTATCCTTCGGTTTGCGTAATCAAAACGAAGGCCAGCCGTAGTAGTCCATTTGTCTTTGATGCTGAGTTCTTCGAAAAAGAACACGCCGGCAGAAGCGCTGGTAAAGTCAGGGAGTAAGAATTCAAATCCCGCTTGAGTGTTTTTTTGTTGCTGCCCCTGCACGCCGATGATTCGAGATCGGTTTTCGGCGATTTTGATGAAATAACGAGCGTTTAAGCTGAAAGTATGCAGACGCAAGGCCAGCGCCAATGATCCCTCTGGCACAGGACCACTTCCATGAGCATGAGGGCTTGACTGCTCCTGGCGGAAGTTGTTTTGATAGCCAAGGTCTAATTCGAGCCAGTTTTTCCCAATGAGGATGTTGTTGTTAGAAATAACTTTGAAATGGTTGATGACCTGACGAGGAAGGTCAATGTTGCGATCATCACCATCGGGTGTGAGCTGGTAGGACCTGGGTATGCCTATGGCACCAGCAAAGAAGCCCGCTTTGAGGTGGTAGTTGCTTACAGTAAGTGTGCTATAGCCCCAGTCCTTTTTCACTCCAACCATCGCTGTGAGGTTCCGTTCTTTTCCGGCTGTGTTTTTGAGCTGGTTGTTGTAAAGCTCCAGGTTATAGCCATTGTATGTAAAGGTTTCAGCAGGCACGCGATAATCTCCATAATCCTGCGTACTAAACCGTATTCGATAGACCCGATCATTTACGTTTCCTTCCAACATAGATGAGGTGCTTATCGACTGGTTGTTTGATTTATAAATGCTCTGAACGGACCCCTGATGCGTATTAGTGCTGGGCAGGGGAGGGGGGAAGATGTTGAGCACTCCACCCAGTCCATCTGATCCGTACATCAGAGATCCTGGCCCCTTCACCACTTCTACTCTGCCCGGTTCAAACATGTCAATTTCCAGCCCATGGTCTGTGCCCCACTGTTGGCCTTCCTGCTTCACCCCTTTATCGTTTACTATTACCCGGTTGAAGCTCATGCCTCTGATCACGGGTTTGGAGATTCCCACTCCGGTATTGATAGCGTTTATACCGGGCAGGGCCTCCAGAGAATTGATAAGTGTGCCCTTATTGTTTTGTTTTAGGAATTCCGCATCTATGATTTCCATTGAGAGCGTGTGTTCTTTAGGGCCTGTTTTGTAGTGGTTAGACTCCACTACTATTTCATTTAGCTCTAGCGAAGTTGGTTCTAGTTGTACGGTGATTTCTTCTCCACCATTGGCTTTGACGGCAAGCGTGATGGCCTCAAACCCAACATAGCTTACATGCATGTGGTAGTTGGCTTCTCGCATGTTGGCAAACCTAAAGCGTCCGTCTATATCTGTGGTGATACCTCTGTCTAGCTCATGAATGATCACGGTGGCCCCAATGAGAGGCTCGCCGGTTTGGTCCACAACTTTGCCAGCAATTGTGGCTTGTGCCACAGACACCCAGCTAATGGATATCCACAGCAATGAAATCAAGTAGCGCATCGGATTAATTGTCGTGGCAACTCTTGCAAATGCCGTTGATGATCACGTCAATGTCTGACATCTCATAATTGTCTGGGAGTGACACTTTTGGAATATTGATAGGTGAATCAATGCACTCTGTGGTGCCGCAGTTGTTGCATTTGAAATGCATGTGATTGTGATGGTGCTTCTCTACTCCACAGTCATGACACAAACCATATATAGCCGAGCCTCCATCACCGGGAATCTTGTGGAGCAGGCCATTGTCGGTGAAAGAATGAAGTGTGCGGTACAGCGTGACTCTATCGTATTCCTGAAATTTGTCTTCCAGGTCTTTGAAAGAGAGTGCCCGGTTTTGCTGCTGAAAATGTTCAAGTACATCCATCCTGCAGTCGGTTATTCTCAGTTTGTGATTTTTAAGGCTTTGTTTTAGCTCACTGTACTTCATGATTACAAATGTAGGTTAAATGCAATTGCATTGCAGAATGTACTAACAGATTATATCCTGAGTTAGTTTGCTTTATGATCAAAAATCTTCGTCGATAAGCTCTTTGTTTATCATAGCTCCGGCAATATTTCCTGTGTACACGGCGGTAGCTATTGAGCGCATAGGGTGGGCGCAATCACCTACGGCATAGACTCCTTCTACTGTCGTTCGACCAAACATGTCTACCTTGATGAGTCCCATTTCAGTCAAATCACACCCGAACTCTTCAACTCCTCGTAGTTTTTGTTGTGTTGGCACACGTGCATAAAGGGCGACCAAATCTGCCCTGGAACCATCCTCCATAATCAGGTATTGGAGCTTACCATCCTTATGAACTGCTTCTTGAATTTTAGTGTCAACGATTCGTACCTTATTGTTCGCAATCAATTTGCGGTGATCATCAGTCAGATCGTTTTCTCCATTTAGATAAAGAGTCAGGTCCTTCGTCCAGTGATCAATCAGCCTCACTATTTCCATGGCTTGCTCGCCTGATGCCACAATACCCGTTTTTTCATCCCTATATTCATAACCATGACAATAGGGACAATGTATGATGGTTTTACCCCAACATTCTTTAAAACCTGGGATCTCGGGAAGCATATCTTTCAGGCCAGTTGCAATGATCAGTTTTCTGCCTATAAACGTACTTTTATCGGCGGTAGTAACCTGAAGGAGTCCATCTGTTATTTTGAGATTGTCAACAAAATCGCTGTGCCAACTCACTGTAGGGTAGGCCAATACTTGTTCTTTAGCGATCGAGGCTATTTTTGCAGGAGGCACACCATCTTGAGTTAGGAAATTGTGTGAATGTGGTGTTAGCTTGTTGCAAGGGTCGCCAGCGTCTATAATTAGGGTCTTTCTTCTCGATCTTCCCAGAGCAAGCCCAGATGAGAGACCCGCATAGCTGCCGCCTATGATGATTACGTCATAGGTTTCAGTTTGTATTACTTCCATATTTTTCTCCTTAAATTTTGAATGAGAATCGCAATTCGCCCCTGTTAATTCAATACAAAAAATGCATAATAGTAAGGCCGGACTTATTGTTTTAAGGGTTTTTATCAAGATATGTCGATTAGCGTTTTAAATATATCCTTGGTCTATTATTAACTTGATTTTTTATGTAAAACATTATGTGTAAATCATGATTTTATCACAACACTTACTTCTTCAAACGAAACATTTCCCACCCCATCATAAACTGTAAAAAGGAATTTGTAGCTGCCTGAATTAGCTGATTCAGGCAGACGGAAAGAAAATTCGTAAATAGCTTCATTTCCATCAGCCTTTGAGAAGAAGTACTGTTCAGCCGTAAAAGCTGTGCCTGAGGGATCACTATAGGTAACATCTACTCTGCCTCCTAATAGGGACTCATTGTCTTTTATTTTCATTTCTACCTCAATAGTCTCATTACCTGAAATACTCAAAGACCCTTCCTGCGGCTCAATCAAGCTGATTTGAGCAGGTTGGATGTCGTCAACATTATTGATCCTTAAGCTAAACAGTAGGGGCTCAGCCTTGTTTCCTAATAAATCAAGTGCTTGCAATATAAAATGATAGTTCCCTGCTTGGACATTCGATGGTACGGCAAAGGTTTCTGTAATAGTCTTATCTCTGCCGTCCACCTCTTCAGTTAATAGAACCCTCCATGGCATACTCTCAGATAGTCTGCCATGGGAGTGGCAATCAAAGTTACCATGGATGTCAATGGTATATAGAGAGATGCCATTTACCGCCTTCAAATTGAAAGTAAGACTTAGGCTATCTTCGGACGATAGCGCAATGGAAAAAGGATCATCCTCCCCACAAATTTCCAGTACCTGAATCTCGTGGGAAGTATCAATCACTATGATCTCGGGCCCCTTTAGTAAATCAGGGGATCCTCCTTCGCAAGAGGTTAAAAGCACTAACGTTGTGGATATTAAAAAACTAGTTATAGTCGTTCTAAAGATTCTTTCGTTCATTATAGCCTATTCAAAATTTGAAAGATCCATTTTCAATGGGTCATTTAATTTGATGAATGAATTATTACCTTTTTGACGAAAGTTCGATCCTCAGTTGTGATTTTCAGCATATAACTACCGGAAGGCCAATCGCTAACATCCAGGCTCTGCGAACCAAATTTTTCCTTCTGGCACATCACACGTCCCATTAAGTTATAGATGGTCAATTGCTCTATTGGACGCTTAAATTCAATTTGTATTCGATCTGCTGCAGGGTTTGGAAAAACGCTTAGCTCCAAATCCTGATCATCAAAGACTAATTCAGTTTCGTTTACAAATTCAATAATTGGAAAAAGAGCAAAATGGGTAGCTATGGGCGTGAAGTTCTGCGTATAGAAATCTACCCATACAGCTGGACCGTGAAAATGTTTTCTAACTACATTTCTTCCAAAATTTGTTGCTAGATCTTCTTCCGTTCGGCTGCCGTGCTCCCCGTAGTATACACCAATGGTATCTGTGAAGGGACGGTGGAAATAATCGAACAAGTTAAAGGACACAAAAAACGAATCACTGACCATAATTGGCTCATCAAAAAATGTTTTTATGGCATTTCCGTCTAAATCTATGTCTCCATATTTTATAATCTTACTACCTAATTTCTCGCCAGGTTTTCGGTTCGAAGCAACATCATAGACACAGAACTCGACTGGATAAGAAGCTGTGGTGATCTCACCATAATGATGACTAACAATACCTTTCACTAATGCTTGTCCGTCTATATAATATTTCTCCGCGTATTCTTCTATGCCTTTATAATTATGGCTTGTATAATTACCCCACGTATAAGATGCTGTATAAGAATCATACACAAACTCGGCGTTATCAGATAGGTTTTTCAGCAAGGTATCGGGAGGGGAAACCACATATTGCGCCATGGATTGAAACAACACAAATTGTAATCCTGTAATGGTTAGAATAAGCTTCATAAATGACTACCGAACAATAATTTTTTTGCTGACCATCTGCTGATCGCTTTGAATCCTTAACGTGTAAAATCCTGGGGCTAGGCTCTTCATATTCAGGTTTAGCGTATTTCCCTGATAGAGCGTCTGGCTGTAAGTACGTACAAGACTGCCCGAATGGCTATGTACCTCAATTTTTATCTCTTTTCCTCCAAAGTGTTGCCCCAGGTTAATCTGGATATCTCCCTGGGAAGGATTTGGAAAAACCTCCAATGACTGTAATAATTCGTTTTCGAACTCAGTTATCGTGCTAATCTGGAATTGCTTCCAACTATCTACTGTACCAGCGTCATTAGTCACAGTTACAAAACCAGATGTAGCCTCCTGAGGTACTATAGCACTGATAGTTTGATCGTTTACTACAGTAAAAGTCGCTTGCACGTCGTTAAAGAGAACAGAAGTTGCTGTTTCGAAGTTGTACCCATAAAGAAAGACCTCACTGAGGGCGACCCCTTCATCAGAAGAAAACTCACTAATAAATGGTAATTGGTTTTTGTAATTAATAATTAGCCCATTATTACCAGCTACCAAACCATTTCCCGGAGAAGTAAAAAGCACAGCATTTATATCGGTAGCTACGTTATACTCATCCTCTAACATTTCCCAAGTTTCTCCACCATCAATAGTAAATAGTAGCATGGCCGCATCATCATTAGGAGAGCCTACCGCGTACCCTATATTTTCATCAATAAAAAACACTGCATGTAAATCAATTGCAACGTCTATATCTACCGGGAGGTAGTCCGGCGCAGGATAACCTACTCCTACGTAATACCTTACAGGGCTTTCTTGCTCTATCCAAGTACTACCTCCATCTACAGTTTTAATAATGGTAGCTGAATCACCAACAGCCCAACCAAGGGTGTCACTGAGAAAATAAATGTCATGTAGATTTTCGCTGGTCGTACTATTTTGCGAATTCCAACTGAGACCGCCATCTACAGAAGAAAGGATGACACCAGCATCACCTGTTGCCCATGCTTTTTCAGAAGCATTAGAGGGGATACTCACTGCATTTAATGAAGTATTAACACCTGTAGATATATGCTGCCAAGATTGCCCTTCATCAACGGTTAAGAAAATGGAGTCTTCCATATCCCCGACTATCAGACCAAATTGAGATGTTGATACTTGGATATCTCTCAGTGCGGCTGTACTTGGTAATGATTGTAATCCCCATGTCTCACCTGCGTTAGTAGTAGATAATAGCGTGCCTGAAGTTCCAACTGCCCAACCTTTTTGTTCGTTTAAAAAAGATATAGCATGTAGGTGTTCAGCCGTAACTGTGGTGAGCTTGCTCCAGTTATTTGGCTCTTCTGTAGAAGACTTGAGAATAGTTCCTGAAGCTCCAACAGCATAGCCTGTGTTTTCAACAACAGTAAGATCGTTGATGGTGCGAGTGTTATTACGCAAATTCTCCCAGGTATCCCCTCCATCGGTAGTTTTAAGAATTAAGCCAGATCGTCCTACTGCAAGCCCGTTGTTTTTATCATAAAACTTTATACTAAAGAAAAAGGAACCATCGCCTATGGGATCAGGCCCTGACCAATTATCACCACCGTCAATGGTGGTATGAATATTCTCGTCATCATCTACAGCAAACCCTTTATTTTCATCTACAAAAAAAGCACTTTGAACCGCCCAGGGTGGATCATAACCAGAAAATGTAAAATCAACATCAATGGAATCATTAGTGGGATTCCAGGTCTCACCACCGTCGATGGTTTTATCTACAAAACCTTCTGCTGTAACCACATATCCAATATCTCCAAAGAAACTGAGGTGGCGAATCACGCCCCAACTTTCATTGGCAGCATGTTTGATATCCCAGGTGTCTCCTCCATCTGTGGTCTTAAATAGTTCAAACTGTGAGCTGGCTAACCAACCGGTATTGGCGTCATCCCATACCATCAACATAAAAAAACTGGCAAATGACTCGGTAGAATTAATATCTACCCAAGTGTCTCCTCCATCTGTGGTTTTGTATACAAAGCCCTCACCTTCTATGGTTTTTCCACAGAGATACCCTGTATTGCTATCAACGAAATGAATGTCTTGAGCATAATCTATCTCTTCAAATAAAGTGATTTCAACCTTCTGCCAAGTTTCTCCTCCATCAACAGTTTTTAGTACAAGACTATTCCCTCCGACTGCCCAGCCAACCGACTCGGATATAAATGTGACTGCCTGAATACCGAAATCATAACCCGTATTAATAAATTCCCAAGATGCTCCTCCGTCTTCAGACTTTCCTACATTTCCGCCACTTCCTGCCAAAAAGACCAGGTCGCTGTTATAGTAATGGATGGTATACCACCATACAGAAGAAGTGGAAGGTCCCTCCACTGTCCACTTACCTTGTTGGTACCAGTTTTCCTGTTCTTGGGCATTGCTGATACACGCAAGCCAGAGCATGGATAGTGTAAGAAAAAAACTTGATTTTTTGAGTAGCATTTTTAGCATATGAGATGTGATTTAATTTATTACAAGAGTATCGTGATTGTGGTGTTAACTGGAAATTGACATGCTGATTGAGAGAATGTGTGGAAATCAACTACCCCACTTTTTGCATCTACATCTTTGTCACAGTCAAAACCATTTTCATTAACGCAACTTTGTTGCAAGAATAAATAAAATGCATTTTATATGCAACATTGTTGCGTATTGTAATTGCGATTCTCTAACCTCATTTGGTATATGATTGGCAACAAAATACTCAGGACGATCTACCTAACAATGGTGCGGGCTCCCCATTCTTAGGACTGGATTAAAATAGAATATTCGTTTTATGGAAAAGTAAACGCACCTCCGTATCGTATAAGTACTGCTCTCTGGCGTGTTTCTATTTTGAAAAGGCGCTGATAGGCGGGATATTTTCCTGGTAAATTCCTTCCAATTCCCCATTATGAGGTCACGGATTGCGGCATTTTTGGATGGGAAATACTGGGGATTAAGAATCAGTCAAATGATCAATGAGAATTAGCAACACAACGACAAGTCTAAAATGTGTGAGCATAAATTCGACAGGCCTTTCTTTAAATTAAACTCGAATTGATTTTTCTTGATTGAAAATTAGCGATAACCAGGAGTGAGAGGCTATAGATGAATATAGCTAGTGTGTTGGTTAAGCTTTGTTTGTTGGTGCTGGGCGGTTCGTATGCAAATTCAGGAAGCTCGGCTATCATGGTTTTGGTGAATGTTTCTCCCCGAAATATCTTGGGAAGAAAATAGTCTCTCCAGATTAGTGAGAAGTCGTTCACCTGCTGACGAAACTCTTCATAGTGCGTGGTTGATGTGCCTGATATTTTGTTGAACGCGTTTTGTAAGAGCAGAGCCGGTGAGATAAAGCGGAGTTGATCTACCCAGTCCTGCTGTCTTTGCAATTTTTCTTTGTACTCGTTCAAAATTGGTTGCATTTCTCTTTTGATGAGATCCTGGGTAGCAAAATATGATTTCCAGCCTTGTGACCCTCCTTCGAAACCGGCTAGCTCGGGATGATCTCTCAAAAAGCTTTCTAGTAATTTATCGGCTTTCTTTTCTGCTTCAGCGTTTACTGCCCGCAGTTCGTTGATCATCCGTGCTCTGGAAGGCACAGGGTACAGACTGGTTGCTAGTTGATTGACCAATGAGGGAGCCAGAAGCACCAAAAATATCCACATGCCAATAAGCCAGACTGCATTGTTTGATGAAGATTGTTTTCTCAGGTTTATCAGGCAGGCTAGTATAAACCAAAACAGTACATAGCCAAGGATTAGCAAGATGAACGTAAATGTTCTGACGAAATCCTGCATAAGCGGAACTCCCGCTACCAGCAATGAGCTGATCAAAATCAAAACTAGAATTCCTGATAGTAAAAAGTATCTCAGAAAGGCTTTTTGTATCAGCCATCGATAAATGGAGATGGGGTGACTGGCAACAACCTGTAGTATTCCCTGTTCTCTTTCTTTGGACAGGATATTGTAGGTAAAGGCTATTACAATAAGCGGGAGGAGGTATATCAACACAAAGGAAAGGTCAAAGCTTCCAAACATGAGCTGTACCGGGTTAGCTAGTTCTGTGTAGTTCAGTTCAAAGCTTTCACCGTAGAGGACAGGTTGCACGTGATGCGTGTAAATATCGCTCTGTCCGGTAGCAATAATAGCCAAGTCATTCGGAGGCATTGCTGCTACTCTTAGGTAGCTATATCCAATCACATGAGGCTGGTTTGGCATGTACCAGCGTGGCACATTCACTGTGAGCCCTGCTTCCAAAGAATCCAGAAGAATTATGCCTAAGGAGTCTTTTTGATGAACCAATTGCTGTGCTTTTTGAATATCGGATACTCTTTGTTCTACTCTTTTTTGTCCATTGATTACAGCGAAACTCACCAGTAGCATGAGAATGAAAACCAGTAGTTGGAGCCATTTTTGGCGGATCAGAGAAACAAATTCATATCGATTGATGTAACCAAATATTTTCATCATTTATACCTTTTGAGATAAGAATTTTAGTCCAGCAAATGAGGCTAGTAGCCATAGTCCCAACACAAGAAAATTGCTCCAATTGCGGTTAAGAATTTGCCCATATGTAGGAGGCACATAGTTAAAATCAGGAATATCCCCCCAAAGGGATTTGTCGGCTTTGTATGCCCAATCACCATAGGAAGAATTCTCAGCGAAGTTCATGTTCAAAGCCTCCATAAGTTTTAGGCGATAAATCTCTGCAGCATCAGCAAAATCCCAGTGTGAGTTGTAATCCGTACGCGCAAGCGCCATGGATAAGAACCGGGCGGGTAAATAGGGGGATAAGAGAGCAGATGTTTGGTAAACTTTGGTTTGCTTCTGATGAATATGTTTCAACTCGGCAGCATGTTTAGAATATACCTGAGCTTCATGCTCTTCCCCTTTTTGCATGCGGTAGCCGTCAAAGTTGAAGGGCAGCTGACTCAAACTATCCACTCCATATTTTTTCAGCGTTTCTCGCTCAAATTCTTTGGCAGCTTTGCTCCAGGGGTTGTGACCATCCAGCCCTGTCTTTTTATCCTTGTCTATCGCAGCAGCAAAGGCCTGACGACTAGGGTAGGGATGGAGAGTGTCAGCTAGATTGCTGGAAGCCTTGGGCATGCCCAGGCATATGACTATCCAAATGGCAAGGAGAGTCACCAATGAAATACCGGACTGTTTTGATGCCGCTGAAACGATCAAGGAAATATTGATAAAAATGGCATAGTATACCAGATACACCAAAAACATCAGAGCTAAGGCTCTATAGTTTAGTTCACCGAAATCCTGAATTCCTGACAGCAGTAAGGTAGTAATCAAGAACAGGGCTGTGGTAATAATCAGCACCGGTAAGGAAATACTTACCCATTTACCCAGGGTCAGTTTCCATGATGAAATACCCTGACTTTTTAGAAGCTTCAATGTTCCTTGTTCTTTCTCTCTGGTAAAAGCATTGTAGCCTGTCAGAATTATCAATAGAGGAATGATGAATAACAGGATAAAATCTGGGGTTAAATCGCCAAACCGGGCAAGGCCAGTTTGATCAGAGGCTGCCATGTATTGGGATTCGTTTCGCTTGTGCGATTCGAGAAATATGGAAATCCCGGAGTATTTGTCAACTCCCTGATCTAGCAGGGATAAAGGGTACTTAGGTTTGAATGCATAAGTACCATAATGAGCGGCCGAATGTGGGTTTTTCTCATCTTGATCCTCCCATAGATTGCGAGAATTTTCCTTTGCTTTTATATGCTGCTGCTGTACTGAAGTTAGGTAGTTGTAGCTGAGACATACTGACACTAATATAAGCACTGATATTATCAATATTGAAAAGCGAAACCTGCCTTCCCGTAGGTTTTCTTTAAACTCCTTTAGGGCTATTTTTTTTATCATCAGAGTGAGGATTTGATAGGTTTCATGGTATCCAAATACAATTCTTCAAGTTCTGAAATTGAGATCGAATCGGCAGTGACCTGATGAATAAGGGAGCCTTCTCGCATGATCCCAATATGAGTGCCGGTTTCTTTTGCCCTGAATAAATCGTGGGTTGCCATCAAGGTTGCCACTCCATTTTCCTTCATGCTCTGAAGGAGTTCAGAGAACTCGTTGCTGGCTTGAGGGTCTAACCCGGATGTTGGTTCATCCAACAGCAGGGCCTTGGCTTCCCGGGCTCTGGCTAGTGCTATTCCTACTTTCTGGCGCATCCCTTTAGAGTAGCTATTTACACGCTTACCTATAAAATCCGATTGTAATCCAGATTGTTTCAAGAGGGACTCAAGCTCCTCTTTTCTATAGTTTTTGCCGCCTAATCCACAGAAGTAGTCTAAATTTTCTAAGCCTGTGAGATTAGGGTAGAGCATTAGGTTTTCGGGAATATATGCCAGTTGCTTCTTAGAAGCAGTAGGCTCTTCTGCCACGTCCATATCATTGATTACAGCCTGACCCGAACTCGGTTGAATAAACCCCATAAAAAGGTTGATAGTGGTGGTTTTACCAGCGCCGTTTGCGCCAAGAAGGCAGAATACGTCCCCGGTACCCACTTGAAGGTTCAAGCCATTGAGAGCTTTATGCTCCCCGTATTTTTTTGTTAGGTTGATAGCTTTCAGCATGAATTTGGATTGTTAGTTTTTGGAAGGCTGTTTATGTAACGCTATTGCAATAGTATTGCTTAGACATATTTAGTGCAATTATGTTGCATTAATTTACACGAATGGTGAACCACCATTACTTGCTACAAGTAATAGTTGAATTATGGACCCGTTCTAAAAATGATCCATTTGGCTGTTTAGGGTAAAAGAGCAAAGCAATACTTATACTGCCGCGAAGAATGCACTCCCGGTAATGCCAGGATTCATTAATGATTTGTTTTGGAACACTTGTTCTGAGCTTGGGTATGAAAGCAAGCAAACTCATATTGGCCAATTATCGTCAAAACCATTCCCAGCTTCCATTCCTACAACTTCATAATCACGAAGCAAGCAGTTGTCCAGATCGGAGATGATTTTTTCTTTATCCATGTCCTGACCGATGAAAACAAGTTCGTTCATTCTGTCTCCCCATTGCTTATCCCATTTTTTTTGAATTTCCGCTTGATTTTCCAGGTATGATTCGCTCATAGCTCGCTGCTTCATCGGTACGCTTGCCCACCATCGGCCATACAGTTCGGCTTTTAGTGATCCTCCTGCCTGACTCCATAGTATGGCTTTGTCCGGTCTGGAGGCTAACCAGAAAATGCCCTTGCTTCGAATGATTGTGGTGGGAAAGCGCTCGCTTATGTATTTTAAAAAGCGCTGAGGGTGAAAAGGCCTGGCGTTTCGGTAAACAAATGAACCAATTCCATACTCCTCACTTTCTGGAGAGTGACCTATCCCATTTTGAGCCAACTCCAGTTCTTTTTGCCAGCCTGCAGATTGCTCGGCTATTTCATAATCGAAAAGGCCAGTGTTCAGAATTTCCTTCGGATCTATTTGGCTATGAGAGGTTCGTATGGTCTTAGCCGATGGGTTTAGCTTTTTCAATGTGTTCTCCAACAACCCGAGTTGTGTTTCAGTGACCAAATCGGATTTGTTTAGGATAATGACATTGGCAAATTCTACCTGATCTGTCAGCAGGTTAACAATGGAGCGTTGGTCTTCTGTGTCATCTGTCATATCGCGCTCCAGAATGGTGTCGGCACTTCCAAAATCCTTAAAGAAATTAAAGGCGTCCACTACCGTGACCATTGTGTCGAGCCTACTGATTTTGGTCAAATCATATAGCTCATCACCTGTAGCGAAAGAGAATGTTTGTGCCACTGGAATAGGCTCTGAGATGCCTGTACTTTCTATGAGTAGGTAGTCGAATTTCCCAACCTTTGCTAGCTTTTCTACCTCGATCATTAGATCCTCACGAAGCGTGCAGCAGATGCAGCCATTGCTCATCTCCACTAACTTTTCGTCCGTTCTGGATAGTTGGCTTCCCTTCTCTATGAGTTTTTCGTCAATGTTCACCTCACTCATATCATTCACAATCACGGCTACTTTTAGGCCCTGTCGGTTGTTGAGAATGTGATTGAGAAGGGTTGTTTTACCAGCGCCAAGAAAACCGCTTAGTACGGTGACGGGTAACTTCTTTTTTTTGTTAAAGAGGTTCATTTGAGCTTCGTTTTGTATTTATTGAATTCGTAAGGCTGATTTTTCTTTTGCAGAGTTGTGGTATTTGACTCAGTTGTTCTTGTTGCTTTCATGGGTATTACT
Organism: Cyclobacteriaceae bacterium; assembly: GCA_039970095.1. Taxonomy (GTDB): domain Bacteria; phylum Bacteroidota; class Bacteroidia; order Cytophagales; family Cyclobacteriaceae; genus JAMZMI01. The sequence continues at coordinate 74,036 of JBDVMP010000107.1, forward strand.
AAATCCTTGTGTTATCACGGCATGCGTGTATTCATGAAGTTTGTAATTCAGTGCTTCCAATATCTGAGCATGCCCAGTTTTATGGGCTCTTGTTGTGCCGTAGTATGCGCCCATGATAGAGTCAGGTTTATGCACGTTGATTAGCTGTAGCTTAGTGTTCAGTAGAATACCTTGAGTTTGTTTTGAAAGAGTCAAAAAAGCAAGAGATGCTAATCGTTCCATGTTGCGAGTTCGGCGTGGGTCACGATAAATACCAGATGTTCAAAATCGTCTTGATTCAGCTGGAGGGTACCCTTCACCGTCACGATTTCATCAGGATGAAATTCAAGGGGTTTGGTAGAGAAGTGAACTTCCGCCACAGATTCTAAACCCGCTCCTCCGCAGAAAAAGCATGAAGAGTAAGGAAACTTGGAGAGAATTATACCTTTGGGGTTCTTCAGTTCAAATGGTAAATAATATCCTCTGATCTTAATCGATTTGCCATTCTGACTTAGCAATTGTGATCCGAAATTTGGAATATCTATAATCGTTTCCAACTCGCTGCTGTACGAGTTTCTAAATGTCACATCCTCCAGAGTTTCCCACCCTGAAGATTGAAACCCAAGCAAAACAGCCACTAAAAAACAAATCATCATTTTGAAGATTTGAGTTTCAAATTTTCAAAATGAGCATACGCCATGAGAAGACCCCCAAGAATTGAAAACGACACTTTTGACGCGATTTGCGGAATAGATTCGGACTGAACGACTAAGAAAAGTCCCGATAGGAACAAGACTAGGACGTAGGCTTTTTTATGTTTAAACAAAGCGGGCAAGATGGCCACAGCACCCACTAAAACTGCTATGCTGAAAAGCACCCATTCTAAAACTGGATCGTGCAAGAATGAGAACAGTGTTAGGTGACCTACATTGAGCAGGACTAAAGGGGTAATTGAGCAGTGAATGGCGCAAAACCCGGAGGCACAAACCCCTGCTTTATCTAAATTAATTGACGTCATATAAATGCAACTATATTGCAATTATACGATTCAATATTAATACATGCAACAATATTGCATAGACAATATGATTAGCTACTCATAGATATTATACATACAATCAAAGTGGCACTGAAGGTAGAGTTTGGTGATTTCACGCTCCAGGTCATCGGGGAGCTCTAGAAGCACCAGATTCATGTTCTTCATTTCTTCCAGAGCCTCATTGACGGTATAGAGCGAGTTGTTTGCTGATTTGATATTGGCCATAGTGTGAGCCAATTTGCGCTGATACTTACTAGACCCCTTGAATTGCTGTAAGATGCGTTGCAGAACATTGGAAGACTCGTCGATATAAACGGGCTTACAATTCTCCAGAAGAATATAGATTCCCTTAAAATCGTCAATGCGACCAAGCTTTTTGAGTACGGTTTTCAGTCCAATTCCTAACTGGTGAAACATGTCAGTATGCAGTGGGTTTTCAGCCAGTACTGCATAGATTTTTAGTTGTTTGGGTAAGTTTTCATTTACGATTCTGTCGAATCTGTTTTTGAGGATTTTGGACATGGCTCTGAGTGGGGGTTGAATTTATAATAACCACTTAGAACAAATTCTGTTTGAACGATTCATTTTGCCTAATATAAAAAATGGTCATTCCGCTGAAGCAAAATGACCATTTTACAATGATTTGGGAGCTTTTAGGCTACCGCTAATTTTTGATTCTTTTTCTTGTCGTAGTTTCCTGTTCCCAAGGCGTTAAGCAAAGAAAAGTGGCTTTTCAGTGCACCGTAGAAGGTTTTATGCTCATAGTACGGCACATCAAACTCTGCTGCTGTTTCCTTAACTATTGGCGCTATATCTCTATAATGCACATGACAGATATTAGGGAAGAGGTGGTGCTCCACCTGATAGTTTAGTCCACCTATCAACCATGAGAATAATCTGCTTTTGTTGGCAAAGTTGGCAGTGGTACGCATCTGATGGATAGCCCAATTGTTCTCTACGCTACCCGTTTCATCTGTAACATAAAAGTTAGTTTCCTCTATGACGTGAGCTGGTTGGAATATCAGCGCTAGCGTCAGACCACAAATGAAATGCATCAAAAGGAATCCAAGTACTGTCTGGTACCATGGTATTGGCACGATGGCTATTGGCAGTACGATGAAGAGACCTACATACCATATTTTATTAATGATAACATGGGTAAGCGCTTTTTTGAAAGTAAGTCCTTGCCCTTTCAGAAGGTTCTTTTTTTTGTATCTCACCAGCTGCATGAAGTCTTTTGCTGAAAACCAATATACGGTCATCAGTCCATACAGAAATGGCGCATAAAATGCCTGAAATTGAAAGATGTCTTTTCGCTCCTGATCGGGGCTGAATCTCATGATTCCTTTGTCTATATCCTCATCATGTCCGTGCACGTTGGTGTACGAGTGGTGAAGCACATTGTGCTGTATTTTCCAGTTGGTAGGGTAGCCACCTATAAAGTTGAGCAAAAAGCCCATGGCGTTGTTTACCTTCTGGTTTTTAGAATATGATCCGTGGTTGGCGTCATGCATGATCGATAGACCTATGCCGGACATTCCCAATCCCATCAGTGCCCACATGGCTATGATAGGCCATGTTCCGGATACTGTTTGAGTCACAATCAGCGTGAATGGGGCAAAATATAGCAATATCATAAAAGCTGTTTTCAGCTTCATATTGAGGTTGCCATATCTGGTAATGTTGTTGTCTTTGAAGTGTTGATTTACTCTTGTTCTTAGCTCGTTGAAAAATTCTGGTCGATCTTGTGCATTGAACTTTACATGGTTTGCACTCATTAGGTAACTTTATTGATTAAAAACCACAAGATAACTCTAAAAAAGTACCTTAGAGGTCTTTTTGACTGTTTTATGATTAAAATCAGTTAAATAAATACAAGTCCTAAATCAGAAAATAGAGCTTTTCACTTACCGTTTTTGAGCCCATTTTGATTATCACATTTGCCCATGAGGCATAAAAAAACCCAGCCGGAATTGGCTAGGTTTATAATCATTATCGATCGGCTTATGCTTCAAGAGCTGCAACTCCTGGAAGCACTTTTCCTTCCATATATTCTAATAATGCGCCACCGCCTGTAGAGACATAGCTCACATCGTCACCATAACCGAGGTTGTTCACAGCGGAGGCAGAATCACCACCACCTATGAGCGAAAATCCTCCGGCCTTAGTGGCCTTTACGACAGCTTCGGCAACAGCGTCGGTTCCTTTGGCAAATTTAGGAAATTCGAAAACTCCCATCGGGCCGTTCCAGAGAACAGTTTTAGACTCAGCCACTACAGAGGCGAAAATCTTGATTGTCTCAGGTCCGATATCAAGGCCTTCCCAGTCGTCAGGGATTTGTCCCTCTTTTACTGTTTGACTGTTGGCGTCTTTGCTGAAGTCATCAGCAATTACAGTATCTACGGGCAAGTAAAGTTTCACACCTTTTTCGACTGCCTTTTTCTCGATTTCTTTGGTCAAGTCCATTTTGTCAGCCTCCAAAAGTGACTTGCCGATTTTTCCGCCTTTTGCTTTTGAGAATGTGTAAGACATTCCACCACCGATGATCAGGTTATCTACATTGTCGAGCAGCTTTTCTATGATCAGGATTTTATCTGAAATCTTTGCTCCTCCCATGATGGCTGTGAATGGCTTTTCTGCTCCTCCCAACACTTTTTTGGCATTCTCCAGTTCTTGCTGCATCACATAACCACAGCATTTGTCTTCAAAAAACTTAGCCGCAATGGTGGTGGATGCGTGTGCTCTGTGAGCCGTGCCAAAAGCATCATTTACATAGATGTCCCCCAGTTTGGCGAGCTTTTCAGCAAATGCTTCATCACCTTTTGTCTCTTCAGAATAGAATCGCACATTCTCCAATAGGAGCACTTGTCCGTTTCCAAGATTTTTTGCTTTTTCGGCAGCTTCTTCGCCTACACAGTCGTTGGCAAAGTCAACCTGCACACCTAGTCTTTCACTGAGGTTGGGGATGATGTGGCGTAGTGAAAATTTATCTTCAGGGCCTGTTTTGGGTCTTCCCAAATGGCTCATGAGTATAGCTGCTCCTCCTTCATCGATAATCTTCTTGATAGTAGGGATGGCGGCTTTTATTCTGGTCTCGTCGGTTACTTCTTGTTTTTCATTCAAAGGGACGTTGAAATCCACTCTGATGATAGCTTTTCTGTTTCTAAAGCTGAAATCGTCTATCGTTCTCATATATGTACTATTAACTTATTCGAAGGTAAAATTAACGCAAAAGGGGTCGGTTGGATTGATTTGCAGAGACTTATCTGCACCTCTTCGCGAAATTCGGCTGCTAAAGTGATTGATCTTGATGAAAATGCAAAGGATATTGGTCAGTATCTTACCGATGCACGCTGCAACCTGTCGTTGATGGCTCTTCCTAATCCTTCTTCAGGAAACTTTTCTGTAATAATCAGTTCCACTTCGGGGACATCCATTTCGCGCAAAGCGGAGAATATACCCTGAGCTGCAGCGTCCAAATTGCTGGTTCGCGACAAAACGATTTGCCTGACTGGTTGGGAATTAGAAAAGTCATTTACAAAGCTGATGATCCCAATTCGTTTGGTTGGATACTTTTTTATCAATTCGTTGATATCTCCAATGATGACAGGTTTGCCCGGGGCGTAGTGTGACTTGAGCATGCCGGGAGCTACGGGATTGGAGCTTTTGTTCAGAGTGACCCGCACCGGACCAATCAGTTCTTCTATTTCCTCTATTGATTTTCCACCTAAACGGAAAACCGACGGTCTGTCATTGTCGTCAAACCCTATGATGGTGGACTCTACTCCAATGTGACACGCTCCGCCATCCAATACATATGGAATCTGATCTCCGAGTTGCTGGTCGACATGCTGCGCCGTAGTAGGGGAGACGTAACCAAACGGGTTTGCACTGGGGGCGGCAAGTGGGAAATCGAGCTGTGAAAGCAAGGAAAGGGTCAATTCATGTTGAGGTATTCTCACTGCCACAGTGTCAAGCCCTGAAGTAATCAGGTCAGGAATGGCTGCTTTCTTTTTCAGCAATATGGTCAGCGGTCCGGGCCAAAAGGTCTTTGCCAGTAGCAGGGCTTTTTCCGGGATATGTTCCACATATTGCTTTACAGCATCAATTGAGTGTGTATGCAGAATCAGTGGGTCGAATTTGGGCCTGTTTTTGACTTTGAAAATATTTAAAACTGCCTCTTCATTGAGGGCGTTTGCCGCCAGACCATAGACTGTTTCGGTCGGGATACCAACCAGAGATCCTTCTGAGAGGAGCTGCTTTGCCTGAGCTATGTCCGTACCTATTATGGCCATTTTTGGAATTTTCCACAATATTCCGAAAAAAACATCAAAACCTTCAGGCTAACTTTATATTTACAGGCAAACTATCAAAGACATGAATAAGAGTACAAAAAATACACTTCGAATTGTTTCTGTCGTAATCGCGCTGGCTCTAGTGCTGATGGAACTTGGGTTCGTTCCCAATTTGGTGAACTACCACTTTTGGTTTTTAGTGGCGGCTTACGGGTTGGCTCTTTTTACTTTTAAGTAGTCTAATTGATATAGACCATCCGCTTGGATTTGGTCTTTCCTTTGTAGGTAAGGTGGTAATAGTACATGCCATTTCGCACGAACGAACCGTAGCTGTTTTTACCATCCCATGTCACGGAGTTTTGACCAGTGTACTGTGTGCCCCATAGTAGGTTTTTTACTATTTGCCCTTGTGAGTCAAAGATGTCTATACGCACCTCTCCGTCTTCCGGGATCGAGAATTCTATCAGTGTTTCATCATCAAATGGGTTGGGGTAGTTCTGAGAAACTTTAAAGTCTGCTTCGATTTCGTTGTTTACGGATATTGGATTTTCAATGAATGAGTGAAATACTCCATTGCCGTGAGTAGCCACTACGATACGCCCGTCTAGTCCCCGATAGTCTATCATGGTCACTACCGAACTGCCGATGGTTTCTTCTGCCTGTTTTACCCATAGGGTATTGGCTCCATCGAGTAAATCTGTTTTATAGAGCCCTATACTGGTGCCAGCAAAATACTCTTTGCCTGATTCCGTGTGAACAATTTCTATCCAGCGGATGCTCGGACCAGCGCCAGACCCATCAGGGTTTTCTTCCAGGTTGCCACTCACATCTGTAAAGGACTCACACCCATTTTCAGAAAGAAAGATGGACGGCACGCCATAGTTAGAAAATGTCGCTAGCACAAAGTCTGGGTCTTCAGGATCCGCAGTGATGCAGGAAATGTATCCGAATTCAGGAAATTCCGAAGGTGTGAATTCAGTTACTTCTTCATCTCCGTCTGAGGAGGCATTCTCTACTTTAAAAATCATCGGGCTTTGGCGGTAGGCTGCTGCATACAGCACGTCCTGCACTTTATCCAGGGCGCTAAATACACCTTCACTTATTCTTGTGTCTCTCAGGTCATCCCACCCGGTACTGGTTTTGGTTTGCGAACCATTCGGTATTTGAGCCAGATTTCGATTTTTCCAGATGCGATCGCCTCCGGCCAGGTACATTTTGTTGCCGTTGAGAGGGTCAAGCATGAATGGGGTGATAAAAAGGTACTCCTGCCCGCTTCGTTCGCCGGCACCAGCCGGATCAACTCTGGCAAAACCTGTGAGGTCATTTTCAGAATCTACGCTGATTCTGAAAATCAAGCCTTGCTGGAGACCGACATAAAGAAAATTCTTATCGGGTGCTATTTCCTGGTATGCTCCATCTCCCAAAATCAACCTTGCCCATGACGGATTTTCTCCAAAAGACTCACGGATGTAACTGCCATTGTCCTGCATGCCGCCTATCATGATGTCGGAGACCTGGTCTTGCTGTTGCTTAATGGTATAAAATTGTGAGGTTACATATCCGTTGTTGATGCTGGTATAAACTACCGAGTCGTTCAAAATACTATTGGAAATACTCAAGCCTCCGTCATGACAGGATAGGGCTTTGGATGCATCAGAAGAATAAAAAAGCAGCAAGTGCTGATCGGCATGATGAGATGGGTATTGTGAGGATGAACCATTGCTTCTATATCCGCCGATCCATTTTGTGTTGCTGTCAGAGCGGAAGCCATCAGAAGATCTGTAAAGGTTGGTGCCTCCTAAGAAAACGATGTTTTCGTTTTCGGGATGGATGGTCAATACCATGTTGTAACCTCCGCTTTGTACTTCAAAATCTCCCGTATCACCACCATGATCAGGAAGGTTGTCGGAGAGGTTTTGCCAGCTGCCAGATGGTTCAAATTCATTAACGGTATAGGTGTATTTCCATAGCAGGTTGATTTCTTGTCCGCTATCATTTTCACCTCCATGGGTCAGGAAATAGACGGTGTTGGGAGCTGATGTTCCTGATGCAATGATGGTACGCTCATGATGAACAGGCAGGCCTGGAGGAGTGATTTCGAACCAGTTATCTCCATCTACAGCAAAATAATACCCGGCCTGAGGATAGTCTTCGTTTGTAGAAGTAATCGAGCTCATGCTGGCAAAGAAATGGCCACTTTCATTTTGATGAATGTGCGTGTAGGAGGGGTCAGTAGAGGCATTGATGTCAGTTTGCTCAGGTAGGTCATAGAGTGCGTTTCCGAGCTTTGCGTCCCAGGTGGCGCCACCGTCTTGTGACCTCAAAACACCCCCGTAAGAAGCTACCCACATCTCCGTGATATCTGTCCTTTTTTGATTGATAAGGAGCTTCCAGGTGTATTGAAATTGATTGTTGAATACGGTAGGGTCTTCTGTTTGGGTAGATTCAAGAAAGGCCCAGGTTTCGCCATTGTCACTAGATTTAAGGATGCCATTTCCCCGGTAGGGTGCGCTGACACCTCTGGCTGAATTTCCGACCTGCTCGCCGGTAGCGGCGTACCAGTTGTTTTGTTTGCCGGCTCGCTTGTCTTGAATGAGGTAGGAAACGCCATTGCGAATTTCCGGATGTGTTGTTCTGAACCATGATCGGCCTCCTTCGGTGGTCTTCCAGATTCCGCCGGACACTCCGGCAGCTATGATGATGTCCTCATTGCGGATATCAATATCTGCACCTCTCGTTCTGCCGCCCACATTGAACGGGCCAGACAGGCTCCACTCCGTTTGCGCTTGTCGCAGTTTGGACTGCTGTACATATTCGGGTTGCGAAAGAAGCTGTTTTTGAAAGGTTAGTTCCCTTTGTCTGATGTTTTGAGGGATTTCACCTGTTGCTGGATTAACCAGCATCTGATGGTCATAGACCAACCTGGCTGCCGGGTTCTCTTTGGTGCCAAATACGCTTTCTGCATCAGGAGTTTCAAATGAATAGTCGATTTCGTTTTTTGCGTAAAATGAAAAAACGACGATCAGAAGAATAGGAACTAACCTTTTCAACCTTATTCTATGATGGTGTTGACTTTGTTGAGTTTACCTTCTTCCAGAGGTGCTGTTTTCACCCCTTCAGCATCGTTGTTGAGGTCGTCTTTTCTGGCATCTATGAAGTAGGAGATAGGCTCAAGATCCTTGAATTTAACTCGCCCTTTTTCATCTGTAGTCATAGTGCCGACCGCATTTTCGCTGGCGCGATAATCATCTTCTGAGGCGTAAATTTTCACAGTAGCACCTTCCACAAAGTTTCCCAGGCCATCTATTACGGTAATCCTCAGTCGGGTAGGTAAAAATCCGTTATCGGTTGGGCTGAAAGCAAATACACCTAAAAGGATAAGTGCGACCAGCGCGAATGAAGCAAATTTTCGAGTTTTCATTTTATTGGTTTTTTGTGTCTGTATTAAGCAAATATTTTGCCAGATCATCGAAGTTTTCAGGCTCTTTATAGAGCCTGTCGTTGTAGGCCTGGGCCATCAGTCTGATGAAGCTCGGTTCATCATCTATTGAGATCAATTCGATGATAACATTGCCATATTTTTGATCGATAGGAGTAGTGTCAGAAATCCTGTTTTTGAGATAATACTTTTCTTTCGATTCCACATATTTCTTTTTGCCAGTCACCATGAGGTCACTGACGGATATCTTGTATCCGAGTTCTTGCACCTTTTCTGCCATCAGGTCAAAGAGAAATTTGAAGTGCGTTTTGTCCAAACTGGAATCATATGTGATAGCAAATCCATTATTTAGATCACTGGAAAAATGATGTACGTCTGGTTTTTTGAGAATTCCATCTTGCTTCAATCGGAGCGACTCAGCAATATTGTGAAGCAGCTGATTGGGTACTTTCGATTCCTTCCAAAGGAGATATTCATCCAGATAAGAGCTGTTTCTTTTGAGTACTTCGTGCAGAATCAACCCTGTGGGTTTGGAGGTAAAAAGCTTGTTGTATACCTGATCAAAGAAAGTCATATTGAGTAAACTCAATTATCTGATAAGTGTTACAGAACCATACTGTACGATATCTCCAATACCAGGTTCGAGCGTACTGGTAAAGATCATTTTATAGGCGTACGTTTCAGGAGGAGCAGGTTTGTTTTGGAAGGTGCCGTCCCACCTAAAGTTGGCGTCTTTAGAGTTGAATACGATCTGTCCCCATCTGTTGTAAATGTATATTTCAAACGTGTTGATGTATTCATTTGGGAAAACAAAGAACTCTTCGTTCATGCCATTGCCATTGGGGCTGAATGCATTAGGAGCAGCTATTTCACGGAAACAGCTAAGCTCGGCTTGTAATCTTACCGTATCTGTTTGCAGACACTGCGGGTCGATAACCTGCCTTGCACTCACATAATATACACCTGTGTCCAGATTCTGAATCCTGATGTTGGAAGCACTTCTATTTTCCTCTATATATACCGAATCGCCATTGCTATCAAGTACGCGTATGTCAACCCTGGTACCTGCAAAATTTCTCAATACCACCCTGATATCCCCCGAGCGGAAACATCCATTGTCAGAATTTGCTTCCATTTCAAATGGCGCATCATCTTCAAGTAAAAACACTTCCACGTTTTGACAGCCGGTGACATTGTTTGTGGCCGTGAGTACATAACTGCCGGAACCGAGATTGTCAATACTTGGCGTGGCACCAGGTCCATCAAAATTGAACGGCCCATAGGTGGCTGTATCTCCAACAAGTTCATAAGTATAGTTGCCAGTTTCATTGAATTGCACGATGACAGAGCCATTTGCTTCGCTACAGTCCGGCTGCACTATTGGTCCTTGCTCCAGGTCAGGTTCGGGTAGAATGGTGACTTCCACACTGTCAGTAGCCACGCATCCGGTAAAGGTGTTGGTGATGGAACCATAATACATAAATGTGCCGGCTATGCTCGTTCTGACATCTTGCATGGCATCTGTGCCAATGACAACAGAGTCTCTTCTCCACTCATAGGTAGAATTGGAAGTGGATGCATCTAAGGTGACAACAGGATCATTTTGACATAGGGTCAGGTCTTCGCCCAGGTCCAAAACACTGAACCCATCTCCGATAACTACCGTCAAGGTGTCTGAGCTACAGCCGGTAGCAGGGTCTATTATGGCGGCATCTATAAGACCCGTTTGGGTGAAAGTAACAGAGCGGGTAGAATCCCCAGATGACCAATAATAAGTCAGTGAGGGGTCATCCTGATCCCAAAGTGTAAGGGTAACCTGACCGCCACAAAGAGCCGTGTCGGATGGGATTTGCGGCACTTCAGGAATGAGATTTGCCACCACGTTCACAAAAAGCGTATCGTAAAATGGATTGCCAAAAAGTCCGCAACCTTCAATATATAACGTGGCTATGGTGTCTATTGGAGCAGAGTAAACGTGCGTGGTATCAGGTGATGTTAGTCCACCGATTTGCTGGCCATCTCCAAAATCCCATGCAAAAACTTCAACGTGTTGGTTGGGGTCATATCCCGAACCGGAAAAAAATGTTTCATGACCAACACATGCCGCAGAAACAGTAGCACTGGCCTGAGAGCCTGAACCTCCATCCTGAATGAAATTCGGCAATCCTTTTCGGCTCATCTGACCGTTTCCATCGTTGATGGTCAGTGCATCTTCCTGAAAAGTAGGATTAGAATCAGGGGCAGTTATAGAACCTACACTGGCACTGTTTTCAATGGCCAGATAAATGACTCCATCTGGCCCCATTTGAAGTGCTCCATAACCAGGAAGGGTGGGACTTCCAATAGGCGTTTTTGTTGACTCTATATCTGCAGCCGCATTCGGAGTGTTTAGGCTATCCAGATCATATTGGAGGATTTTAGAAGGAGTGCCATCGAGGGATACATACAACTTTCCGCCATCGGTCGAGTACTCCAGACCGTAAGCTCTGGCTCCTCCGGATTCATCCAAATCAATGAGTCGTGGGTTTTGAATGGCTCCATTGAAAAAGTTGAAATCCAGTATTTCTACAAAATTGGAATCCCCGGGGATAAGCACCGCCAGGTCCGTGACCTGCGGCGAAAATTTCATGTACCCTGAGTGATTGTCTTCGATTTCCTTGCGATGTGGCTCACCGATGGAGGAATGGGTGGCGGCAGAAATACCATTGGCCTGAATGGAATATACCCGGTAGTTGTTATTGCCGAATTCATGGGTCAATAGAATAGGGCTGTCAAAACCAGATGATGCCACTCGCTCACTGCTTCTATCCATTAGGCGGACTCCTTTTTTTATTACCGCTCCGCGTGCTGTGTCTTGTTTGATATCCACTATCGAATATTTGAGCTGGTATGTATCATCGCCATACACTTCTTCTGTGGTGAAGATGTAAAAAAAGGTGTCATCATCGGCGAAAGGTATGATCAGAGCAGATTGAGCCGCCGAACTGTCCCCACCAATGAGGGTTCCGTTTTGCATTACTTCATGCTCTTTGTTCCAGACAGTGGAGCCGTTGGTGTAGAAAAGCAGGTTGCCTTCTACATCCGATATGGAGGCACACCCTTCTGGGGAATACATGATATTGTCATCAAACAGTGGTTGCCCATTTCCCGAAGAAAAATCTATAGCGGCTTGTTCTCCGAAGTACCATTGGCTGCTGGGTGGCTGTGGCTGAGAAAGGTAAACTGTAACGGCTATATCATCATACGTTGTGCAGCCATTACTCAATGTCACATTGACCCAGTAGTTTCTGGTGGTGTCATCATCCACCATGAGTGTTCTGGTGGTGTCTCCCGTATTCCAAACATAAGAAGCCAAAGGGTCTGAAATGCCAGGATCGAGAGCATACCCTTCACCCTGGCAAATGGTGGTGTCCATTCCCAGATATGCCGTATCTATTGGTGTGATGGTGATGCTTTTCATAGCAGTTCCAAAACGGCCATTGAGCTCTGCTATAAGAGTGACATCATAGGTTCCTGCCTGCATTTCTCGCAAAGGGGCAGACCCCACAGTGCCATATCCATCATTGAATAACCAGAAATAGTTGTTTGGTTCTGGGTTTACGTCAGGGAAAAACTGGGTTGTGTTGCCCTGGCAGGTGCCAAGAAAATCGAAATCAACTTTATCAAAAATCGGTAGATAGGGCGGTGCAAATGAAGGAAACTGCCGGCCATTGAAGTCCTCGTCAAAAAGAGGGTCTTCATACACAGTCAACAAGGCCAGCTGATCCGCGAAATCGATCCTGGCGAGCGTATAAGGGTCGGTGGCGTTGGCTTCCTGATACAGGTGATAAATTCTTTGGTCTATACCTCGCCTAAGTCCATAACTGCGGTGAACCGTATTGCCTCCAATAGGGCCATAGATCGTGAAGGGGTCGGTGTTGACTGTATCGGACAAGTCTATCTGATATATGCCGCCGGCGTTGGTTGTGTTTCCCAATACGGAGTAGTAGAGTTTCTGGCCGTCCGCTGACCATTCCACGTCATAGATTTCATCAGGACCGCCTGTGTTTCGGTATGATTTTTTGATTGTAAATGTCCCTGTCGTTGTATTAAAATTGGTGATCAACACATTTCTATTGGCATTTTTTGGAGCGAATGCTACGTCTATAGAATCATTGTTGTGTACATAATGGCCAAAATGGTTCACCTCAAATGCGGGTATGGAAGTATCGAAAAGCGTGGTGTCTTTGGTTGTGAAAACACCTCCTGCAGCAATGTTGGTGATGTGAATGACATAAGTGCTTCTGTCTTGAGTAATGAGCCAGTAGCTCAACCCGTCACCTGATTCCAGGATGATCATGCCTTCAGATGGGTTGGTTATTCCCGTTGGGTTGTTGATTGTACCGACCATTTCTCCAAGAGGAAAACGGGCGGAAGTGCTCAGGCCGGGCAGGCTGGAGTCAACCGTACTTACATTGATGGCAGTATCCGAATTGGTGAAAATATAATATTGATCAAGATTACCCGGAACAGGGCAGGTAGCTACCGCTTGGTTTTTGTCTGTATTTGCCGAAAGGCGATCTCCGAAAATGCCGGGAAGCAGGTTGTGATTGGCGTCATATATCCTGTTTCCATCGGTATAGAAAAGTAAATCACCTGTGAACTGATTGTTGATCACGGACGATCCACCAAGCCCGAAAGGCTCGCTTTGATCCTCTTCCAGCACCACGTCTCTACCGCTTTTGTCGAAGACCAGATTGTGCCGACCATCTCCAAAAAACCAGTTTTTTTCCGTAATATTCTGAGCTGAAAGGCTACCAGAAAAAATAAGGCATAAAATGCCTGCACATACACCTGAATGAAACAGATTCCTCATTGACCTAAATAAGGGTTAAATTCCTGAAGGATGTCCTCAGAATCACAACACTAGGTAAAATTAACATAAAATACTAACGAGCAACTTACCGTTACATTACTTAGATTAGCAACTTTGATTTTTACCATTTGGTACACTTGAAAAATATTCATTCGGTTCGCAGAAGCAGTATTTTCTCCTTGTCATTCATGATGGGGTTGTTGCTTTTTTTATACCCTAAAGACAACCTGCAGGCGCAAGACCCTCAGTTTTCGCAGTACTATGCGGCTCCTATGTACGTCAATCCCGGGCTGGTAGGGATCAATCAGAGGGGGAGAGCGGGAATCAACTACCGGAATCAGTGGCCGTCAATAGATGCCAATTTTGAGACTTACTCGTTTTTTATTGACTACAATTTTGAAGATTACAATAGCAGCGTTGGTCTGATAGTGAATACAGATAGGGAAGGAATTGTGGGACTACAGTCAACTTCGGTTGGGCTGCAGTATGCTTATCAGGTGCGGTTAAACCATAAATGGACGTTTAGGCCAGGTATGGAAGTGGCGTACTATTCCCGAGATTTAAATTTTAATAGATTGACTTTTGGTGATCAGTTTGACGAGACGGGCCAAATAAGTCCTTCTACAGCGGAAGTTTTTAATACCGGCCTTTCAGCCAGATTTTTTGATCTCTCAATGGGTGGAATTATTTTCAACCCCAGCGCATGGCTGGGCTATTCGGTGCATCATGTTTTGGAACCCAACCAATCTATTGCCGGTGGAGATTCGCCACTTCCTAGAAAATTTTCATTGCATGGTGGATATAAAATTCCCTTTTCGGCAATCAGTGTGAAAGCAGAGCGAAGCACCAAAGGACGTGAGCGCAGCTTTACTCCATCGTTCAACTATCGTCAGCAAGGAGACTTCAAGCAACTCGATCTTGGAGTGTATTTTACCCTGGAGCCGATTCTTATAGGGTTGTGGTATCGCGGCATTCCGCTAGAGAGCCTGCGTGGCATTGCCAACAATGAAGCCATCATCGGGATGGTAGGTGTGAGCAAAAATGACCTGACTCTCGGTTATAGTTTTGACTATACCATTTCTGATCTGGGTATTGGCAGTGGTGGTGCGCATGAGATTTCTATCTCCTATGCTTTCAGCCTGGCCAATCCGCGTAAACCCGCACGGGATGTTAGAGAGTTGAGGTGCCCGGTACCGTTTATTTTTTAAGATCAGCGATCATTATTTATTAGCTGATCCGGTTCCTTTCACTTTTCCTAATATTGCAATATGACTGAACAAACCATTCTGATTATCCTTTTGGCCATCATTACTTTTGATTTTGCACTGGAGCGAACGCTTAGTTTTTTGAATAATAAAAGCGCTAAGAAACCAATCCCTGCAGAGCTGGAAGGCATCTATGACGAAGAGAAATACAAGAAATCTCAAGAATACAACGTGGTGACATCCAGATTCGGGATGCTAAGTGCGACATTCTCTTTCGGGCTCATGTTTTGCGCACTTTACTTTGGTTGGTTTGGCGAATTGGACAAATGGCTGAGAACATTTTCCCCTTTCGAGCCGGTGACTAATCTGCTTTTCTTCGGAGCATTTTTCGTTATATCAGATATCATCGGACTTCCGTTTTCTATTTATAAGACATTCGTGATTGAGGAACGATTTGGTTTCAATAAAACCACGGTCAAAACTTTCATTATAGACAAGATCAAAAGTTATACTCTGACGATCATTATCGGTGGAATCTTGCTGAGTGTACTAATTTATCTGGTTATGCAGATGGGTAGCGATTTCTGGATTTACTTTTGGGTTGTGGTGGCCGTTTTTGTGCTTTTCCTCAATGTATTTTACACTTCGGTTGTGGTGCCGCTATTCAATAAATTGTCTCCCATGGAGGATGGTGAGCTTAAAGATTCGATTCAGGAATATAGCGACAAGGTGAGTTTCCCGCTAAAGAATATTTTTGTGATTGATGGATCGAAACGCTCGAGCAAAGGAAATGCATTTTTCTCAGGGTTGGGTAAGCAAAAGAAGGTGGTGCTTTATGATACGTTGATTGAAAATCATACCGTGGAGGAACTTACGGCTGTTTTTGCTCATGAAGTGGGACATTTCAAAAAGAAGCATATTATACTGGGCACGGTGATCAGCATTGGCACTATTGGTTTTATGCTTTTCTTGCTTTCGCGCATGGTTTTCAACAGTGAGGTGAGTTATGCGATGGGCGGAGATATTTCTGCGCTTCATCTCAACATCATGGCCTTTGGTATTTTGTACAGTCCGGTTTCAACTATTCTCGGGCTCATAGGTAATGTGATTAGCCGCAAGAACGAATATGAAGCCGATAACTATGCGGTAACAACTTACGGTGGAGAGGCGCTCATCTCAGCTTTGAAGAAGTTGAGCACGGATCATTTATCAAATCTCACGCCGCATCCAGCTTATGTTTTCTTTCATTATTCTCACCCTCCGCTGGTGCAGAGAGTGAGAGCGATGAAAGCGGCACTTTAGTGCCATGCACCAACGATGGCCCCCATGATAGTAAATGACATGGTGTGATAGCCGGCATCTATGGCCCAGTGAGTGAAACTCTTGCGGTCGAAGAGGTAGGTTACGCCCAGACCTAGTGCTACCCAGCCGAAACCAGCAGCAAATCCGGCAATCATTCCGAAAGCGATATCTGCTTCATTGCCGATGAAAGCGGCAAGGTTAAAAGCCATAACAAGTTCTAAAACGAAAGCTGTGCCGAAGATTTTACCCATTCCACCTTTGAGGTCGTCTTCTGTGAAGTTGTTTAGCTTCATCCATGTTTTCCCAAAAAGGAAAGGCGTATACCATAATCCTCCCAGCACGAAGCAGCTTGCTGCTGCTACTACAATCGCCAAATAATTGAGTTGTGATAAGTCAGTCATTTTTATGTGTTTTTTAGCCAAGCTAAATCCTTAATTTTATCCGCGCAAAGGGCATTTGCCCAAGTACAAGATTTTCTTACCGAACTGAAATAATGAGTCACTCAACTCACCTTTCTAAGATTGATGACCGCCTGATTCGCCTGATCGGGATACCGGGGTTTGGTGTTTTTATACCAAACTTCACGGGGTTGTTTGGTGAACTGGGGCCGTCGGATTTGGTTTATTGGTTTGGTTATGTGTATTTCATTTTCATTGCCTGGTGCATATGGCAGGGCAACCGCTGGTTGCTTTTCAAGCAGCGAGAAAATATGAACTGGTTTAGTAACCCAGTGCGTAAACTCACTTTGCTTGTAGCTGCTAATGTGTTTTATACAGCACCGCTTACTGCTGGTTTGATCGCCCTCTGGTACCTGATTTCGGATATTGGCTCCATTAATTGGGATGCGACCAATTTGGTGATTTTGGCTAATGTTATCTGCGTGGTTTTTGTGACACATGCCTATGAGACGGTTTTTTTAATCAAAGAACGGCAGACAGATTTACTTGCTTTTGAGCAACTGGAGCGAGTTAGAGTAGAGTCCGAACTTGAGATATTAAAAGCGCAAATTGATCCTCATTTTATGTTCAATTCACTGAACACACTTTCCTATCTTATAGAAAATGAGCCGAGCAAGGCACTGCTTTTCAACGAAGGTTTATCTGATGTGTATCGCTACATATTGATGAATAAGGACAAGGAACTGGTATCTCTGGCTGATGAAATCGAGTTTTCTAAAAACTATTTTTCCATGGTTCAAATTCGTTTTGGGAAAGGGGTGAGGTTGATGATCGATTTACCTGATGAGATAGATGATAAACTACTTTTGCCTATTTCAGTGCAGCTACTTTTAGAAAATGCGGTGAAACACAATGAGTTTGGAAACTACAATGGACTGGAGATCAAAATTGAGTTAAAAGAGGATTTTGTGGTAGTGTCCAATAATTTGCAACTCAAGAAAACCAAACCCAAGAGTTCGAAAATAGGCCTTAGAAATCTGAAGGAGCGGTATCGGCTTATTACAAACCGTGAAGTACATGTAGCGGAATCTGGTTCTGAATTTGTTGTAAAACTTCCATATTTGAGCATATGAGAGTGGCGATCATAGAAGATGAGATTCCTGCGAGGAAGCAACTTATTTCACTTTTGAGAAAAATCAGAAGCGATGTTGAGGTAGTGTTTACGGCGCAAAGCGTGAAAGAGGCAGTTGCAGCCTTGAAAGAGTTTGAGGGTTTAGATCTGATGTTCATGGATATTCAGCTCAACGACGGTTTGTCACTTGAAATTTTTGATGCCGTAGAAGTGAAAACTCCCGTCATTTTTGCCACTGCTTTTGATCAATTTATGATAGATGCTTTTCAGCAAAACGGGATCGACTACTTACTGAAGCCTATAAAGCAAGTTGCCTTGCGACATGCCCTTGAAAAATATGATCGGCTTTCTGATCACTTTTCTAAGAATGTGGATCAGCTAAAGGCCTATATGAGAGAGGAGAAGCCTAAGTACAAGGAGCGCTTTTTGGTTAAGAAAGGAGTAAACTTTATTTCTGTTCCCGTGGAGTCTATCGCTTATTTTTTTACTGAGCACAAAGTTAGTTTTCTCGTAGACAAGGAAGGAGGCAGATTTATGGCTGAGCAGCCACTACAGCAGTTGGAAGAAGCATTGAATCCGGCGGAGTTTTTTAGGGTCAACCGAAAATACCTGGCATCTCTGAACTCAATCGCTCAATTTTCGAGCAATGGGCAGGGCAAGCTGATTTTGGAATTGAATCCTTCGGCTTCTGAGGAGGTAATGGTGAGCCAGGAAAAAGCCGGAGCTTTTAAGCAGTGGATTGGGGGAGGATAAGCTAATCCAAAAAATCAATTTCTGCACGGAACGGGAATTTCATAAGGTATTTGTGGGCATCATTTACGGTCATTTCACCATTGATGATTCTGTAAAGTGTCTCTGTGATCGGGCACCTTACTTTGTAGGTTTTGGACATTTCATTGATGATGGAAATCGTTTTGACACCTTCGGCCACTTCTTCCATGGATTCAATGATTTCCGCGACAGATTCTCCTTTGGCTAGCCGGTAACCTACGGTATAGTTTCGGCTCAGACTACTTGCGCTTGTGGCGATCAGATCGCCCACTCCGGCAAGTCCCAGGAAGGCCTGGGCGTTCCCGCCGAGAGCTTTGCCTATGTGCACCATTTCCACGAGACCTCTGCTGATAAATAGCGATCTGGAGTTTTCTCCGAGATCAAGCCCTGCAATGGTGCCTGCACCTACGGCAATGATGTTTTTGAGGATGCCACAAAGCTCTATTCCGATCAGATCATTGCTGCCGTAGATAAGAAAACGATCGTTTTTCAATAGGGATTGGCCCATACGAATCACTTCATCAAAATGGCTCGCTACCACCGTCGCTGCGGGTTTGTGTTCGCTTAGTTCTCTGGCAAGATTAGGCCCAGCCAGACAGCCTACACGTACCACGGAACTCTCCTCTATAATCACTTCACTCATGGTGCGAATGTGCTCTCGGGAAAGCTTGTTATTCCCACCGATCTTTGCTTTTCCCACGTTTTGATCAAAGCCTTTGGTGCCATGAATCAAGATGTGGTAAGGCTTTAGGTACGGGCTCAACTCCTTCATCATGGAGCGAAAATTGGCCGATGGCACTATAGGAAAAATCACATCACAGGTTCGTCCTACTTTTTCTATATCATGGGAGACTTCTATGTTTTCGCTCAAACTCTGCCCTGCACTTTTTCTGGATTTAGATATCTCGTCCGCTTTTTCCTTGCGGTGTGCATACAGGATCACATCGTTTTTTTCGGCCAAAATGTTGGCTATAGCTGTACCAAAACTTCCGGCACCTACTACGCCTACAGGTTTAGATGTGTTTTTCGAGATCATATCCTTCCATTCTGTTGTGGTAATAATAGAGCGTATTCATATTCTGAATGATGATCTTATCACCCTTTTGTATCAGAGGGCGTTTGGCGTGGTACATTCCCACGTTTGACACGCCCAGTTCGATACTGAAATCGGATTTTTCCAGCATGTGTCCAGCTACATCTACTTTGCCCTTTTTGTGGAGCTTGAGTACTTTCTTTTTGAGTTTTTTATATGCCTTTTTAAAATCAGCATATTCTATCACAAGATCTTCTTCGGGGAGTCTGAGCAGACTGTAAAGATCAAGCTTAGGGTTTTTTCTTTCTATGTATTTGAAGGCGGTGAAAGCCACAAGATGGCTCGCAAAAATACGATTGTATTTATGGTACTCTTCCACAATTCGACTAGCCAGGATGCGTACGTATTCCACTTCACGTTGTTCATCGACTGTTATTTTTCCGTCCCTTTTAAAGTAATCCCTTGGGTCGACCGTGTTGCCGTGATTGTCTATACTATTTCCTTCATTGTCCACGTAATTACCCAGGATATCCATGCCTTTGCCTATGCTCACCGAGATATCAGAGCCTTTTGTGAAGAACTTGAAAAGAAAGGTCGCGATCTTGTATGAGGTGGTAAACTCGTCGCGCTCCTTATAGTAGCGCTCCATGCCAGTGGCACGCAGGTAGTCATTTATCAACGCGGGCGCTTCCAGGGTGAAGTGGTAGTTGATCACCACAGGAACTACAAATATTTTTCTTGCCGGCTTGTCGCTGGTTTCATTTTCATAAAGTTCACGTTGTGCCTCCACAGTGGTGCCCAACAGTCCCAGTTTCAGCCCTTTTTCTATCCTTCCGGATCGAGAGCGGGTACCTCCGGGGAAGAACAAACTGTGGCATCCGCGGCGCAAAGCAAGACTTGAATACGTCTTGAGTGCTTCCAAATAAATTGGATTTTTCTTTCTGCGATCCACCTTGTAGGCCCCAAGGCTGTTCATGAAATACGCAAAAATTTTCAGGTTAAAAAGATTGAGCCCAGCTCCATAAATAAATGCCGGAAGTCCTAAAAACTGGATCACCCAGCCTATGAGGATCGAGTCCAGGTTGCTAAAGTGGGTCGGGACCATCACTACCGTTCCGTGCTTAGCCAGCTCTCGGATGTGATCAGGTTCACCTTTCACGTGTATTTTGTCGTCGAGATCCAGCTGCCTGCTGAAAAGTGACATGATGCCTTTTACTCCGCGTGCTGCATTGAGCAACCGGGCAAAGCCGAAGGTTATGAAGGTTTTGGCAAAACGATAGGAGGACTTCTTGAAGTTTCCGGCTATCTCCTCGCAATACCTATCCAAAATTTCTTTTAGAATTGCTTCTTCCTCAGCTTTAGCTTTGGTCGGATCCTGGTTTTGGCTGTCGGCAAGCCTTTGCTGTATTTGTTGCCAAAATTTCTTGTCGTCTTTAGGGTCTACTCGCCATGGGTTGTTTTTTACCCTGAGCTTTTCCCGATAGACCGTCATCTCCAACTCTTCTCTCAAAGATCTCCCGCGGGTTATTTTCTTCAAGGTTTCAAAGGACTCCTTTGCGACCTCTTTCTTGAAAGCTTTACGGTCTTTGGACAGCTGTACTATGGGCCACTGCCTGGTTCGGGGAATTAATTCGGAGTATCTCTTTTTTTGCCTTCGCATGCAAAATCCTATCGGTCAAATGATGGTTAAATGAACCTGCAAGTTAGGTGAATTATATTTATTCTAAATTCAAAAAAAGCTCTCCTGTACCTACGAATTTACATTTGCCCCCAACTTTAACCGCACTGATTTCATGGTCTTCACTTTTCTCAATGTCGAGCTGCAGATAGCTGGGCCGCCCCATCTCAAAGCCTTGCAGGCTGGTGACGGGAAAATCAACCTGCCCATATTTACTGAGGTAGCAGGCCAAGGGCCCGTTGGCCGAACCAGTAGCAGGGTCTTCGACTATGCCAATTTCTGGAGCAAACATTCTGCCCTTAACATGGCCACCGTCCACATCTTTGACTGAGAATACATATATGCCCATGCTGTTCAGTTGGGATTTGAGCTTTTCTAATAGGGTAATGTTGACTTTAACCTCAGAGAGCAGGTTGGCGGAGTTTAAGGGGATCAATAAAAAGTTATTGCCACACGAAATTTCCTGTATAGGAAGATCAGCCAGATCCGCTTCATTTAGTGAAATCATTTCGGCTATAGCCGCTCGGTCATCTATTACATTGCCGAATGTAGGCAAAGGTTGATGCATGGTGAGTAAATCAGGTTCGCCATTGGCTAAGTAGGTCATCTCCACTTTGATTCTACCAATTTTTTGATCTAATTCTATGACCTGTTTTTCATTGTTTTGAGCTGCGAGAAAGTAGGCCGTGCCGATGGTGGGGTGACCAGCGGTGGGCAATTCTGCGCGAGGCGTAAATATTCTCATCGATGGAGTGTCTTCGTCCGATTTGGCAGGGAAAAGAAACACAGTTTCGGGCAGGTTAAACTCCAATGCAATTTTTTGAAACAGATTTGGGTCTATTTCCGAGGCATCAGGGAAAAGTGCAAGCTGATTGCCACCAAACATCTGATCAGAAAAAACATCTAGTAGGTAGTAAGAGTTGTCGGCCATGAGTTTTGGTTTTGGCAAATAAACAAATTCTGCGTCTGAACGAAAACGAAACAATATTGATTAAACAAAAGGTTCACGATATGAATAGGTTCGTTTGTTATCAAAGAATGACGTGTTAATATTGCAACTCCTTAAAAAATGTCACTAAGCCTAAAAGATATACAAGCGCCAGTAGCTGCAGAGATGGAGGAGTTCGAAAAGAAGTTCCGACAGTCGATGCGCAGCAAGGTGATGCTTCTCGATAAAATCACAAATTATATCGTAAGGCGTAAAGGCAAGCAAATGCGGCCGCTTTTTGTTTTCTTGTGTGCTGGCACTGCCGGCAAAATAGACGAGAGCACGTATCGCGGAGCGGCACTGATAGAGCTGCTTCATACTGCCACACTGGTTCATGATGACGTAGTAGATGACTCGCACTACAGACGGGGATTCTTTTCTATTAATGCCCTTTGGAAAAACAAAATTGCCGTTTTGGTTGGGGATTATCTTTTGTCAAGGGGGCTTTTGCTTTCGCTGGAGCATGATGATTTTGACTTACTCAAGATTGTTTCCAATGCTGTGCGTGAGATGAGTGAAGGTGAGCTTTTACAAATGGAGAAGGCACGAAAGCTTGACATAACCGAGGAGGTGTATTACGAAATTATCCAGCAAAAAACTGCCAGCCTGATCACGTCATGCTGCAGAGTTGGCGCGAGCTCTTCCGGTGCTGATGCTGAAACTGTAGATAAACTCACAGAATTTGGGTCTCACGTGGGTATGGCCTTTCAGATCAAAGATGATCTTTTTGATTATGGTGCTTTCGAGATAGGCAAGCCAACGGGGATAGACATCAAAGAAAAGAAAATGACCCTGCCGTTGATTCATGCGCTTCAAAAGGCAGATAAAAGCAAGAAAAAGTCGATTATTCGAGCTATTAAGAAAAGCGCTGATCAGCCAAAGAAAGTCAAGGAGGTCATCGATTTTGTGAAAACTTCCGGAGGAATCGAATATGCTACTACCGTGATGGAAGATTACCATGCTAAGGCAAAAGCCATTTTGCAAAGCCTTCCTGATTCCGTTTATAAAACCTCCCTAGAGCAATTGGTGCAGTTTACCATTGACAGAACAAAATAATCAAAGGATGGCAGCATCCTTTTGCCCTCCCATATGAATTGTTACCTTTGCACCTGTAAATCAGGACATTAGTCCGGGTGTCGGTTATTTCTTACTTTAAATAAGTCTTTTCCCACCTTCTTAATAAAAAACTAAAAATTAGAAATTATGAGTAAAGCCAAGGCAAACGATACTGTCAAGGTTCATTACACTGGTACACTTCTTTCAGGTCAGGTTTTTGATTCCTCACTAGAAAGAGACCCTCTTCAATTTACAGTTGGCGCAGGCCAAATGATCAAAGGTTTTGATGATGCTGTAAACGGGATGGAATTGAATGAGAAGACAAAGGTTACAATACCATGTGCTGAGGCTTATGGTGAGAAAAACGATCAGTTAATCCAGGAAGTATCCAAAACAGAACTGCCTGCTGACATGAAGCCGGAGGCTGGTCAGACTTTGGTAGCTACCAATCAAGATGGTCAGCAGACCCATGTTTTGGTGACGGACGTGGCAGAAGATAAAATTACCATTGATGCAAATCACCCTTTAGCGGGACAAGATCTTGTTTTCGAAATCGAACTAGTAGAGATCGTTTAAGCTCTGACAATATTATATTCAAAGGCCTCATCCCTAAAGGATGAGGCCTTTTTTGTTTTCAGGCTTTTGTAACAACTGTTACACCATCACTGATACCGAGTTTTCATATTTGCGTTATCAAAACAACAACAAAAAGAAATCAAATAAAGAATATGGGAATACTTAGCAATTTATTCGGAGGAGGAAATAATAAAGTAGCGGAATATCTGGCGTCAGGCGCTATGATCATTGATGTGCGCACTACCGGTGAGTTTCAGGGAGGTCATGTGGTTGGCGCCAAAAACATTCCACTTCAAACAATAGAAAGCAACCTGTCTAAAATCAAGAACTTCAACAAACCAATTGTGCTTTGCTGTGCATCTGGAATGCGAAGTGGACAGGCAACATCATTTCTTCAGCGAAACGGTGTGGACTGTGTGAATGGCGGAGGTTGGATGAAGGTGAATGGACTGGTTCAGAATGTGTAGTTGAGAGACTATTGGTTATACACATGGAGAGCTACCCGAAAGGGTGGCTTTTTTTGTTTTAGTATGGGGATAAGTAGGATCTGCGATATAAATTGCTTTAAGGATTCACCTCATATGAAATTAATAAGCAGCTTCTTATTCGTATTTCTGTTTTTCAACAACAGCCAGTTGTTAGGGCAGGTCTCTCAAGACTCGCTGGCTGCCTTAAGCCTGTATGAAATAGTTGATGATCAATCCCTCAATGAATTTAAGAGCGTTTTCAACAAGCTGGTACATAGCAACCCCCAACAGGCAAAAGAATTGATTCCTGTTTTTGAAAGGGCTCTTGATAAGGGAGATTGGCGAGTGCATTTTGCTTACAATAAGCATGTGGGTTGGTATTATCACATTGTCAACATAAGAGACAGTGCCGAGTTGTTTTTGAACAATGCTTTGGAAATTGCATTAAAAGAAAATGACCAAAATTGTGCTTCGGTAATTTACGCAGATCTGGGTACGGTAGCTATGTTCCACAGTAACTATCCTAAGGCTCTGACCTATTATCAAAAGGTTATTGGCGCAACAGACACGCTTAGGCAGAGGGACTCATATGCCGGGCATTTGAGCAAAATGGGCCACCTTTATCGTCGGTTGAAGCAGTACGATGAGGCTTTAAAATACCTTGAAAAAGCACTCAGAATCAAGAAAGAAATTAATGTTGATGACGAGCAGGCTTCCATTCTCAATGAAATAGCCAATGTTCACTACTTAGTGGGGGATTTAGAAAAGGTGATTAAAATGGATCTTGAACTGGCAGAGTTCAATCGGAAAGTTGGCGATATACGTTCGCTTTCTTTTAATCTAAATAACCTGGGGGAGGATTACATAGCCCTAGAGCAGTATGATTCTGCAATATCATACTTAAAGGAGTCAATAGCCCTGAAAAAAAAAGTGGGGAACGAGAGTTATTTGATCTCAGGCTATCTGAATATGGTGCAAGCGTTATCGGCGGATGCCAGGTTTGGGGAGGCTTCTCGCTATCTTGATTCGGCCTATTCTATTGTTAAAAAAGGATCTCTCGAGGATAAGTCAAATTATTATCGGTACGCATTTGTAATGGAACGAAGTAAGGGGGACTTTGAAAGAGCTCTTGAAATGTTCGAAAAACACATTATTTATCGCGACAGCATTTTTAGCAGGGATAACGTTAACACCATAACCGAGCTAGAAACCAAGTTTGAGACTGAGAGTAAGGAAAAGGAGATTCTGCTCCAGCAAGCTGAGATTGAACAAAAAAAATCTGATCTGGCCAGACAATCAACATGGAGAAATGCACTTGTTATCGTGATTCTGCTGATTGCTGGATTCACTTTTGTTATTTACAGAAAGAATGGCCTCATCAAAAAGCAGCATGGGGAGGTTGTGAACAATAACCAGTTGATTTCTGATCAGAAAAAAAAGCTTGAGGAACTGGATCAGTTCAAATCTCAGTTTTTTGCCAACGTGTCTCATGACCTG
The DNA here is from genome assembly GCA_039970095.1 of Cyclobacteriaceae bacterium. GTDB lineage: Bacteria > Bacteroidota > Bacteroidia > Cytophagales > Cyclobacteriaceae > JAMZMI01. The sequence continues at coordinate 99,746 of JBDVMP010000107.1, forward strand.
CGTACCCCCATTAGCCTTATTCATGGCTATCTCAACGAACTGAAAGATGATGAGGAAAGCTATTTTTCGGCGCAAGCCAGACTGGTCGTGGACAAAGGCCTCAAGAATGTGGACAGACTCGTGCACCTGACAGAGGAGATCAGGGACTTGATCCTGATGGAGAACGGAACAATTGAGCTGAGCTTAAAGCGTGTGCAACTGAAGTCGTACATGACCCTGCTGACCGGACTGTTTCGATCGCGCATCGAATCTCAGGGACTGGATCTTACTATTGATATTGACATAGCTGATGATTTTGAAATAGGAGTGGATCCTGATCAGTTTGAAAAAATTGTTTACAACCTTCTTTCCAATGCTATCAAATTTACAGAAAAAGGAGAGGTCAAGGTGACGGTAAGCAGTGATGGGAAAGGGGCTGTGCTGGAATTTTCAGATACGGGAAGGGGAATGTCTCAGGCACAGCAGGAAAAGGTTTTTGATCGGTTCTATCAGGCACCAAATGACAACTACCTTTTGCAACAGGGCATGGGAATAGGTCTGTTTTTGGTGAAGGAATTGGTGACTTTGCATGGAGGAGAAATATCTGTGGAGAGCACAGAGGGCAGAGGAAGCCAGTTCACCGTATGCCTTCCGTCTAACCTGAAGTCTAAGATGGAAAAATACAATCCTGTGGACTCGGAGTATATAGAAGGAAGAACCAACTCTTCGGATATCAATACCAACAGCATTCCGATACAGGAAATCCATGGAGACAGAGCTACCATTTTGGTGACGGATGATCATCCCGAGGTGAGGACATACATCGGTAATCAACTGAAGGAAAACTATGACGTGCTGTTTGCCGCCAATGGGGTAGAAGCACTGGAGATTCTCGAAAAAATGAGTGTGGATCTTCTCATCACAGATCTCATGATGCCGCTCATGGATGGCTTTGAGTTGATGAAAAATGTAAATACAAAATTTAGCACCACGCCTGTGATGGTAGTTTCTGCCAGAACTGCCGTTCAGGATATGACAGAGATTCTTGGATATGGCATCAATGATTTTGTTTCTAAGCCATTTGATAAAAAAGACTTTCTACTCAGAGTAGCCAACCTGATCAAGAGCAGCAAGAAGTCAGACTTTCCTGTTTTTGAAAAAGATCATCTGAAATTGGCCAACAACAATGCGCTGGATCAACTCAATGCATTGATCAGGGAGCGGCTATCGGATTCAAAATTGGGTATCCCGGATATATCTGACGTGCTGTGCCTGAGCGAAAGGCAAACCAACCGGGTGGTGAAATCCATCACTGGAAAAACCCCCGGCGGATATATCAAAGAATATAGGTTGACACATGCTGAAAAGATGCTACAGTCGCGACAGGTGAGCTCCTCTACAGAACTTGCTCGTATGATTGGCTACAACAATGTCAGCAACTTCAAGTCGGCGTTTAAGAAGAGATTTGGCTACCCGCCCGAAGATTTGATAGGTTAATCGTCTTCCTCTTCTTCTATTTCGTCCAGCATCTTAATCTGCCCTTTTTCAGACAATGCTATCGCGATGAACCTCAGGCTTGGAATCTCCTCCGTAACGATGATCATCATGACAGTGATAGGCACGCTGAGTATCATACCGGCTACTCCCCAGATCGCTCCCCAGATGGTTAGCGACAGGATCACCACAAGCGAGCTCATATTCAGGCTATTGCCCATGACCTTCGGTTCTATGATGTTGCCTACTATCACCTGGATCACTCCAACACTCACAAGTACATATAAGAATGGAGCCAGCGTGCCGAATTGCAGCACCGCAAAAATTGCCGGAAATATCGTGGCTATCAGCGAGCCCACCGTCGGGATATAGTTCAGTACGAAGATCAGCAAAGACCAGAAAATGGCTCCCTCAACTCCAATTATCAGCAAGGCAAAATAACTGAATAACCCTGTAAGCAAGCTGACCAGCGTTTTTAATGATAGGTAGCGACTGATGTTTTTGTCCATTTTTTGGAACAACTTCTTATTCTTATTTTGAATAGATCGCTTCGGATAAATGGCGTGCATTTTTGCTTCGAAGACATTCTCCTCTACCAGTAAAAACATTATGTATATCAATATCAAAAAGGCATCACCTGCGAGTGAGCTTACATAGTCGAATCCACCCGAAATCAAATCGGACACATCAATTCTATTCATATATTCTATGGCCTGCGAGGCTATATCCATGCCGAAAATTGCATTGAGTTCGAGCATGGATTTTTCGAAATTGGCTTCATACAAATCCACATTTTCGGTGAGCTGACTCATGCTCATCAGTAGCAGTTCGATGATAATAAATATCACCACGTTGATGACTATAAAGCCAATGGTGCTTTGTACCCAAAGTGGCCACTTATCTCGGATATATGGAATCATTTGCAGGTTTTCTCTCAATTCATGTATGATGAACCAGATAATTAAAGCCAGAATGAAAGGGATCACATATTGCTGTGTGTAATGCAAAATCATTACTGTGGCTACAAGTGACACCAAGATATAGGTAGTCTTGATAAGTCCAGTCATGGACTCTTGGCTGGTGGATTTGGTAGGCATTGGATTAGGTTTGGTTTGAAGCCCATAAATATAGGAAATTGAATGATTCGCTTTGGTAAAACCACTCAAATTAGATTTATCTATTGTCTGTGAATCGGGAAAATTACGGATATAAGTGTATTTTCGAATGCCTTACTTTTCCGGGTTGAAATGAGAAAGATGAGTCTGAACATAGGAAACAAGCTGGCGCTAATTCTGATAGCGTTTTCGCTGGTGATCATCGCCATGATCTCCGCGCTGTTTTATGGGCAGTTTGATCGTGCGCTCAAGGAGCGGGTATTGTTGCAGCTCTCTTCGGTGAAGCAGCTCAAGGTTTTCAAAATAGAAAATGAGATCGGAGACAGAATTAAGGTCTTCCAGGGCTATGTTTCAGATTATGACCAGGGTTTTACCGACTCACTTCAGTTTAGATATGTGCAGTTTTATGATGCCATCCCTTCCAAAATAGGCGTGTACCCGCTGGATGTGGAGACTGTGGCGTCTTTGAAATTGATCGATTTGACCAAATACAACCCTGACCTCCACCCAACTATTGGTTTCTTAGAACCACATGAGACCGGGTATGCCATTGGAATTGCAGAGTTGTCGGAAATACAGGAAATACTACTTCAGCGCACGGGCCTGGGGCAAACGGGAGAATCGTATCTCGTAGGGGAGGATAGTCTTCTCAGAACTAAATCCAGGTTCTATTCCGGTACGCCATGGAACATAGCTGTTAAGACCGAAGGTGTACACAATGCGCTCGACGAGATTTCAGCAGAAGGGCTTTTTCCTGACTATAGAGGTGTTGAGGTGTTTAGCTCCTACGAGTTAATTTCCATATATGGGCTCAAGTGGATAATACTTAGCGAAATGGATCATCAGGAAGCGCTGTTCCCGCTAAGGAGGCTCAGGACTAACCTGATATTAATAATGGTAGTCATTTTGGTAGTCATTTTAGTAGTTTCTTATTTTTTGTCACGAACCATCGTGAGCCCTGTTTTGCTTATGGAGCGCAAACTTATGACCATGTCCAAAGGTATCCTGGAGGGAGTGAGAGCTGAGCAAAAACGCAAAGATGAAATAGGCCGCATGTTTGATGCACTCAATAAACTGGTGACAGGCCTATCAGGAGTTATTGGCTTTGCTGATAAAATCGGCTCTGGAAATTTTGACGCCCAGTATACACAGCTAAGTGAAGATGATAAGTTGGGTCTGGCCTTGATGCAAATGAAAGATAGGCTCAAAGAATTTCAAGACAATGAACAACGTCTGATCAAAGAAAACCAGCAATCCATCCTGGATGGGCAGGAAAAAGAAAGGGCACGTTTGTCAAGAGAGATGCATGACGGGCTGGGGCCACTGCTCACCACACTGAGGTTGAATATCCAGACCCAGGATTTTGGCGAAAAGCAAAAAAGAGATTTGCTTCATAGGATAGATGAAACTATCACCGAGGTGCGTCGCATGTCCAATAACCTGATGCCTTCTGTTTTGACTGACTTTGGGGCAGGTGAGGCCATTGCCAATCTGATCAGGCAGATGGAAAATGCCGTGCCTATTAAGTTTCGTTTTAAAAATGACATGAAAGCTGACTCAGGGATATCTGATTTCGTCAATATCACCCTATACCGCATAGCCCAGGAAGCCATCAATAACGCACTAAAACACTCGCAAGCCAGTGAGATAAAACTTTCTCTGACGGAATTTAAAACCTACATAAGTTTTTATATTTCAGATGATGGGGTCGGTTTTGACCCACAAGCCCGCCCATCTGGCAATGGCATACGTAACATGAAAGAAAGGGTAAAAGTCGCAAATGGATCGATGGATATTACCAGTGATGATAAAGGCACAACCATAGAAGTAGAAATCCCAATCAAATGAGCAAAATTAAAATCATAGTCGTTGACGATCACCAGTTATTCCGTGAAGGCATGCTTTCGCTGCTTGCTAAAAACGACGGGCTGGAAATAGTAGGAGAGGCAGAAAATGCCGATAAGTTTTTTCAACTGATGGACACAGCAGACCCTCACGTGGTGCTGATAGACATCACCATGCCGGGGCTCAACGGGCTGGAGGTGATCAAGATGAGTAAATCAAAATACCCTGCGGCAAAATTTATCGTGCTCACGATGCACGCTGAAGGTCAGTATGTGGTGCGAGCGGTCCGAAATGGCGCTTTCGGTTATCTTATCAAAAATGCCGACGAGCAGGAACTTCTGGACGCCATAGAAACGGTAGCCTCTGGCAAGAAATACTTCAATAGTGAGATATCCCAACTTATGATTGGCAATATGGCCATAGAGGAAGAATCGGATAAAAAACTATCGGAGCGGGAGCAGGAAGTGCTGGAATTGGTGTCTGAAGGCAAAACGACAAAAGAAATAGCCGAGCAGCTTTTCGTAAGTGCGCGCACTGTGGAGACCCACCGGGTAAATATGATGAAGAAACTGAACGTGCAAAACACGGCTGAACTCATCAAAAAAGCTGCGCATCTTAAACTAATATAGTTGTAGTAGTCAGTATTTACACCTACACAACTTTACATATTTATCGTGAACCTCGCCTTTTTGGACTGTATCTATCTTGCGAGATGGTATTACCCCTTGATATATGCATGTATTTGATATAATAGCCCTGCTGATCTTCCTTTCCGGACTTTTCATTTTTGTCAATGTTTTTTTTCTTAAGCTTCCGTCATCTATCGGTTTGATGATTTTGGCACTAGTATTATCGTTTGGTGTACTTGTGGTAGGAAGCTTATTTCCTGAGTTACAGTTGGCCAAACATGTGAAGGCATATGATTTTGGAGAAATAATGTACCAATTTGTGTTGAGCGTTATGCTCTTCGCAGGAGCACTCAATGTGGATTTTCGGAAGTTAGGAAATCAACTGATACCTGTTATGGTGTTAGCTGTTTTTGGCGTTTTCATTTCCATGTTTGTGATAGGCACGTTGCTTTATTTCATGTTGGATCTTTTAAGCATTCAGCTCACATACCTTGAATGTTTGATTTTTGGAGCACTCATTTCTTCTACCGATCCTATAGCCGTCACCAAGACCATCAGGAGGTTTGAGCTATCAGAAAAACTGGAAACAAAAATTTCAGGAGAGTCTCTGCTAAACGCCGGAGTAGCTGTTATTTTGGCTCTGACGCTTTATCATGTGCACACCGAATTCGGCACGTTATCAGGTGTGTCATTTTTTGATGTTAGTTGGTTGTTGTTGATAGATCTGGTTGGCGGTTTTTTGTTGGGGCTAGGTTCTGGCTGGATTGGCTACAAAGTGTTGAAATATGTGGACAATGACCATGTACATGTTGAAGTATTGGTCACTTTGGCGTTGGTAATGTCAGCCTCATTACTGGCAGACGTTTTGGGGGTGTCCTCCAAAATGGTTGCCATGGTATCCGGGCTGGTAATAGTCAATATTAAGGAAGATGCAGATGAAGAACCGACCATGGGAAACTATGTTAGGCGGTTTTGGCAGCTGCTAGAAGAGACTATGGCAGCCATGCTTTTTGTACTCATTGGTTTTGAAATGCTCGTAATACCTCTTCGGCTTGATTATTTCGCTGCAGGATTCTTCGCGGTAAACATTGTGATATTCGCGAGATGGGTAAGTGTGTTTATTCCTATCAAACTTATGTCTTACTCGCACTCTTTCGACAATAACACCATTTCCGTTCTTTCCTGGGGCGCATTGCGTGGAGGGCTCCCTGTGGCTGTTTCGTTATCGCTGGTCGATATACCAGGCAAAGAGATCGTGGTGTCGCTGACCTATGTGGTGGTGGTTTGCTCGGTGATTTATCAAGGACTGACCGTCAAAGATGTGATGGGACTGTATCAAAACAGGCGTTCGGAGATAGGCTGATCATGTTTTTGGCTACTATCCGTAAAAATACTCAGTCTCACTATCCGTATTTATACGGATAAGAAATTACAATATTTTCCCGAGCCACCAGGCCTGCTATCAGACGTTTATTTGTATAACAGAAATCAAATAAACAATATCATGAAAAAGCTAATCCCATTCTTATTTCTCGTACTATTCATTTCTACTTACACCATGGCTCAGAGCAGAACAGACCTGAAAGGCCCTGCTGCTAAAAACTACAAACCATGGCAAAATAAGGAGAAATCAGATGTTGTATATGTAGTCAGTACAGCAGAAAAAAAACAAGGCCCAGCTGCCAAGAACGCAAAGGCTTGGGATCGAAAAGAAAGTGATCAGGTTTTGGTTGTGGATATGACCAGCGAACCTAAAAATTTGAAAGGTCCTGCTGCAAAAAACAGCAAACCTTGGGAAGATTAAACTTCAAATCATAATCAATAAAAGGTTGGTTTATATTTTGAGTCCCGGTGACGGCCGGGACTTTTTTTAAAGACATTGTTCGTTCATGAGCAATAGTTAGGCACTTCGGATGGCGGTGATTATCTATCCGAAGATGATTTCTGTGAAAGCCCTGGCATTAGCCTGGGCTTTTGCAATTTATAGGGTAAGTCCCGCTACAGCGATATAGGTGAGCAAAAGCAAAAAGGCCGTGATAAAAAAAGGTATCAAACCAAGTGTCAAAGCCCAATCGCTGTATTTTCGGTTAGATGCCAGCACAAAAGCCAGTATCAGCAGCAGGTAGGAGAAAAAGTTGTTGAATGTGTGTAGTGTTCGTTCGACCTTATAATAGCCCAATCCGTCAATGCTGAGCCCAACGGGCACATCCAGTAATTTTGAATAGTGCAATTTTACGCTTTGAATATTATTATCTCTGACGTCAAAAAAGAGTTGACGATCGACTTTAAAACCAATGTTTCCCAAGTTGATACCACAAGTGCCTAATTTGTTTAGGCCTATTTTCACAATCGGGTAATCTCCATGCACGTCGGTGAAGAAGTAATCGTAGGAGTAGATGATGCCTATTGCCAAAAACAAATAAGCAAAGTAGCGCTGTACTTTGTAGAACCGGACCTTCAACCGGAATATTTGCTCCCAGTGCTGCTGATCTTTTGCTCTTTTCCATTTTACATATTCTCTCCTTCTTATTTCCCTTTCGGTAGGCTGTGGTGGTTCAGGTTCTGCTACGGTTGCATAGCCAATCAGCTGCCAATCGTAGGATTGTTTTTTGGCCGGATCAGACAGGATCTCGTAAGCCATCGTGATTTTTCTGATGAGTTCCTTTGCCGCCTCGGATGGGTTCAGATCAGGGTGATATTGTTTTACCAGCCTGCGGTAACTGCTCTTAATCTCCGTGTGAGTAGCGTCGGGGTTTACACCGAGTATTTCGTAATGAGTCAATGTGGTAAAATGAGTTTTGTGCTAAAATAACAGAAGTAGATGATTTAGGTGAACTGAAATTAAGATCACAACACAAACTCTTTCTAAGTAAATGAGTGAGCCTTCATTCCTTAAGCCTCGGGGTTTGAATCTTTTAGCTCCTTATGAATGTTACCATATTCCACAGGACAGTCACCAAGTATCTCATATTTACTTTGAAGGTTTGTTAGAGAGCCCTTTGGGCTTTTCTAGCTATTTTTTGTACCCTAACAACCCTCAAAAATGACGTCATTTATTTCAATAGTCGTGAAACGGCTATTTCTAGTTTTCACTTTTGTTCTGTCCATTCACAGTTTCTGTCAAAATCTGATCATTTCAGAGTTTATGGCTGTCAATAATGCTACGCTTCAGGATGAAGAAGGTGATTATTCTGACTGGATAGAGATTCATAATTCTGGTGCTGAATCTGTTTCGCTTCAAGGCTGGACTTTAACCGACGATGCTGAGGATATCAAAAAATGGGTCTTTCCAGCAGTTTCTTTAGCTGCTGATAGTTACCTGGTTGTTTTTGCATCTGATGGTGATAAGGTGGATCCTGCTGGCACCCTTCATACCAACTTCAAACTATCTGGATCGGGTGAGTTTTTGGCGTTGGTTCAGCCGGATGGCACCACGATGGCTACTTCGTTTGATCCATACCCTGTGCAGCAGGCGGATATATCTTATGGACTTTTTCAAGGTCAGTATATTTCTTTGGCTGAGCCAACCCCGGGATTGGCTAATTCGGCAGAAGGGTTTATTCTTGATCCAGTATTTAGTCATGAGAGAGGATTCTACGATGCAGGTTTTGATCTTATACTCACAGATATCAATTCTGAAACCAATCTTTACTATACATTGAATGGTAGCAGCCCAACACTGGAGAATGCAACGCAATATTCAGGAGCAATCACAATTAGTAAAACTACTGTGCTGAGTGTGGTGGCCATAGACGCCAATGAAGAACGAGGCAATGTCATTACTCAAACATACTTGTTTGCTGATGTTTTGGAGCAACCAAATAATCCGGAAGGGTATCCATCTCGGTGGACTTCAGTAGAAGCACCATTTTACCCGGGAGATTATGAAATGGATCCTGAAATATGTACGGAAGAGAACAAACCTCAAATTTATGCAGCACTAAAGGGTCTCCCAACTGTTTCGTTGGTTACTGATATTGCTCATCTTTTTAGAGACGAACCGGACGTAGATAGCCTAGCAGGTATTTATCTCAACAGTGTGGAGCACTCAGAAGATTGGGAGCGTCCTGCATCCTTCGAATATTTCGACCCTACTGATGGAGCTGGTTTTCAAATCAACTGCGGCCTGCGTGTGCATGGAGGAAATGGCCGCAAGCCAGGCAACAGCCCAAAACACTCCCTTAGAGTGCATTTCAGAAGCAAATACGGCCCTTCCAAACTCAACTTCAATATGTTTTCTGAGAAAAGTGCTACTAATGAGTTCAACGCTCTCGTTTTTAGAGCAGGTTACAACTACTCATGGGTGAAAAACAACCCTGCTCAATGCGAAGGAACTGATTATATCCGTGACCCTTTTACCAAAAAGACCCAGCTCGATATGGGTCGCACTGCGGCGCACAGGAAGTTTGCGCATTTGTATCTCAATGGCCTGTACTGGGGAGTTTTTGATATCTCCGAAAAGATTACCAATGATTTTGCTGAAGCTTACCTTGATGGAGATGAAGACGATTTTGACGTAGTGAAAGATCATAATGGAGTCACCGATGGTACTATAGATGCCTGGAATGAACTACTGTCAGCAGTTGAAGGAGGCTTTGAAACAAACGAAAAGTACTTCAAAGTCCAAGGGAAGAATGAGGATGGAAGCGATAATGACCTTTACTCTGACCTGTTGGATGTTAGAAACCTCACAGACTATATGCTGATCAATTTTTACATTGCCAACGGAGATTGGGACAGAAACAACTGGTTGACGGTGAGAAATCGAGTATCCAACGAGGAAGGCTTTAAATTTTTCTGCTGGGATGCTGAGACATCTATGAATGCGCTCGATGATGACATCACTGACATCAATAATCCGGGCAATCCCTCAGCAATTTTCAACAAGCTATTAGAAAACGAAGAGTACAGGCTTTATCTCGCTGATCGTATTCAAAAGCACTTTTTCAATAGGGGAGATCTTACTACCGAAGCGACATTGAAGAGGTACACTGAAATAGCTGATGAACTCCAGGGAGCAATGGTCGCGGAATCTGCCAGATGGGGAGATTACCGAAGGGATGTAGATGGGGGAGAATCTTATGATATCTATACTGTAGAGGATCATTGGTTGCCAAGGCTTGACTTTATGAAGGAAACTTACCTGCCGCAAAGAACCGATGTAGTAGTTGATCAATTGAAAGAGATGGGTTTTTACCCAGAGGTAGATGCTCCGGTTTTGAGCGAGCATGGTGGAGACTTTACCGAGCCAATTAGTGTTACGATCACTGCCGATGCAGATATGATCTACTATACTACTGATGATACCGACCCACGTGCTCTCGGAGGAAATGTATCTGCCAGTGCTAGCCTCTATGAAGGTTCAATTGGAGTGTTTACCGATATGACTGTTCAGGCCAGAGCTAAAAAAGATGGTAAATGGTCTGCACTCACAAAAACTAATTTTGATGTTGAATCCGGAGATGTGACCATCGTAAACCAAACAGTTTGTCAGGGAGAAGAGTATCTTGGTTTTACGAATTCGGGAACTCATATTATCCAAGAAAAAGCAAAAAATGGAGAAGACAGTATCGTTGCGGTTGTACTGAAAGTAAATGCTTTGCCGCAATTCTCGATTGGAAATGACACCACCTTGCTACACGACGCTACTCTTACTCTTCAGGCAGATTCGGATTATGAAACCTACTTGTGGAGCACCGGCGAGACCTCTCAGTCGATCCAAGTAAGTGGATGGGAGTTAGGAAAGTATTCATACTGGCTCCAAGCACATGACGCAAATGGCTGCTCTAACGCCGATACCATCAATGTCGATGTGATTTGGAATGAGGCTGTGCTTGGCAATTCTCTGGTGCAGGATTTTAAAATATTCCCGAATCCAACTACAGATAAGATTCTAGTATCCTTTCCAATGGATGAAGTTGCGAAAGTGGCCATTCAAATAACGGCGTTAAATGGATCTCTGGTTTATAAAAATGAGCTAACAACTGATGTGGTGAATGAAGAAATCAGCCTGAGCCATGTATCGAAGGGACTCTACATCGTGAACATCCGAACGGGCAAATTCGAAAAATCATATGAGCTAATTAAGAGGTAGGTCCTTTGCTTACGAAACTTGTTTTTAAGATTAGATAATCAAAAGGATACAATGAAACGAATACTCTTAATCTACATTCTTTTTTTGCCTTTGTTTGGCAATTCTCAGCTTGTTATCAACGAGTTGATGAGCAACAACGTATCATTTGTGATGGATGACGCCTATAACTTCAGTATGTGGGTGGAAGTTTATAATACTGCCGAATCAGGTTCTCTGGACCTTTCGGACTATTATTTTACAGATGATAAAGTGGAACCAAACAAATGGAGACCAAAAGCGCAAAGTATTTCTGCTCAAGGTTTTTCCATTCTTTATTTCGAACGCGATGAGCGTGAAGGGCATGCTTCGTTCAAGCTTGATCCTGAAGGTGGTGAATTGTATTTGTACAGCCAATCAGCCGAACTTGTGGACGAAGTTTTGTATCCAGCCCAATTCAGAAACATCTCTTACGGTCGTTTGTCCGATGGCGGATATGAATGGGTGTTTTTTGAAGAACCGAGCGCGTCAGAAACGAATGCTGGGCAACTCTCAGCAGAGGAGAGATGCGCTGATCCTGAGTTTTCGTTGAAAGGTGGTTTTTACTCAGGAAGTCAGAGTTTGACATTTCAAAATATTCCAGGAGGAGAGGTTATTTACTACACTATAGACAACTCCGAACCAACCAAAACATCGCAGGTTTATCAGTCAGGATCGAGTATCAGTATTGATGCCACGGTAGTAGTGAGAGCCAAGGCCTATGGCGATTCCAAGCTTTCAAGTAACGTGATCTCGACTACATATTTCATCGATGAGCGTAAGTCTGACTTACGTGTGGTTTCTATATCTACCGATCAACGATTCCTTACTGATGACATCATCGGGATCTATTGTGACGGAACAAATGGCATCACAGGCAACCTGCAGAAAACACCCAAGAATTTCAATCAGGACTGGGATAGGCCTACCAACTTTGAGTTTTTCGATGAACATGGTGAGCCTCAACTTAATCAGGAACTGGACATCAGAATAGTGGGTGGAGGTTCACGGGAAAGCGCCCTGAAATCTATTTCCATATCTCCTAAAAAGAAGTTTGGAGAAAATCGCCTGCGCTATGATTTTTTTGCGGCTACTAAACCAGAGCACAAGTACAAAGATATCATGATGCGCAATTCGGGTAATGATTTCAAACGTACCATGATGAAAGATGCATTTATACAGTCTCTGATTGTGGAAAGGATGGAGGTTGATTATCAAGCCTATGAACCAGCAGTGATTTACATCAATGGCGTTTATTGCGGTATTGAAAACATACGCGAGCGTGCCAATAAGGACTTTGCATATAGCAATTTCGGCTATGATAAAGACGAGGTTCATCTAATAGAGGCGACCTACAAGGGCGTGGATTCGTACAACGATATGCCTACAGATCCAGACTTTATTGAGCTCAGCAATTTTTTGAAACAAAATACAATGGCTGACGAGTCAAATTATGAACAGGCGAAGGAGATGATCGATGTAGAGGAGTTTGTCAACTATCTCATCCTGGAAATATTTACCGCCAATGTGGACTGGCCCTACAACAACGTGAAAATGTGGAAGCCTACTGTGAATGGAAAGTGGCGGTGGATTTTGATGGATGTGGAGTATAGCTTTAGCATGGGCCGTGTGGATCACAACACCGTAACTTTTGCACTGGGTGAAAACACCAAAAGCATGATAGGTGGCTATAGCTCAGCTCCAGAGTGGTCGGTGGTGGTCTTTTCCGAACTCATCAAAAATGAAGATTTTAAAAATATGTTTATCGATCGTTTTGCGATTCACTTGTCTACCACATTTGAGCCGGAAAGAATCATCCATTTTGTAGATAGTATGTCTGCTCGTATAAGAGATGAAATCCCATATCACCTGGCGAGGTACAACATAGCGGACAACTTTGATAATGACCTGCAGGTGTTGAGAAATTTCTCTAAAGAGCGTCCGGCCAATGTGTTTAGGCATATAAGCGAAAGGTTTCTAAATGGAGCAACTAGCAAAACCATAAGTCTATCTTCGGATACACCTGGAGCCACATATCAGCTCAACGGGCAGCCCGTAATAGATACTGAGGCATCCATCAGTTACTTCAGAGAGCGGGATGTCGAAATAAAAGCCAATGATATTGCTGGCTATAAGTTCAAACATTGGTTGGTAAGTGGAGAGGTATATTCAGAAGCAGTTTATGCTGGTGTGCTTACCGATAATATTGAGTTGACGGCTGTATATGAGCCTGGTGCCGATCCAAAAGCGGATGTTTTGGTATTTATCAATGAGGTGGTGAGCAGCAATCAGGAGATTTTGGATGAGTTTGGGGAAACGGATGATTACATAGAACTATACAATGCCGGGACGGAGGATATTGACATTGCCGGTTGGTATGTGACTGATAATTTGTCTAACCAAACTAAACACCAGATTTCGAGTAATGGCACTTCTGAAACTGTTATTCCGGCGGGGGAGTGGCTGGTGCTCTGGGCGGATGACGATGATGAGCAAGGTGTTCTGCACCTCAACTTTAAGCTCAGTAAAGAAGGGGAGCCGGTAGGCATCTATCGTATGAATGGCGCTGAACTGGAGACCATAGATGAAGTTGAAGTACCCGAACTGAGTGCCAATATGAGCTACTCTCGTGCATCTGATGGAGGATCAGAATGGAAAGTACAGCGACCTACCTGGAACAAGTCCAATCTGGACACTTCGCCTCTTTCAGTAGCTGATATGCGACAGGTTGAGATTTGGCCTACATTGGTTGATGATTCATTTGAGGTTGTCAATGCTGCCGGAGCACAGGTCTCCATTCTTGATATGAAAGGAAAAACACACAGGAGCCTGAGCAGCCAGACTGACAATGAGTCGATAGAAATCTCCGACTTGCCACAAGGCCTTTATTTGGTTTTAATAGATCAGCAAGTATTTAAGGTGATCAAGAGGTGATTTGGAGCTAAAGGCTCTAAGAATATGGCGCACTTGGCATAGTTCAGGATTAAGGAAATTGTTTGGGTTTCAGTCCTTTCTCAGCACGACTGGCTACTTCTGCTATTCTTTTTTCGCGTGTTTCAGTCCTCTTGGCCAGTACGATCCACCCTAAAATCGCCTTTTTCGCACTTGGGCTTAGGGCATCAAAAAAAGCCTTGGCATTTGGCCTTGCAACAAGAGCAGCCGCCAGATCCTCGGGTATGATCATCTGGTCCACTTCGTTGTAGAGGTTCCAGTAGCCATTCTGCTTGGCAACTTCGATTGCTTCATGCCCTGCTTTTGTCATGCGCTGTTCATCAATCAGTCGGTCCACCTTCTCCTTGTTGATTTTTGACCAGCCACTCTTGGGTTTTCTTTTACTGAATAGCTGTTTGAATCGCTCACCATCAATGGTTTTTCTGGTACTATCTATCCATCCAAAGCACAATGCCTCATCCACCGCTTCGCTCCAGCTGAGGTTATAGTGCTCAGAAGTGGACTTGTAATAGATAAGCCAAACGGGCTGAGAGGATTGGTGATTTTCATTCAACCACTTTCGCCAGTCTGAAGGGTCTTTAGGGCAGTATGTGTTTTCGTTGGCCATATTGCTAAATAAGAGCAAAAAGTATTACAGATACTACCGAAATGATGTGATTTTCATTGATTGCTCATTACAGCTGAGCGAGATGAACGCCTTAAAAACAAAAAGCCCCGATTGGGTTTCCAATCAGGGCTTTTGTAAACTGTTTATAATTAAGAATTAAGCCGGTACAGCTTGTTTCTTGTAGTGCTGTCTGATTTCCCAGATTTGGTTGATATCCGCAATCAGCTTCGTTAGCACATCTGGTGTGATTCCCTGCTTGGGGTCATCACCAATACCTTTTGATGGCTGGCAATGCGTTTCCACAATCACACCGTCCGCTCCATATGCCATGGCCGCCATAGCTGCACTTGGCACATATTTGGCTCTTCCCACAGAGTGAGAAGGATCTACGATCACGGGTGCCCAGGTTTTTTCTTTAAGCAGTGGAGTGATGGCCTCATCTGGATGGTTTCTGTATCCGTCCATAGTAGGAGAGGTTCCTCTTGGGCAAAGCATCACATCAGGATTTCCTGCCGCAGCAATGTATTCTGATGCCGCGATAAACTCGTTAATTGGGCCCATACCGATTGATCTTTTCAAGAGCACAGCGATTTTTTTATCGGCAGTTTGCTCACCTATTTGCTTTAGCAAAGAGTAGTTCAGAGCATTTCTAGCGCCTACCTGGAGTATATCCACTCCGGCTTCTACCGCTATTCTTAGTTGGTGTTCGTCCATCACCTCTGTATCTACGGGTAGTCCGGTGGCAGCTTTAGCATCCATCAAAATCTTGATAGAACTATCATCTCCCTGAAAGGAGTAAGGCATTGTTCGCGGCTTCCACACACCACCACGAATGGCTTTCGCGCCAGCTTCTTTCACTGCGTGAGCAGTTTCCAAAAACAATTGAGGATTCTTTGGGTCGATTGTACACTGCCCAGCGATAATAAATGGGCTTTCGCCTACTACTGCATCTCCCACCGTGATTTTGTGGTGAGCCAACTCAGACTTAAGGTCCATCAGCTTAAATGGCGAATCAATCGCATCAAACCTGTCCACATAATCCAAACCGAGAATTCGGTTGATCATGATAGTCTCTCTCTCCTCACCAAGTACCGCATATATGGTTCTGTGGTGGCCTTCTATTGGTTGCACTTTGCAGTTGTATTCACTCACAATCGTGGTGACTTCCTGTAGCTGCTCAGCTGATAGTTTTGATTCCTTTGGAATGATCATAGCCCAAGTATTTTGAAATGGTCTGCAAAGGTAGGTTTTCGATCGGTTGAAGCAAAAAAGAATTCTAAAAAAACCATGATGGGGCGTGATTTTTATTATAAAAGATTGTGAAGTGTAAACTTTTCAATAAAATATTCTGTTTGCGATATTTGCAGAATCAAAAATTAGATGAAGATGAAAATCAAACTAGGGCATAAAGCGGATAAGGAATATTTCTGTGTCAACGAAAGCGACAACCGTGTAGAGATAGATATGTATGATGCGGAAAACAAGGCAGCCATGTCGCCAATGCAGCTGCTGCTCTCTGGTGTGCTCTCATGTGCGGCGGTGGATATAGTGCAGATGGTGAAGAAGCGCAGAAAAACCCTTGTTGAATTTTCAGGAGAGGCTACCGGAACAAGGAGAGATGAGATACCTAAGAAATTTACCGATATCGATATCAAATACACCTTCGTGTCGCCCGACCTTACGGACAAGGAGGCGGAGCGTATCGTGGGGCTGGCCGTGGAGAAATATTGCTCAGTAGCGTCTTCACTCGATCCTGAGATTAACATCGCCCACAGTTTTGAGGTGGTGAAGGGGTAGCATAGTGTCACATTGAGCCTGTCGAAATGTTAGACACTCGCCTGCAAATAGCCTTCGGCAGGTTGTTTAGGTAGCCAACTTAAATACGGTTTTGAGATCTCCAAAGACCACAAAAAAAGCCCCGACAGTACAGTCAGGGCTCAGCAATGATTAAATAACTTGTATTGTTTTAGGCTCTTAAACGAGCTTCACATTAGTTGCATTCAATCCCTTTTTACCTTCTGTTAGTTCGAAGGTAACTTCGTCGTTTTCTCTTACTTCGTCGATAAGACCTGAGATGTGAACGAAGTACTCTTTTTGTGTTTCTGTGTCCATAATGAATCCAAAACCTTTGGAGTCATTAAAGAATTTTACTTTCCCTGTGTTCATTGATAGTTGATAAAAATTGATAAAGAACAAAAATAGACAATATTTTTTTCAGCCTTCAAGGGTATGATTTGCGAGCAAAACAAAGTTTGGAACGGTGTTTGGTTATACTCAGAAAACAAACATCGAACGTCATGAAAACCATACTTGCACTTTTTACACTTTCTCTTACTTTTCTTTATTCGTGTACTGAAACTGTGGTTGGGCCCGCAGGCCCGCGTGGGGATCAGGGGCCAGTTGGTCCGCAGGGTGCAGCTGGAGAGAGTGGGTTTGTCTTTGAGTACGAAAACATCAATTTCTCTGCAGGAAATAATTACGAGGTACTCTTAGAGTACCCAACAAATTTTGAAGGACTGCAGTCAGATGTAGCGCTGGTTTACTTGCTCTGGCCTTTGGAGGACAACCTGGACTATGATGTTTGGAGGTTGTTGCCACAGCAGACGCTATTCAACGATGGAGGCATACTGCAGTACAATTACGATTTTACAGCTAGTGATGTGCGCTTGTTTTTAGATGCCAATTTCCCACTCAATGAGCTTGGGGCGATCCATACGGACCAATGGATAGCCAGAGTGGTTGTTGTGCCGGGCGAGTTTTGGGGAGGAGGAAGAGTAGATTTCTCTGACTATGAAGATGTGAAAGAATTATTGGGTCTGCCGGATTTAAGTCTTAGCAGAAGTAATGAAATAGTGAGAAGTGAATAATTAGGTGAGTTAGGTTGGTTAAGGGCCCTGCCGATATCGGTGGGGCTTTTTTTATATCTCGCAGATCAAATTAGCCTCGGTGATGATTTTCTGGATTTTGCTATTTGGGTATCCTAGCATGGCAAGTATGTCAAAGTTCTCACAAAGTGATTTTGTGACGATTATACCTTCCTCTATTAGCGTCTTTTTATCTCTTTTTGCAAGTGACTGCAAACTGGTGATAGGATAGAGGAGGTGTTCGTTTGCCCGCTTTTTGATACTGGCATGGTTGGGGTAATCCCAGCTGATCATCTGCATACCGGCACACACACCATAGTCAATGGCGTCTTGTGTAAACCGTGAATTGGTGACCACACATCCTTGTGTCTTTTTTTTACCAAAAACACCAGTTTCTTTCCATGTGTCGTTGAGGTCATGAAATCGCGCGTTGATGTAGAGTGGCACTTTTACATCTGATTTGTAGCCTGGCTTATTGTGAAACTTGCATTCCATCATGAGCACTTTTCCCTCATTTTCTGCAAGCACGTCTACTTCATGGCTCACGCATTTTCCTTGCATGTTTACACCCACTCTGGTGGTGTAGCCCTCGGCTTTTAATATCTCAGATATGAAAACCTCGAATGGGTACCCGGTTGGCCCCAGTTCCTGTATGGACTTTTTGAGCCTGTACCGAGAGGCATTCACATATTCTTTTTTCTTAAGGAGACGAAAAGCAGACTTATAGATTTCGCTCGTCCGCATGCCATCATAAAGTGTGGGTTTTATCTCTTTTAGGACAAAGTCTACTGATTCCGGTTTTGCTCCGGCATTTTGCAAGCTTTGTCGCAGTTTATCCTCGGAGAAGGTATCAACCTCCCCCGAGTGCTTTTTTATTTTAAAACTCACTCCTGGTGATGTTCGTCATCATCAGCATGTGCTCCGTCTTTGCAGCAAAGCGGTAGGTTTTCGTAAGCCTCCGGGTCTCTCTCCACATCATCTGCATGATAGCCAGTTAGGGAAACACGCTTTCTGACTTTGTCTGAATCTGTTTTCTTGCTGTTATACTTTACGGTAAGCACCTTGTTATCCAGATTTAGGGACGAACTTTTAACACCTTTTTCAAGTGCCATTTCTTTTTCTATGGCATACTGGCACATCTCACAAATCGCTGATGTTTGAATTTCTACCGTTTGATACTTGTCATTTTTTTGAGCCTTGAGTCCTAAAAAGGATAATCCCAAAACTGTCGCTAAGAGTATATTCTTCATTTCTGTATTATTTAAAAGTGTAGTTATCAATTTATTTTGTACCTCATCCCAAAGTAAACCATGCGTCCTGCAATCGGCCCCCAAACGAGTGACCCATCAAACTGGTCACTGAAAGGGTTTTCCGGATCAATGATCGGATTTTTCTGTTTGAAATCTAACAAGTTTTCGCTTCCTATATATACATTCCCCCAGCGGAATGTTCTGCTCAGCTGGACGTTGACGTTTGTGAAATCCGGCGAATAATCTGGTCGCTGAAACTCAGCTGATTTTGATGTAGTATTGGGCAGCCTTTTGCTGCCATACCATTGCAATGTCGCATCGGCTTGCCAAATATCATACTTTGAGGTGTAAGATACATTCCAAAAGGTACGATTCTTAGATACATAGGGTAGCGGGCGAAGATCTCCATCTATGGTTGCTTTCACGTCGTAGTATTTGTAAGCCGCTTTGGTGGAGATGAAATCGTTGAGGCTAGTGCCTACCTCAATCTGATAAGAGTTTGCGAAGGATCTTCCGTCCAAATTGTAGAATCTAACTTCGGAAGGGTTTTGATCCATATCTACAATCACCTGGTTTTGAAATTCGGTATGGAAATAATCGGCTATGATGGACATGTTCTGCTCGCCTATTTTGATTTCTTTCACAAAACTTCCGCCCATGTTCCATGACTCTTCAGGTTTCAGTTCTTCTTCTACGACTAGATTACGTGAACTGATAAATGCCTGACTATTTTCTGTGATGATATTTGAGGTTCTATAACCTTTGCCTATTGCCAAACGCAAAGTGCCCTCAGGCATCACCTCATATCGCATATGCAGCCTTGGAGTGACATAGAGGCCGTACAGGTTGTGTGCATCGGTTCTGAGCCCGCTTACCAGCGTGAATTTGTCATTTGGCATGTAGGAGTACTCAAAGAATGCTCCGGGTACAATCTCCGTTCTGCTGAAAGCAGAGTCAGCGAAGCTTTCAGTAAAATCATCTATCATGAAACTCAAACCGGTTTTGTACTGGTGAAAGGTGTTGCCAATGATGTTTTGGTGGATGAGGTTGGTGTAAAGCGTTTTTTCCTGACCTGTGTACGCCTTATGTCCAAATCCTGACTTATTATCCTGAACCGAGGCAGAGTAGATGAAGCCCCAACCTTTGTACGGAGCGTGAGGAAAAAGCACGCCGACCTTACCAAAAACTTCCATTTTAGAAACATCGCTGGAGTAACCATAAAGTGTGGAAGTCAATGCGTCATCGCCAAAATTAAAGCCATTTTGACCCCCTGCTTTTTGGTCTTTCAGGAAATGGAACCCTATCTGCGATACTATGCGATCACCTCGGTATTTGTATCTGTTCAGAATATTAACCTGTTTGGCTTTGGGCAAATCCATGAATC
This sequence comes from Cyclobacteriaceae bacterium, assembly GCA_039970095.1. GTDB lineage: Bacteria > Bacteroidota > Bacteroidia > Cytophagales > Cyclobacteriaceae > JAMZMI01. Next base: position 119,974 of record JBDVMP010000107.1, read on the forward strand.
CGTCGTTGTTGCCATCTATTTCATTATTGAAGTAGTCGGCATGTGTCAGTAAAGCTCCCGACCATTTGTCATTGATTGCAAAAGCTGTATTAGCGTTCAACTCCATGCGGCCAAATGAATTGCCATATGCATTGAGATACAGTTTCTCACTGTTTTCGGGTTTCTTAAATTCTACATTTATTTGTCCGGTCATGGATTCATATCCATTTATCACAGAGCCAGAGCCCTTACCCACATCGATTGATTGTATCCATGTTCCGGGAATGTAGTTGAGACCCAAGCGAGCGCTTAGGCCTCTCACGTGAGGCATGTTCTCACGGTTGATGAGGGTGTACTTGCCGTCCAGGCCGAGCATGCGGATGGTTTTGGTTCCGGTCACGGCATCTGTAAAGGAGACATCCACTGAGGCGTTTGTTTCAAAACTCTCAGATAAATTGCAGCAGGCAGTCTTGAGCAATTCCTTTTCAGTAATGACTTCAGCGTGGATTGGTTCTACATTGTCGATAAATGTGGTAGAAGACTTGATTACAACCTCATCCAGCTCTGTGTCTTCTTGCATCTTTATAGTGAGATGTTGCCCGAAGAGTAACGAAATAGTGTCTGTTTTGAACCCGACAAAGCTGACAATAGCAGTCTGGTCTTTGGTGACATTCTTTATTTCAAATTGTCCGTTGATGTCAGTAATGGAGCCTTTTTCTGCTATTGGCAGAAAAACGGTCGCTCCGATGAGAGGTTCGTTTTTGTGGTCAATAACCCGACCCATGATGTCTTGGGCAGAAATGGACTCGGTAATGATAGTGGCGAGAGCCACAAATAAGAATTTTTTCATTTTTTAGATATTCTAATGATTATGAAATGATTTCAGAACCCGCTTTTCCGTAAAGCGGGGAATCAATTCAAATCATATTCTGAATACCTGGTGCTGGATGAGTTTGAAGCGCCCTGAGGATTGTACAGGAGGGGGGCGTGCGTCAATATCACTATCGTAATTTACTTCATGATATTTGTCCTGAGGCATCACAATTGTAGCCAGCCATTGTGCGGGCGGGGTTACATTGATGCTACTGTGACCGGCTATGCTCTCATGATCTGAAGCATAAACTTTCACACTTGAACTACAGCATTTGGTATCTATAATTTCACCTTCTGCATCTGTACAGCAGCAGCTCATTGCACTAAACAGCGTAGTTTCTGTTTTATCAAACAGGTGGCACCTGTGAGTGTGAACAGGAATATACAGCACACTCAGCAAGAGAATGAATGAAAGGCAATATGATACGATAGTTCTAATCACTAATCTTGTAACGCCAAACCTATGGGTAAATGTTTCGTCAATTTGAATTTAGGCGGATGGAACTCCTCTAAACGTACGAAGAACAAGCAATATGCAGATGACTGCCCAAATGAGAATCAATAAAACCCGATAGTCGGCCAACATGCTGATGTAGTCCATACTCGAGCTGGCTTCCTTGAGTACAATTTGTGAAACCTCTCCATGCTGAAGAAGCAGTGAGTCAGTCTCATAGCCCACAAAACTGAAAATGAGGTTTGAGTTTGGGCTATTTAAAGTCAATACAAAACTGCCATCTATATTGGTGGTGGTCCCATTTCGAAATCCAGATTCCATCACCTGTGCTCCAATGATAGGGGTATTTTCCTCATCTACCACAAACCCGGAAACGGTTTGAGAGTATCCTGAAATAGAAATTAAGAAAAGCGCAACAACTAATATCTGCCTCATTTTTTGATCTTTAGGGAAAGTTAGTTATTTCTTCTAAACTGGAAAACCTAAACTTCGGCTTCCTTCAATGTTTGGAGCTTCTTGCCCCGAAATAATGCGGTTAAGGTCACTATACCTAAACCTATTGGGGTACTGTACGAAACAAACAACACTTCATGTTTTTGCGATCAAAACCTGTTGATTTGGCCAAAAAGGTTTTTTTTGAGGCAAACTCCCAAGCTTCAAATAGGTGAGCGCCAACGCAGATCATGGAAGTGTGCTTGCTTCAGCGTAAACTGCAAAGGAGAATATCTTTTTATCAACTTTCACTCAAAATAATGACCAATTATTGAGGCTTACTTCACTGAGGCCATATTATATTTGCAGTCCTTTTTGCACCCATAGCTCAACTGGATAGAGCGTTGGATTTCGGCTCCAGAGGTTGAGGGTTCGACTCCTTCTGGGTGCACATGTTAAAGTTAAAAAGCGCGTTTATTTAAAATAAACGTGCTTTTTTGTTTTTAACTCAAGTTTTAGTTCAAGTTATTAGTAGCTATTTGCGGTATTTGAGAGTTATGCGTTTGAAATAATGTGATCAAAGTTAACATTGATCACATTATGAATAGTGGGTTTAACTATAGAAGAATTAAGGGTATTCAATGCATGCTGTTGGGCTATTATTTTTATTGGCTTAAGCGTATGGCTTGCAGTTCAGGATGACCCTTTTAGCAACATCAGTTGTGCTATAAGTGAACTTTCATGGAGACAAAAGTTGAAAATTAGGATTGCAACTTTGACTAGACTAATATCTAAGGAGCAAATTCACTTTAATAAGATAAAAACCTCTATTGTTCGAATCTTGAATGGTCAGTATTATGGAGATAAAACCGATTAACAGAAGAATTTAAATAATTTTTTACTGCTTGGTAGTCGGTCATATCATGGTATTTTAATGACTATAGAATGTTTAAGATCTGATGATTTGATTTCACTGAGCCCTCAGATTAATCATGATAAGGCAGTAATTGAAGAAATCCTGAATAAAAACAACGCATCATGGTATGAGAATCAGAAGGTTAGAGAGTATTTAGAACTTTATCAAAAGTTAATTGATAGATTAAATCAAGTTTATGATCCGATTCCTAGCTTAACAGATTATTGGGACGGTTTTGATTTAGTACAATTAAGTAAAATGTTTTGCGAGAATTTGGAGGTAAGAAGTACAAATTGGCTAGGTTTTTTATGATTCTCCAAGAAACAGATTTATGTAATTATCCTGATTACCAAATAGGAACGGTCGGAGGGAGAAGAGAGTTTGGAATATCAGCATACAAATTTCTCGGGATCCAAAATGAAGCTGATAATTACTTTAGAGAATTTAAGGAGTATACTCGTGAAAAGTCCGACTCTAAAGAAGTAAAAAGGTGTTTAGGCCTAATAGAGGAAGTAAAATTATCGGAAAAGAAATAAACGAAATTCCCGAAAAATAGAAATCTTGTTATGTTCAAATTAGTGCCATGTTTCACGGTGCATTAAGCACCATTAATGACCTAACATGGATTTAAAAATACCAATCGAATCATTTCGAATGATTTTCCATTTGTTTCGCAAAAGGACGTGCTCCAAATGATGGATATATCAAAGTTTTACCTTTATAAACTTCAGAGTAGAGGAATAATTAAAAGATACTATCTAGAAAGAGATAATCAAGGAAACCCCAAGGGTAAGCCTTATTACAATAAGAAGGAAATAGCAGATACTTTACATCAAATTCAAAAATAAAACCTCGGTTGCACCCGAGGTTTCAAAATCTTCTGTCTTTGACATCTAACAATAGGTTAACGATAGGGATAATCATTGATTTTCTTAAATAATCCCTTATTGAAATGAATAACAAAATTTCTCTACGGACATGCCTTGCCCATTTAAGAGGGCTTAAACAAAAACATCCAAAACTAAAGAATGGAGTTTATGGTCTTGCTAGACATTTGGTAAGTCTCACGTATCCAGTGTACGTTGCAAAAGATGAATCTCTTCTTCTAACATCACATAAGTCATTATCGACAGAACTTGGTGTTACTCCACGGACAATTTACAACCATCTCACTGTCCTGGGTGCAACAGGTATCATTGCTGAAAAGTATCGGGTTCAACGTGGAATAATACTGTGTATAAACCCAGAAATTTTTGGTTCTGCTCGGAAAAAAGTTCCGGTTACAGTTTCTATAAAGAATTTTGATAAAAAAGAAATAGGATGTGAATATGATGAATTTTTAGAAAAACTATTTCTGGCAATTAAAGATGAGCTTTATCCTCATGAGAAAATTAACCTGAAGGGAAAAGATCATATCAAAATGCGTCTTTACTCGCAATGCTTTGCCAACACAAGCAAAAAACCTAAGGAGACATATCTTCAGATAAGGAGAAAAATCGCGTATGCCAGAAGTTGGTTTGGGTCTAAACCGTATATGAGTATTCCATCCCCTTATTCTTATTTCTCTGATGAAAAAACGGGGATTCGGTTTTTTGATTTCCAAAAGGTATTACTAGGTAGCCTTACTTAAAAATCGAACAGTTTAAAAATGAACAAACTTGATAAGTTAAACTGTCAAAATGAAACTGTCAAAATTTACAGAGAGCCAGGTCATCAAGGCTTTAAAAGAGAATGAGTAGGGTAGCAATACCGATGACTTCTGTCGTGAAATGGGTATCCACAAGGGTATATTTTCAATTGGCGGAAGAAATACTCAGGCATGGATGCTAGCCAGCTGAAGCGACTTAAAGAGCTTGAAGATGAAAACGCTCGATTAAAGAAGATGTATGCTGAATTGAGTTTGGATAATGTCATGCTCTTAGAAAGAGCATTGATTACTGCTGTTAATGCCTTCATTACTGAATCATAAAATATCTTCTAAATTCAACAGGGCTTCTTTTCTTGATTTTTTTGAATTGTTTATTAAAGTGGGTTTGGGAATTAAATCCGCAAGAGTAAACGATTTGTCCAATGGACTGTGAGCCTTCAATTAGTAATTTGCAGGCATGACCAATTCGAACCTCATTTAAGAACTCAAGGAAAGACTTGTTGGTGGCCTTTTTAAAGAATCTACAAAATGGCGATACGCCAAGGTTTGCAATGTCTGCCACCTCCTCGAGTGTAATATGCTCCTGGTAGTTATTCAGAACATATTGATAGATCTTGTTTATTCTTACTGAATCATTGCTTTTCGGGTTCACTTGAAAGGAAGTGCTTGCTATTGGATGTACCTCCGAGGTTAGCGCCAATATTTCAAGAATTTCCAATAGTGTTCTGACACTCGGGAAACTTGATAATTCGATCAGTTGCATCAATTGTTTAGCCACATTCAATTTTAATTGATGATTGAGGAATTCAAGACCGCCTTTTGACTTCTCAAGTAGCTTTTTTAAAACCGCCATTTCATGGATGTTAAAGAAATTTTCTCCTAAGAAATTATGGTTAAATTGAACGACGATGACATCAGAATTGAGGTCAATGTTATCATAATACTCTAGAGAGTTTTGCCAAAGATGAGGAAGGTTGGGGCCAATCAGGGCTAATTCTCCTCCACTGAATTCTCGTACATCGTCACCGATGAACCTCAATCCCTTTCCCTCTAAAATGTATATCAGTTCGTACTCCTGATGATAATGCCATTCCTCGGCCAAACAAGGGGTCCGGTTTCTGTATACAGTGAAACTCTTGTTAGATGGAGCAATCTTTTTCTCTATTAACTTCATGAGAATACGAATACGCTAAATATGAATCTAATATTTACCCAAAATTTAGCATATTCTAATAATTAAGTCAAAATAAAACTACTATTCGTAAATATTGACGCAAAAAGAGTCTTGTTCCTTGATCAGCTTTGTATTGTAAAGTTTTATTAAACAAACTGCCCGAATTATGAAACTTGTATACCAGGACAACAATACCCGAACAGATAAAGCCCTTCAGGTTGTTAAAAAAGATACGCCATGCTTTGATTCTTCATGGCACTATCATCCGGAGTTTGAGCTTATCTTTATTTCGAAGAGCATCGGTCTTCGATATGTTGGAGACAATGTGTCTAATTTCTCGCCCGGAGAATTGGTTCTGATAGGTCCATATTTACCTCATTTATGGAGAAGCGATCAATCCTATTATAAAACCCCAGGAGCCAATAGTATAAACACCATGGTGATTAAATTTACAAGAAACTTCATTGGAGAGGACACCTTCGATTTCCCGGCGTTTAATAAGGTGAATGAGCTTCTCAAAATGTCGAATTTTGGCGTCCTATTCGATAAACGCGATAGCGCGGAATTGCAGGAGGATATATATGGAATAATCGATTTATCAGAAGCTGAACGGGCCATTAAGCTGTTGGATATACTTAACAGATTAGCCCGGTTAGATTCTAAGGAGATACTTTCAACTACCGATATGCGTCAGGTGAGGACCGAGAGTGTAAATAGGATCGATAAAGTCCTGAAATTTATCTCAGATAATTATGTTAGCGATATTTCACTGGAAGACGTTGCTGATGTGGCATGTATGACCACCAATTCGTTTTGTCGGTTTTTCAAAAAAGCAACGAACAAGTCTTTTATAACCTTCCTCAATGAAGTGAGGATCAAAAATGCCGCTCGGCTTCTTGTTCAGGAAGACTTGCCAATTTCGGACGTTGGGTTTAAGGTGGGGTTCAATTCAATTACCAATTTTAATAAACAATTCAAGCAAATCATGAATGTTTCTCCTAATGAGCACAGATTCTCCATCTATGCTGACAACCTTCAGCGGAGCAACCAGACCCTCCAATACGTACCTTAATTATCAAAAAAACTTCATCAAAATGAAATTAAAGATGTTTTCTATTTTACTGATTTTGGCTTCCGGTGTTTCATTTGCTCAAGAAAAGCCAAACATAGTTCTCATCTTCACTGATGATGCTGGATATGCTGATTTTGGGTTTCAGGGAAGTTTACAGATAAAAACACCTAATTTAGATAGGTTGGCAGCCGAAGGTGTGATTTTCACACAGGGATATGTTTCTGCCTCGACCTGCGGACCATCCAGAGCAGGTTTGATCACCGGGAAATATCAACAAAGGTTTGGGTATGAGGAGAATAACGTACCCGGATATATGAGTAAAAATACGGGTCTGGACGGAGATGATATGGGTGTTCCATTGACAGAGAAAACCATGGGCGATTATATGAAGTCGCTGGGGTATAAAACTGCATTTTACGGAAAATGGCATCTTGGATCTGCTGATCGTTTTCATCCTATGAAAAGAGGATTTGACGAGTTTTATGGTTTTAGGGGAGGAGATAGGAGTTATTTTTCTTATCAAGAGTTGCCAAAGGGTCACTTTGCTGACAAGAAGATGGAACGAGGGTTCGGGAATTTTGAGGAGCCTGCCTATTACGCTACCGATTTATTTGCTGATGAGGCCATCAACTTCATGGAACGAAATCAGAATGACCCGTTTTTCATTTTTCTTTCATTCAATGCAGTACACACTCCCATTGAGGCGACTAAAGAAGACTTGGCTCAATTTCCTGAATTGTCTGGAATAAGAAAAGAGCTGGCCGCTATGACCCTTGCCCTTGACCGGGCTTGTGGAAAGTTCCTTAACAAATTGGAGGAACTTGGATTGGATAAAAACACACTTGTGGTATTCACCAACGATAATGGTGGCCCATCCGACAAAAACGGATCGAACAATTACCCATTGAGTGGCACTAAATCGAATCACCTGGAAGGGGGTATCCGAGTTCCATATGTGATGAAATGGCCAGATCAAATCCCAAAGGGTTCAACTTATGGCTATCCAGTAAGTACGCTGGACTTAGTGCCCACTTTCCATGCAGTCGCAGGAGGTGATTCGGCCGAACTTGCCTCTCTTGATGGGGTAGACTTAATTCCATATGTCAGAAGGGAAAAAACAGGTCGCCCACATGAAATCATATATTGGAAAAAGGGAACAAGGGCAGCTGTACGAGAGGGTGATTGGAAGTTGATACGGCACCTTGACCGACCAGCAGAATTGTATTATTTACCAGATGACGTAGGTGAGCAAAATGATCTTGCAGCCAATAACCCGGAGAAGGTGCGTAGTATGTTCAAATTGATCTATGAATGGGAGCTTACCCTTGAAAGACCACTTTGGCTATTAAAAAGTCAATATGAAAAGTACGATATAGACCGAATGGATTTGTATCGGAAACCACCGCTTAGCCCAGATTCTGGAAACTAGTTAAAGTTGCATTTATTGGAGGTGAATATTATTCTTTTAACAAAGAAGCATACTTCAAATCCAGAATCAATCAGCACAAATCCAATTTCAAAAAAGGAGGTAAGTCCAATTAGGTCTTTTGCTAAATTGTTCTAATTGATGTCTTTCATTACAATATTTATAAGAATCACCTCATGAATAACTTCGGTCTTGGTCAAATGGTAAAATTGGATAAGCGAGAGGTAAATACGATCGATTGGATTAATTGCTGACATTCTAAGTTTGTTTTGAGTATTAAGTAATCCAAAATAGAAGGCTAGCAATATTCATTTTTAAAAACAATAAACTCGTTTAATATGAAGTCAAAACTACCCGTGAAATTAAAAGCACGATTCCTATGGCCATTTATGGCGGCTTTGCTGACAATAAACTTTAGTACGGTGCAGGGGCAACAAGTTGCTGTGACAGGTACCGTCAACGGAGAAGGTGAAACCCTTCCGGGAGTCACGGTTCAGATCAAGGGAACATCATCAGGTACGGTCACAGATTTGGATGGAAACTTCCAGTTGAATGCAGGCCCGAATGATGTACTCATTGTAAGTTTTCTTGGGTTCCTTACTCAGGAAGTTACTGTTGGTAACAAGACCAATTTTATTATCACGCTAGAATCTGATATAAAGTCTTTAGAAGAGGTTGTAGTGATTGGATATGGTACCCAAAAGAAGAAAGAAGTAACTGGTGCGGTGGTCAACCTAAGTGGTGAGGACATTGCTAAAATCCCGGTTCCTGATTTATCTACAGCAATGCAGGGTCAGATAGCTGGAGTGAATGTACAAGCTTCGAGTGGAGCACCTGGAGAAGCAGCCAACGTGCAAATTCGTGGGTTGGGTTCATTGAGCCCAGGATCTCTCGGTCCTTTATATGTAGTGGATGGAATCCCTTACAGAGAAGCTCCAAATATTCCTCCTTCGCAGATCAAGTCTATTGATGTTCTAAAAGATGGTGCATCGGCGGCTATTTATGGAGTGCGTGCATCTAATGGTGTGATTCTTATCACAACTAACACAGGTAAAGCGGGCAAGGTGAGGGTAAACTTGAGCACTTATCAAGGTATCCAAAGTATTAATTCAGGTGTTGAATTAATGAGTACAGCAGAGCAGTTTTATTTTGATGAAATTAGAACGAACGCCGTAAATCAAGTGCCTACAACATTACTGGTTAATCCAAGAGCGCTTGAAAATAATACAGATTTTATTGGCGATGTACAAAATGACAATGCAACTATTCGCAATTATGATTTGAACATTTCTGGAGGTCAAAACAACCTGACAGTAAATGCCAATGTGAATTATTTTAATCAGGAGGGTGTCATGATAAATTCTGGTTTTGACAGACTTTCAACAAGATTCACTGGAAATTATAACGCAGGGAGATTCAAACTATTTGCAAGTTTTGGTGCTTCAGAAGAAAATAGAGATCGTGAGCCTTTTGCGATGTATCTACAAGCTTTGCGTCAAAAGCCATATGCTACAGCAATAAATAAATTGCCAGCATTTGCCGATGGGGTGCAGATTCCAGACCAGAATGAAATAACATTCAGTTATTTGGCAAGAATTTTAAATAACACAGATGAAACGAGAACGAAAAGATTCAATATAGCACTGAGAGCGACTTATGACATTACGGATGATTTGAGTTATCAAGTCAGAGTGGGTCGCAATGAATTAAATACATTTAGAAAGCGTTTTCAGCCACAGTACATAGCTTATGATTTCAATGGAGCATTAAGCCCTACCTCTACAAGACCTCAGGCAATCTTAGATGAAGATTACAGATGGATGACCAACGATGTGATAGAAAATGTTGTAACCTATCAAAAGTCTTTTGGGAATCATAACCTGACGCTTACGGGAGTATTGAATTATGAGCAGTTCGTCGATAAGAATGTTGGTATAGGTGTGGTTATGTCTGAAAATACAGGCAACATTGTTCAAGTTCCATCAGGGGCGGTAGATTCTGAAAATCCTACAAGTATGGACGATGAGCGCACTCTAGCTGGTAAAATGATCAGAGTGCAATACAATTTCGATCAGAGGTATCTTTTTTCAGCAAGCATGAGAAGAGATGGCTCCAGTCAGTTTGCTAAAGTTAACAGATACGAAAATTTCCCTTCAGTTTCCTTTGGATGGAATGTTATGGAAGAGTCGTTCTTCAATCTTTCTATGGTGAGCGATTTAAAAGTAAGAGCGAGTTGGGCGAAGGTAGGTAACAATCAAATAGCTGAATATTCATACATTCCAACAGTTCAAGGAGGAGTTAATTACCTTTTTGGTAGCAATGGAACCTTGGTAAATGGACTTATTCCCAGAAACCTTGTTGACCCAAGTATTAGATGGGAAACAACCATTTCTAAGAACATAGGAATTGACGCAAGTTTATTTGACGGTAAGTTAAACTTAACAGCAGATTACTATGTCAGCGATAAAGAGGATATGCTTCTTGGATTTGCATTACCTCCATCATCTGGAACATTCGTTTCAGGAGCTAGTTCATTCTATTCTAGTAAAGTTGTAAATGCTGGTAATATGGTGAATAAGGGCCTTGAACTGGCGCTCTCATATAGAAACACGACCACTAATGGTTTAAAATATAATGTTGGAATAACCTTCACTAAAAACAAGAATGAAGTGACCAACCTTAATGGAACAGAACGTGGCTATGGAAATGGTTCACCTTCGACTATCGGTATCAATGTGGACGATGTGACTTTCTTAGCTGAAGGATATCCTGCTGGTGGCTTCTTCCTGGTTAAGACTGATGGCATTATCAATACTTCTGAAGAACTTGAAGCTTATTCAGTGATTGATCCCAATGCGAAAATGGGAGATGTGATCTATGTTGATTATAACGGAGATAGTACGATTAATGATAATGACAGGCAGTATTACGGTTCTGCTCAGCCAAAGTTTGAGGCCGGAATCAATGCCAACCTGACCTACAAAAAGTTTGATCTTTTTGTACAAGGGTATTATTCATATGGGGCAGACATATACAACGGATCTAGGTTTACAGCTCACATAGAAGGTAGACATAAAGAACAAGTAAAGATGTGGAGTCCACAAAATCGAGAATCTGAGATTCCAGTTTATAGAGGTAGAGCACATAATAACGTGAGAGCATTTTCTGATCTCTATATGGAGGACGGAACGTACTTCAGGATCAGATCGCTTTCTCTAGGGTATACATTTGATTTGGCTGAACTAATAGGAATTGAAAGCGCTAGACTTTATTTCACATCTGTCAACCCATTCACATTCACTAAGTACAATGGTTATGATCCTGAAGTAGGAGGAGATGGACTTTTCACGAGAGGTGTTGATAATGGGAATTACCCAATAGCAAGACAATTCATGATTGGTGCAGAAATCAAATTCTAATCAAAACTTAAATTGATAAAAATGAAAACTAACAAGATATCGATATTGTCAATTCTAGCCTTGACTGTCGCTTTCTGCGGCTGTGATGAGGATAAGTTTTTGACACAGGTAAATCCAAATCAGTTGACTGAAGCAACTTTCTGGTCATCTGAAGCAGATGCGAACGCAGCTTTAACTACGGTTTATGCGGCATTGCAACTCCAGTCCGTAAGCGGGGGGGATTTGAACTATGAAATGGTAAAGAGTGATTTGGGAGGAACCAATGATTGGACTCGCCATTTTGATTATACCGAACTTTCAGTTTCAGATGTAGACGGGCCTGTTGAAAGGTCTTGGGCTGAGCTTTATATTGGTATATTCCGAGCCAATCAAGTGATAAGACTTGTACCAGGCATTGAAGAAGATGATTTCACTGATGAGGAGAAAACTTTGATTGTTGCACAGGCAAGGTTTCTGAGAGCTTTCTTTTATTTTGAAATAGCCTACAAGTTTGGTCAGGGTGTAATTACCACTACTTCTACCGGGACTGATGAAGATATTCATATTCCATTGTCAACGCAGCAAGAGATTATTGACCAGGTCATCATGCCTGATCTAGAATTTGCTTTGGAGAATTTACCTTCTGCTGATGATTTGGATAACGATGACATGGGAAGAGTTACCTGGGGGGCGGCCAAGACCTTACAAGGTAAAATCTATTTGTACGCTCAAGATTGGGACGCAGCTGCAGCTGCTTTCCTTGAAGTGATTCAGTCTGGATCATATAGCCTAGTGTCAGATCCACTAGATAATTTCAACCATACTTCTAAGTTTAACTCTGAGTCAATTTTTGAGGTACCATTTGATGGAGAAATTAACGCTGGGTCAACCGATACTCAACAGGTAGATGATACACCATTCAATACCGGTTCAGAGTCTTCCACAATGGCCAGATGGTTTGCTCCCTATTCACTGGCAGGCTGGCAGGTAGTAATGCCTACATACTTTGCTCATGAGCTGATGCTCGCTGATTCTGTTTCTGGGTCTTCGGATCGTTCGGCCAGATATAATGTGAATGTAGTGGGGTCACGTGACAACACTATTTACTATTATGATCAGCCATCGGTTCTCAGAGCAGAAGTAGGTAGAAGATGGGGTTTTGGAGAAAGTGCCTATATCAAAAAGTATACTAACTGGTACCATCAAGATGATGAGGGTGTAGAATGGAGAACGTCCATCAACTTTAAGCATATGAGATTGGCTGATGTGTATCTTATGTATGCTGAAGCTGTTCTTGAAAGTACAGGTGATATCGCAACCGCTATTGAGTACATCGATAGAGTAAGATCCAGAGCTGGAGTAGTACTACTTCAGGATTATATAGATGCGAATGGCACCATTCCTCAGCTACATGTAAGTGCAGAGCTTTATGGCACAAGACCACAGGTTGCGCCAACACTAGAAAACATCCGAACTCACTTACGAATGGTTGAAAGACCAACTGAATTATGTTATGAGAATACCAGATGGAGAGATTTGGTAAGATGGGATATTGTACAAAGCGTTATGGAAAGTCATCTTGCTGATGAAAATATTAGAGTAGGGTTAGGTCCGAATGAAAATAGACCACCATTGCACATAGCTGGCCGTATTAGACCAGATTTTGTAAATGTGGGTGTAGGAAATTATGATCCTGAGACAGATAACTATTTCCCAATTCCTTCAATTGAAGTGCAAAACAATCAAGGATTTTAAAATTTAGCATTGACATGAAAACACTAATAAATAAATATATAAACATGAGGTTTGGACTAGGAGTCTGTTTGGCTTTCCTGCTGGCGTCATGTGGTGAGGACGAGAATGTTCTCAAGGGAACTGAACCCAGTCACAGGGTGGTTTATACATCGCAAATGTTCAATGATAATACCATTAATGTTAATTCGCATATTGATTTTGCAGATGTTTCGCAGGGTATTATCTCCAGGGAATGGGTTTTTCCGGCTGAGGCCAATGTAACATTAAGTGGTAAAACGTCTGATCCTCAGCTGACAGCATTTTTTACTACACCGGGCGAATTTGAAATTGGGTTAAACCAAACGTTCAAGAACCCAGCATTTGCGGAGCGGGATACGGTGGCAACAAGCAACACACTTGATACATTGATTACGGTGATTGTGCTTCCACGAGTAGTTATTAGTTCCATTAAGGTAAATATTTTGGAAGGAGAAACATTAGGTGCTGAGATAAATCTGTCAGCAGCCACACCTACTGAAATATCTTTCGGAAAAACAGTAAGGTTTACCTATACTGCTACTGGCGATCCTACAGCAGTTGTGGGTGATTTGGACGATGCAGTTTTGATTAAACATGATGCTGAAAATGATTTCTTCGACGTTCAATATGGAGTACTCAATAAAGTTTTTGGTATCGATGCTCTTTTACAGCGAAATGAACCTTTGAGTTACGATACGATTAGTTTCTCGAACTTCGTAAAAGCTATTCCTTCAACCGATCCCGTAACCATAGATGGAATATTCGAAAGGAGTGGAAATATTTATGTTGATTTTTCAAGAGGCATAGATGAATCTACATTGAAAGGTTCAGATTTTGCAATTGAACTAACAACCAAAGCGGGAGGTACACTCAATCCAAGTATTGCGAGCGCAACTGTTAGCGATGATGACAATAGCTTGGCCGTTCTTATTTTGGACGGAGATCAGATGTTTGATGATGACGCTGGGAAGATTACATTTACATCCGGCAAACTTCGTTCCCTTGATGCTTACCTAATTGATGACTTTACAGATCATACCATCGATCATGAGACAGTAAATTTCTTTGAAGAGAGCAATTTTGATTGGAGCTTTGAAAAAGATGGGTTGGTTAATTGGTTACATAATGATATCCCAGAATACAGCTGGTGGCAAGGGTCTCTTTCTCAAAACTTCACAGCGGCCAGAAGTTCAGTACAGGTACATGAAGGTTCAACCAGTTTGAAAGTTTCTGTTGATGCAAACCAGGGTAATGTTGGTATCTTCTCCAAGAATGCCGATGGAACGCGTCACACCTATGACATCCCACAAGGAATTACTGCTAAGATCTCTGTTTGGATTTATGTGGAAGCGCCATTAGCTGGTAATGGAAATACACACCTGAAAATGAGGCTTCCTGAAGTGGAAATGGGGTGGGGGGAGCACGGCCCAGCCGGATTCTTTAATAACCAGCCCGTTGGTGAATGGTTTCAGTTTGAAGATATAATATCTACAAATAACAAAACTGACGCTGGAGCCACCGTATGTGTGAATCCTGTCAACTTTGACAACAATGCCCTCACATTTTATATTGATGATATGGTGTTGCAGGAATGGAACGCAAGACCATAAGCCGATAGCTTTTTCGACCAATGAAGTTTTTGGAATCCATTAATGGATTCCAAAAACTTCTGGTCACTCACTTAGATGAGGATAGTTCCTCTGCAAGATTAAATTAGTCTGAATATGCCTAAAATTGAAAAAATAGAAAGCTTTGTAATCAGCCACGAACTTGAAAACCCATTTTACTTTTCTCAGTGGGAGTACAAAACAAGAAGAATTTGTCTGGTTAAGATTACGCTTGAGGATGGGACATATGGTTGGGGTGAGGGTTATGGCCCTGCCCAGGTCATTAAATCTGGAGTAGAGTTTTTTGCTCCACTTTTAATAGGAAAAGAGGCTTTGGAGCACGAAACCATATGGCAGGAAATGTACCTCAGATCCATGGACTATGGTAGAAGTGGTGTTTTTCAATCGGCGGTCAGCGCTATAGATGTGGCATTATGGGATCTTAAGGGTAAATTATTTAATCAACCAGTTGCTGTACTTTTAGGAGGGATTAAGAATCCGGTTATTGAACCTTATGCTACGGGGCTTTACTTTGAAAGAGTTAAAGACCTGAAGCAAAAGCTTGTGAATGAAGCACTGGAGTACAAAGTACAGGGTTTTAAGGCTGTAAAAATGAAGGTGGGTCTTGGGATTGAGGAAGATCTTATTTACATCGAAGCAATTCGCACGGCGATCGGTAAGGACATGAGGCTAATGATAGATTCCAATCATGCCTATTCATTTAAAGAGGCGGTTAAACTAGCCAAAATTGCTGAGAAATTTGACATTGGGTGGTTTGAGGAACCACTATCTCCAGAAGACTATGAGGGTTACAGAAAGCTAAGAAATTCAACTTCAATACCGATAGCCGGAGGTGAATGTGAGTATCTCACATTTGGCTTCAAGCGATTACTCGAAAATGAATGTGTTGATATTCTTCAACCAGACATTTGTGCAACTGGTGGACTCACAGAAGCCAAACGCATAGCGACTTTGGCAAGAACCTATAACAAGGATTTGGTCCCACATACTTGGGGAACATGGATAGCGATCAGTGCGGCTGCTCATTTTGTCTCTAATCTGGACAAAAACCCTGGACGCATGTATGGAGATCTTCCAACCATGGAATTGGATCGAACAGAAAATGCTTTGAGGGATGACGTGACCTGCCACACCCTGAATATTAATGAGGGGTTGTTGAGAATATCTGATGCGCCTGGATTAGGTGTCGAGGTTAACCTCGATAAGCTTCATGAACACTTAGAACAAGAGACATTACAGAATGAAGGAATTAAAGTTCGGTCATAAAAAATTATACATAGCCGGTGAGCTTGTTGAGTCATCTAATAATGACACAGTCAACGTAGTAAATCCAGCTGATGAGCAGGTCTGTGCTACTGTTGCTTGGGCAACCAAGGAAGACACTTTAAAGGCATTAGGATCAGCGCAAGCGGGTTTTGAAGTGTGGTCTCAGATGTCAGTTGATGAGCGCAATGTTTGGATCAATAAACTCCGTGACAAGCTCATCGAAAACGAAGTGCTTTTGCGAGAAAGCATTATGTTCGAAATGGGCAAGAATTGGCACGTAACCGCTGAAGATTTTAAGAGCATTACGGATTCCTTAAAATATTATTCTGAAGAGATTAAGAACCGCAAAGACATTGATATAAAGGATATCGATGGTACACACGAACACCGAATGGTTAGCCAGCCATTGGGCGTTGCGGCGGCCTTTCTCGCCTATAATTTCCCGCTATTGAACTTAGGTTTTAAACTAGGGCCGGCCCTGGCAGCAGGATGTAGTATTATTTTGAAACCATCTGAATTTTCTCCGCTATCAGCATATATTATCGGAGAATTGGCTCATGAGATTGGATTTCCAAAAGGGGTGATCACAGTCTTGTGTGGAGATACACCCGACGTGGGGATTCCGCTCTGCGAAAGTACAATTCCAAGGTTGATTACCATGATTGGATCAACCGGTACGGCACAAAAGCTTATTGAACAGAGCAGCAAAACATCTATTAAAAGATATAGTATGGAGTGTGGTGGTAACGCCCCTTTTATAGTCTTTGATGACGCAAATTTGGAGGCAGCTGTTGATTTAGGAGCTGGTATGAAGCTTTACAATAGTGGTCAGATATGTGTGGCGCCAAACAGGTATTTCGTTCATGAGGATGTGATTGACAACTTTACCGATGGGTTGGCAGAAAAGTTTAAAAATGCCAGAATTGGATTTGCCCGGGAGGACAATCCTGATATTGGGCCTCTTGCCAATAAACAATCGGTTGAGAAAGTTCAGAGTATTGTGGAAGAAGCAGTTGCTCAGGGAGGGAAAATAGTTACAGGTGGAAAGGCGCTCGGTCAGCCAGGAACCTATTACGAGCCAACTGCGATTAGATTGACCAACCCGAAAGCTGAAGTTTTACAAAGGGAGATTTTTGGGCCAGTTTCCATTATTGTTCCTTTTAGAACCAAAGAAGAAGTTCTAGAATTGGCAAATGATACCGATGCTGGTCTTGCTTCTTATGTATTTACAGAGGATTTGGAGTTACAGAAATTTTTTTCCGATAAACTGGAGTTTGGCGAGGTTCAATTAAATGGGGCAAAGTATGATATTTACTTACCTCACGGTGGAGTAAAAAACAGCGGCATTGGACATGATTGTTCTCCATACGCGCTTGATGATTATCTTATTAAAAAACGGGTTTCTCGTTCGCTGAAATGAGTCAATCCTCACCTTATTTTCTTAGCTGCGATTGGGGAACCACGAACTTCCGATTGAGATTAATAGATCGTGATTCTCTGCAGATTCAAAAAGAACACAAGTCCAACCAAGGGATCAAATCGCTGCACTTAGCAGCAAAGAATTCGATTCAATCACAATTTGATTATTTCTCTGATTTCATTGTAGCGCAATTAGCCCAAAACTTCGGTGAATATTCGAATGTGCCGTTGGTTTGTACCGGCATGCTTTCATCTACACTAGGCCTTAAGGAGCTGCCTTATGCAGTGATGCCCTTTCCGCGATCTGGAGAGGATTTAGTAACTGAGGAGATTAATTTAGGCAATGGCCGGGAATTGCTATTGGTATCTGGAGCGAGAAGTGAGCTTGGATTTATGCGTGGTGAAGAGGTTCAGGCCATCGGCTTGTCAGAGAAGCTGGGGTCTGAAGGGATACTCATTCTTCCGGGTACTCATTCAAAGCATGTCTCTTTTGATCAAGAGTATTTCACGGAAGTAAAAAACTTCATGACGGGAGAGCTCTTCAATGTACTGGTTAGGCATTCTATTCTTTCCACAGCCGCACAAGAATGCTCGTGGGATGACAATTATCGAAATACCTTTTTGTCCGGGGTTTCCAGGGGGATTAATGAAGGGCTGGGTTCACAATTACTCACTACCCGTGCAAAACAAATGTTCAAAGGCCAATCAACGGGTCAGGGGTATTTCTACTTGAGTGGTTTGATTATTGGAGACGAAATTTCAACCCTACGAACACATCATGGTCATGTTTATATGGCGTCTAGTGATGCGACTTTTCCTCTTTATAAGTTGGCTTTGGAATCATTGATTTCGCCAGATAGACTTTCAATGTTTGAAAATCAAACATTGCGTAACGCCTTATTTACTGGTCAAAGAAAAATGCTTCATAATCATGGATGGTAAATTTGATATAACAACATTTTGTAACAAAGGACCGATTGTCGGTATCCTACGCGGAAATACTCTGGATGAAGCTGAGTTCATAGCTGATTGTTATGTGCAGGCTGGGTTGTACGCTCTTGAGATCACTATGAATACGAAGGGCGTTGGAGAAATTATCTCTGTCCTAAGTACAAAATACCCACAGTTGACCATTGGGGCCGGGACAGTTTGTAAACCTGAAGATTTAGATAATGCAATAAGTTATGGAGCGCAATTCATAGTGACTCCCATTATCGACGAAATGGTAATTTCAAAGGCAGTGGAACATGGAGTTCCGATTTTCCCTGGGGCATATACGCCATCAGAGATTTACAAAGCATGGTCTTTGGGTGCGACGGCCATCAAAATTTTTCCTGCTACCACTTTAGGGCCTGGTTATGTCAAAGATGTGCTGGCGCCACTGAACGAGATCAAATTACTTCCAACAGGAGGAGTCGCTAGAGACAACATAAAAGCATTTTTTGATGCTGGTGCATTTGGCGTTGGTATGGGAAGTTCTCTCATCGATAAAAAAATGCTTGCTCAGAGAGATGCAGATGGGCTCGTGAGTCATCTGACTTCCATTAAAGAAGCCATTATTAAATAATGAGAATAAGTATAAAACATATGTTAAATAGATTATTTGCCACAGTCAGGTTGCTAAGCTTGTATTGTTTGATCTTTTGCTTATTGAGTTGCCAAAGTTCAATTCAAAAGAAAGATTCACGGAATGAGACATCATCATTCTATCCAGCTTCAGATCCTTTGAATGAGGAAGGTTGGGTGCTCAATGAATCGTTGAGTGATGAATTTGAAGGATCGGAGCTCGATCCGGGAAAGTGGTTCGTTGAGGGACAAAATGGAGACTATTACATATGGAAAGGGCGTGCGCCTTCTCAGTTTGTTCCTCATAATGCATTTCTGGAAGATGGTAAACTCAAATTGAGAACCCAATGGGAGCCTGATTATCCGTTTGCACAAGAGAGCTATGCGGATGGAAGCAACAATGATTCCTATGGGATTCATGAAGGCCAACCACTCCCCGTGACTACCGCTGGTGTTATTACCAAAAAGCGATTCTTAAACGGATACATGGAAATTAAGTCTAAAGTTGGGAATGCGGCCATTACAGGAGCTTTTTGGGCCATAGGGTATGAACAAGAACTCGATGTTTTTGAACAAATGGGCAATCCGAAACTTTCTAAGGACGGATCAATTCGTGAGAATACGATTCGTACTGCGGTACATGATTGGAGCCCTCCGGCGGTCAGACCAACCAAAGCTTTTGGAAATGACGAACAAGTAGCATACAGAACCGCAGATGAGTTCCACATTTATGGAGCAGAATGGGGCAGGGATTACCTGAAGATCTTTAGGGATGGCGAGCTTACTTATCACGTGAATCAAGATGAATTGGGAACAGATTGGGTACTCAACAATCCGATGGAAATATGGCTGGATTCTGAGATATTCAAATGGCTGGGTGTACCGCACAAAGAAGAATTGCCCGTAGATTTTGAAATAGAATACCTGCGCGTTTGGCAAAAGCCAAACGATAATTTGCTCGCTCCTCAGTTCTATGGTTTTGAAGGGCCCATTTTATTTGAAGAGGAGGCAAGACCTTTGATGCTACTACCTGAGAGTTCTGTGCCGGATGGGTATCAGAAGTTTTGGTTGATTGACAGCATATCGGCTAAGTATTTTGTGATCAACGAAGGTCAATACAGTTCTGGAGTGAATAGTTTGGAATTCACAGGGTTTGGTAAAAATGAAAAACTGGAAGCGGAGAGCGTTGTAGCATTGTCACCAAAAGGAGCCATCAATATTCCTTCTGGAGATTATGAATTGTCATTTAATATTTGGTTAAACCAGGGTAGAGCGGTTTCCAAATTGTACCTGTCCTTTGAAAATCCCAAACTCGAAATCCCAATAGATCTGACTGGTTTAGAAAGACAAGAATGGATCACGATTAAAAGAGACATTTCACGCTCCGAAGCTTCAAGTTCTGAAGATCAATTCAAGATCGAAATTCGAGCTGAGGATGTACCGGAAATTAAAGCTTCAAAGCTGTTCATAGATGACATAGCTATTAAACCTAACACCAACTAAACCAAGTCCTGATATGAGAAATGCATTTATTTACGCCTCTATTGTTGCCATGGGCGGATTAATATTTGGCCTGGATGCTGCATTGATTTCAGGGACAGTTGGTTTCATAACTAAGGAATTTGACCTCACTGCGATTCAGCAAGGAATGGCCGTAGGTGCACCTGCCTTCGGTGTTTTAATTGCCTTATTGTTTGCAGGATTCTTGAGTAATCGATTCGGACGTAAAAGGACCATTCAACTAATAGCTGCCCTTTATGTGATATCAGCAGTCGGATCCGCACTTGCCACAAGTTATTGGATGTTAGTTGCTGCACGTTTTTTGGGCGGACTCGCTTTTACATCTATTTCGCTTGCCGCCATGTACATTGGGGAAATCGCACCTTCTAAGCTGCGAGGTAAACTGGTGTCCATGATTCAGATTTTGATCGTTGTGGGGCTCTCGGGCGCTTATTACATAAATAATTACATCCTTAAAGCGGTGAAGGCGGGAGCAGAGTGGGCCGTGACGTACGGAGTGGATGACAATGTATGGAGATGGATGCTCGGCTCAGAAATTCTGCCAGCACTGATCTGGTTCGTCTTATTAATATTCATTCCAAGAAGCCCATCCTGGTTAATGTTTAAGGGGCGCGAGGAAGAAGCTCGGGCATCTCTACGCAAATTAATACCTGAAGATCAGATCGATCATCATATCAAGGAAATGAAGAAAAGCCTTGAGAAAAGTGACCAAAGCCATTCGCTTGGGGCACAATTCAAGGAAATGATGAGTCAACCAATGAGGGTCATTCTAATTGTGGCTGTGACAATAGCCATCGCCCAACAGGCAACAGGAATAAATGCCATTCTTTTTTATGCACCCACGGTTTTTGAGCAATTGGGAATGGGAACTGATGCGGCATTTACGCAAACAACCTGGATTGGGTTAACCAGTGTTGTTTTTACATTGCTAAGTCTCCTTTTGGTGGATAAACTGGGAAGAAGACCATTGATCATATGGGGTATGGTTTGGATTATTGCGAGTCTTGGTTTAGCAGCCTTTGGGTTTAGTCAGGCAAGATATACTTTAACCGAAGATGATCTAACGGAATTATCGGACGTGGTGAATTCAGAAAGGTTGGCTCCCATGATTGGGACTGAGTACGAAAACGACATAGCATTCAAGAACGAATTGATTGCTGTATTGGGTGAAACTGATGCCAGAAACCATTCCAGCGTGTTGTTGCAAAAGGCAGCCACCATGAATGCAAGCCTTATCTTATTTAGCATATTAAGTATCATCGCCGCATTTCATTTTTCAGTAGGTCCGGTTATGTGGGTTTTGTTCTCAGAAATATTCCCAATATCCATCCGGGGAATTGCTATTCCAGTAGTAACATTCATTACCAGCTTTGTAAGCTGGCTGGTGCAGCAATTTTTCCCGTGGCAACTGGCTAACATGGGAGGTACAAGCATCTTCCTGTTCTATGCGGGTTCTGTTTTTTTAGGGCTGGTTATTCTTTATAAATATTTGATTGAAACCAAGGGGTTGTCAATTGAGGAGATTCAAGCAAAGTTGGCTATTAAGTAGATATTAGAGTTATGAAAAAGCTACACGACAAAGCGATTACAAACAATTCGGAAAGTCCCTTTGTAAAACTTAAAAGCATCAATTTCGGTGACTCTCAATGGGATTCAGGTTTTTGGTTTGACAAGGTTAAAGCCGCTGAGGAGCGAATGCTTCCTTATATGGGAGACTTGTTGTGCGGAGACATTGGTCACGGTTTGAACAACTTCAAAATTGCTGCAGGGGAAAAGGAAGGGGAACACAAAGGGTTTTATTGGCACGACGGGGATTTCTATAAGTTTGTGGAAGCAAAGACCTATATCTATGGTCAGACGAAAAGTCAGGCATTGCTAGATGAGTTGGATGAGTATATCAGAATCATTGGTAAGGCTCAAGAGCCGGATGGTTACTTGCAGACCCAAATTCAATTAAGGGCAGATGCAGATCGCTATGAAAACCGGAAATACCATGAGATGTATAACACAGGGCATCTATTAATAGCCGCATGTGTTCATCACAGAATTACGGGGAAGTCCAACTTTTTGGATATTGCGGTAAAGCACGCCAATCTGCTGTACACCTATTTCATGCCTGACACTAGGCATTACGGACGATTTGGCTTTAACCAAACCCAGATAATGGGACTGGTTGAACTATACAGAACAGTGAAAGATGCCAGATACTTGAAATTGGCTGAAAAGTTCATCAACCGAAGAGGGACTTTCGAAGTAAAACATGATTCTACCACAATCGGTTATCCGATAGGAGATATGGTTCAGGAACGAACACCATTCAGGGAATCAAGAGAGGCTGTAGGCCATGCGGTATTGGCTTTGTACTACTATGCAGGTGCCGCGGATGTATATGCTGAGACGGGAGAAAAGGCACTCAAAATAGCTTTAGATGCACTCTGGGAGAATGTGACGGGCAAAAAAATGTATGTTACAGGAGCAGTTGGTCAGGCGCATTATGGTGCTTCCACCAATTTGGATATGATAGAAGAAGGCTTCATAGATGCCTATATGATGCCTAACATGACCGCCTATAATGAAACATGTGCTAATCTCTGTAATGCCATGTTTAGCAGTAGAATGCTAGGCATCAACGCTGAGTCAAGATACGCGGATATCATGGAGCTTGTATTATACAACAGCGGTTTGTCAGGAATAAGTCTGGAAGGCAAGGATTACTTCTACTCTAATCCATTGCGGATGGTGAACAATTCCAGGGATTATGGTTTGCACGAAAATGCCACGGAAAGCCCGAAAAGAGAGCCTTATTTAGAATGCTTTTGTTGCCCTCCAAACCTGGTAAGAACAATATGCAAGAGTTCAGGTTGGGCGTACAGTCTTTCCGAAAATGGAGTGGCTGTTGTGTTATTTGGTGGAAACAAACTGGATACTACGCTGCAAGACGGATCTGGGTTGAAATTGTCACAAGACACAGAATATCCCTGGAAAGGCCTTGTGAAAATCACTGTTGAGGAGTGCAAAGCTTCTGCATTCGAAATCAAAGTAAGGATTCCTAAATGGGCGGTTGGCAGTACTTTGAAAGTAAATGGTGCCGACGCGGAAGCAGAGGTAACTCCAGGAACTTTTGCCAATATCAATAGGGTATGGAAGAAGGGGGATGTCATCACATTGGATATGCCTATGGAAGTTAACCTCATAGAAGGGCACGACAGGATAGAAGAGGTGAGAAACCAACTGGCAGTAAAAAGAGGACCGATAGTCTATTGTATAGAGACTCCAGACCTGCCAAAAGATACTGGGATCCTGGATGTTTACTTGAAAGGTGATGGCCCTTTTGAGGCCGTTCACAAACCGGATTTTCTGGAAGGCGTGACGGTAATAGAAACTGAACTTTTACTTAGAAAAGGCAAAACGGGGGAAATGTATCAGCCTGTTAGCAAACCAGTTTTTGAGTCCTACAAAACTCAACTTGTACCATACTTTGCCTGGAGCAATCGAGGGCAAGCAGAAATGACAGTGTTTATGCCGGTAGTATGGTAGCACAGACGATCATTTGGTTTTACCAAAAGGCTGCAGGAAGTTTATTGCTATTCTGTGCGCTGGTATTCCTTTTTTGTGCCCAGGTAACATGGGGTCAAGCAAGCGTGGCGTTAAGGGAATCCAGACTTTTTGCCACATTACCCGAAAGTTGCCCCACGCCGGACTCTTTCACTCTTACGAGCGCGGGAGACTTGATTCTCACCTGTCCCAACTATGCCGAAAAGAATACTCAAGGAAGCTTGATGCGCCTTAATAGCGATGGTGAATTCGTTTCGTTAGGGGACTTTTACCTCAATGCAGAGCAAGTTAATGTCAGACCAATGGGCATTGTTCGTGGGGATGATGAGATACTTTATATGTGTGGTTCGGTAAATGGTAAAGGGTTGGTTTTTCGAGTAACTATTGAAGCCAATAAAATTGATCTGGAAGTCATCGCTTCCGGACTCAATGGAGCCAATGGTATCAGGTATTTGGATGGAGCCATATATGTTACTACGCCAGGTTTACCAAAAATATCAAAGTCGAAAAATATCGGAGGTATTTACCGGTTTGAGGTGTCGGATAGAGATATACCCATTATTGGTGATTCAACAGATACCCAGTTAATATTCACTCATGAAACCCAAAACCCAGAAAGGCAATTCGGGTTGGATGGTATTGCGGTTGATTCAAAAGGGAAACTTTATGTGGGTGATTTTGGAGATGGCGTGGTTTACCGCATGAAAATAAGAAAAGGGCAGGTCAATAAAATAAAGGTATTTTGTCAGGTGCCAAATACAACTGGTCTGGATGGAATGTGCTTTGACACAAAAGACAATCTATACATGGCTGGATTTTCGCAAAACGAAATTTGGAAGGCCAATACAGCAGGAAAGGTAAGTTTGATTGCTAAGAATGCAGATGCGCCATATAGCATTGACGCACTGGATCAACCCGCCGATGTTTTCGTATATGGCAACAAATTGTTGATTTCCAATTTTGATCTTATGGTGACGAAAGGCATGATCAACTCTGCCCATGAGGCTCCTCATACTATTTCATACATCGAGCTTGATTAATGATTTCGGAATGATCACTCGATTTTATGCCTGAATTGCCGCGATCTTATTGGGGTGTGCGGTGGTATTATGCAATAGGGTAAAAACGGGTGAACCATGGTTAATTTCATGGAGGCTGAAATTACTGGCAATGTCTAAGTTTGAAATACCTATGAAGTATCAACTTTTAGGTGATTAAAAGGATACATTAGAGATCAAATCATGAAATTATTCAAAGTTCGTCTTTCACCACTTACTCTTGTTATGTTGATTTTGAGCCTGTTAGGGTGCAAAAATCAGAGCGACTTCTCACCGCTGGAGCAGGAAGCAAGAGGCAAAATCGAAAAGCTTGAATCGCTCATGCGTGATGCAAAATCGCAATCCATTGATGTAACACGAGAAGAAACAACGCTTTGGTTTGCCAACGCATTTTTGAAGTTTGCCAATTGGGATGAAACACACTTTGAGGATATTGAAAAACTATTTGGTTACTACGCACCATTTAATGCGGACAAGACAAAATACGCAACGGAGTTACCTGATTTTGAGCGACAAAAAGTTATAGAAATACTGGATGTAGGTATTGAAAATCTCAACAAAATACTAGCAGGCACTGTCAAAAGAAGAGCTGTGTCAAAAGTAGACTGGCAGAATATCGAAGTAAGTGAAGATGCCTTTTTGAGCAATGGTAAGCCGGTCTTTCTTTATGATTATTTTTCTAAAACGGTAGGCAAACCCTTAACCGACACCAATATTTATAATGATCATCTGGGTGCCATTTATCATGGTGGAAGTACCTTGTATGAAGTCAATCAGGATCGAGCAATTAATCCATTCATCTTAAAAGAAGATGGAACTTTTGATGAGGGAAAACTCAAATTAATCACCGATATCCCGGATACAAATGTTGGCTTCATGATTCTTTGGAATATGGGAATGCCACAGTGGGTTCATGACAAAGATCCAGAAGTAGCTAACGGTCGTTCCCTATTTACAGGTTTCGACATTGACAACCCACTCGTGCGAGATGTATGGAGTGATGTTATTCGGAAAGCAGGTGAGCTTACCAGAGGAAAAAAGGTCACTCAAATGGGCTATATCCTCTCCAACGAACCTCATTGGTATTCGGAAAAAAGCCATTGGACCAAGAACTTCAATGAGATGACCACTTTATCATCTTATACCATAGATAAGTTTAGAAAATGGCTCGACGTGAAATATAAAGGCAACATAGCCAACCTCAATAAGAATTGGGGAACAGCCTTTTCGGATTTCGGATCGGTGGAGATCGAAGTGCCAATTGATAGGGAAAATCGGGGAAAGCCAATCTGGTTTGATTGGTGCCGTTACAATATGGATCGAAGCATTGATTGGTTCACTTTTCTTCAAAAAGAATTGCAGTCTGCAAATCCTGAAGCCAACACGAGCATTAAAATCATGCCTAATATGTTCACGGAAAATTTCAGGTCGCATGGAATCGACATGGAATCATTGACTGAGCTGATGACGATGATTGGAGATGATGCGAAAATTCGTGAGAGAGACATCAGAAGTAAGGAGCCTGAAGAATGGGAATCAAAATATGCTTATTTCTGGGAAGAAATGAGCATGTCTTATGATTTTATGGAATCTGTTTCGCCCAATAAAATTCATTTCAATTCCGAATCGCATTTCTTGTCTGCATCCTGGTGGAGAAAACTCAATACGACGAGTGACTATGTTAGAAGTAGTACCTGGCTCGCCACCATACACGGCATGGATGCTCAGTTAGCCTGGTTTTGGGCGAGAGACCCTGACGGATCACCAGAGGACAGGTTAGAAGGAGAATTGGATTTCTTTGATCCGGCGTTAGCAGGTTCTTTGGCAGGGTCGGTGAACATGCAACCGCAAGTTGCCAATGAATACACCCAGGTGATGATGGATTTGAATTCATTTTCTGAAGAGGTCATGGCCTTACGCAAGCAGAGAAGACCGATCAGACTATTTTATTCGGAGACTTCAGCCATCAATAAAAAATTCCATATGTCCGAGCAATTTCACTTGTATGAGTCATTGTATTTTGATGGGTTTCCAATTGGATATGCTACAGAAAAAATTGTTAAACAACAGGATAATGAGAATTGGGATGCAATCCTAGTATACAAAACGCAGTTTGTAACAAATGCAGAATTTGACGCATTGCAGTCCTATTTAGATAATGGAGGTACTGTAATCATTGACGGGGTGAGTCTGGGGATGAATGAATATGCACAACCTCGCACTGAAAAGTTGAAAGAAAACAATGGAACCTTAGTCTCTTTCAACAAAGCGACAGTGGAAGGTTTAAGGCAAAGTGCTTTGGAGCAAATAGAAGGAAGTAGGCCAGAAGTAGTCTTGACAGAGTCTAATGGATCAGATCGTCCGGGTTGTACATGGAGGGTAGTTGAAAACCCTAAAGGCGAAGGTTATTTAATGACGATCATGAACATTGGAAAAAATGTTGCGCAATTAAAAGTGACTTACAAGGATGGAAGTGAGGCGAATTGCACCAACATGCTTACCGGCGAATTGCTTGGAGCTGAGTTTGAGTTGAAGTCCAATGGCGTTTTATTGCTTGAACTAGCAGAATAATAAAGAGCTTAGACATGCTAAACTTCTCAACTCAAATGCGCTCAAAAATCTTGACAATTGTTTCGACCTACCTGGTGATCCTGATCCTCTTATCTTCATGTGCAACACAGTCAAAAGAAAGACCGAAACCGAACATACTGTTCATCGCCATTGATGACCTGCGTCCTGAAATTGGGGCTTATGGTTCAGAAATAGCCATTACACCCAACATTGACAAGTTGGCCAGTCAGGGTCTATTATTCAATCGGGCCTATTGCCAGGAAGCGATATGCAGTCCTTCCAGAGCCAGTTTGATGACCGGTGCACGCCCGGAAACCATCAATGTGGTTGAGAACTTCACCTATTTTCGGGAAGCCAATCCGGATATTGTCACCCTGCCGCAGCATTTCATACAAAATGGATATGAAGCCGTCCATACAGGAAAAATTTATCATAAGCCCGCTTGGGCTGATATGGGGCTATCATGGAGTCGTGAACCCGCAGAGGACAAGATGACAATAGAAAAAAGCAAAGCTCCTGGAGGGTTCGCTCTCCCAGAAAATCAAGAGTATTTCAGAAAGAGCCGGGAAGAGGCAATAGCGAAGTATGGAGAGAATGCTCCTAGAAATGGTCTGGGTAAAGGGCCTTCCTATGAGAATGCCGATGTTCCAGATCACTTTTATGAGGACGGGTACAATGCAGAATTGGCCATTGTTACATTGAAAGATATACTGGCAAGTAATCCTGATAAACCATTCTTTTTGGGAATGGGTATGAAAAAACCCCATTTGGAGTGGTTAGCACCAAAGAAATATTGGGATTTATATGATCGCGCTAAAATACAGTTAACTGAACAAAGAGGGGCTCCTGAAAACGGAGCAACAATGGGTTTGCATCCTTCATTCGAGCTGAGAGCCAGATACGGTATTCCCAAAAAAGGATCGATCGATGATTCACTAGCTATCACATTAAGACACGCATATTTGGCGTGCGTGAGTTACGTAGATGCGCAAATTGGAAAGATGATCGATGCGATTGATGAATCTGGTCAAAGGGACAATACCATAATTATTCTCTGGAGTGATCATGGGTGGCATTTAGGAGATATGGGAATCTGGGGCAAAGCAACCAACTATGAAATTGGAACAAGAGTACCATTGATTATTTGGACGCCCGACATGCCCGAAAAATCAAGAGGCAAGAATACCAATGCACTGGTAGAGTTGGTGGACATGTATCCAACGCTCACAGAACTTGCTGGCCTGCCATTGCCCGATCACTTGGAAGGTCAAAGTTTTGTCCCATTGTTAGAGGATCCAGATCGAGAGTGGAAGAAGGCAGCATTCAGTCAGTTCCCTACACCTGCGCTTAGGGAATGGGCCGCTAACCCACTTTCTCAAGGCATGCGCGAAACCTATTTCGGCCCACTTATCGAAGAAGTAGAAGAGAAAATCAAGAAACAAATGGGTGATAAATGGGATAGGAGATTGTTTGAAAACGATCTGATGGGCTACTCAATGAGAACCGATAAATACAGGTTGATTGTTTGGAGAGATCGCTTAAATCCGACATCTGACCCTGTTTTTGTAGAGCTATTCGATCATCAAACTGACCCGAATGAAACAATGAATATTGCCGATAAGGAGGGCAAACTGGTTAGACAACTGATGGATCAACTGAACTTAGGTTGGCAAGGAAATTTGGCAACAGTAAAATATTGATATGAAACGCAAACAAACTCAACGCCATCGTTTGACTTTTTTTACAGGCTTTATACTGTTCCTCATTTTTGGAGCAAAGGGCCAGGTTACCTTTCAAGAGGCATCCAAAGATCTCCCTGGAATTGATAAAAATTTAAAAAAGTGGGGAACCCCCGTTTTTGCTGATCTGGATCAGGACGGATTGATCGATATGTTGCTCAACGATCATGGATACGGAATTAGTGTTTGCTGGAATGAAAACGGAAAATTCGCCAGCCCATTTGATATTATCATGGGTGATTTACATGGGCTGACCACAGGCGATTTTGATAAAGATGGCCTCATGGAAGTGGTCATGTCGATGGGGGGAGGTTCAGGTAGTAACGCGAGAAATTCAAAAATTTACCGTGTGAGCAAGGACAGGAAATTTGCACTGCTGCCAGATTTTCCAGAGCCACTGGCTATGATGAGAGGCAGAACCGTTAAGTTCTTCGATGGTGACCTTGATGGTGATCTTGACCTGTTGAATTTTGCTTTTCCTGACGCGAGTAAGAACGGAGAAAGTGAGAATTACATTTATGAAAATGATGGGACTGGTCAGCTGGTATTGAAGGGGGTCTTACCACCGTCAAAGCAAGACGGTCAGAAGACATTAATCACAGATTTCAGTGGAGATTTAGTTCCTGATTTGTTGATTTATGGGCATGGGAGAGTCAGAGCATTTAAGGGAAATGGTGATCTCACGTTTGAAGAGGTTACGGATAAAACCCTGATTGATAATTTCAGTGACGTAACCTCCATTGTCGAGATTGATTTTGACAATGATGGGGATTTTGATCTGTTTATGACACGGGGAAAGGAGTTTGAAAAAAGTGAGACCTTTTACGATCCTGAAACCAAAACCTGGGGGTTTTTCACCAAAAGAGGGGAGTTTCAATTCGAAGTAGAGGCCGGGGATGTTCTTGATATTAAGAATTACCTCACGCCTTGGCCCAACATGCATGTAAGGCTTGGAGAATCTGGTTATGAATACGAGTTTCCAGGGGAAACTCATTCGGGTAAGGACATCCGTCTTGTGAATAGTAATTGTCTTGGATTTCCTTCTATTTTGGATGAGAAAGGCATTTATATAGGATTTGTAGGCAATAAAACATGGAGACTTGCGGGCAATTCCTGGGCGCCAACCACAGGTGCAATAATTGGCGTTGAGAGGTATGGAACCGGGCAAATCGCTGAGCCATTGAAGAGTGTGCTGTTGGAAAATAAAAAGGGTAAGTTTCAGGATATCACAAATGATGTCAATCTTAAAATCAATACGCACGCCGTGAGTGCCGCCACTGCAGATTTCAACAATGATGGGTGGGTTGATTTGGTAATTCATCAACGTGGTGAAATGGTGCGGCCAAATGAGTCAGTGATATTCCTGAATCAAAAAGGAAGCGCCTTTATTGGGGTGGACGAACATCAAGTCATTTCTCCAGAGCTTGCATCCATTGGCATGGCAGTGGAAGTAGTTGATTACAATCAGGATGGCAAGGTTGACATGATTGTGTGCAATGAGCGGGGCAAATGGCACCTGTTTAAGAACTCTTCCAACGCTGGTAATTATCTGACTGTTCTGGTTGGTAATTCTGAAAAGAATGTTTCACCTATGGACGCTATGGTCACAATTAAATCGTGTGATTTGAAACAATCGAAAAGAGTGGGGAGTACTGGATCTTTTTATTCAAGAGGACTTGACAATAAAATGCATTTTGGCCTGGGTGAGTGCAAAGACGCAGTTGAAATCACTGTAAGGTGGAGTTCAGGAGAGCAGATTACAAAAAAGGTCAGCTCAGTGAATCAAGTGATATTAGCAGGCAGAAAATAAGACAAATAGAACCATAGTTTGAGTATGAAGTATTTCAAAATCATAATAGCGGCTTTCGTCACCTCACCGGTGATTTTAACAAGTTGTCAGTCTTCAGGTGAATCCAAGAGCGCTACAACTGAAGATGCCTTACGACCAAACATCATTCTCATATTAACCGATGACCATGGGTATGCAGATGTAGGATTCAATGGTTCAAAAGATATTATCACTCCTAATCTAGATACGCTTGCTAAGAAAGGAACGATGTTTTCATCGGCATATGTCGTGCATCCGTTTTGTGGTCCCAGTCGAGCCGGATTACTCACCGGAAGATATCCGCACAAATTCGGCTCTCAGTTCAACCTACCAAGGACCGGACAAATGTCGCCAGGCCCGGATGCAGGTATTCCATTAAAAGAAATATTTTTCACAAAAGTGCTTCAAGAAGCGGGATATAAAACGGGAGCTGTCGGGAAGTGGCATCTGGGGAAAGCAGCAGAGCATCACCCGAACAATAAAGGATTTGACGATTTCTATGGTTTCCTGGGAGGTGGGCACAAGTACTTCCCTGAACAATATAAGGCGGCATATGCCCGACAAAAGAAGAATGGTTTGGATCCCATTTGGGATTACCTGACACCATTGGAACACAATGGACAAGAGGTATCGACTGACAAATACATGACTGACGAACTTTCAGATGAAGCCGTTCGGTTTGTTAAGGAATCAGCGGGTTCCAAAAATCCTTTCTTTATGTATCTGGCATACAATGCACCACACGTCCCTCTTGAAGCCAAGGAGGAGGATTTGGCGTTGTTTTCAGAGATACTTGATATGGACAGACGCACGTATGCCGCTATGGTTTACGCTGTGGATAGGGGAGTTGGAAAACTCGTGGAGACTTTGAAAGAGACGAAGCAATATGAGAACACGTTGATTGTATTTCTGAGTGACAATGGCGGAAACACAGAACACGGTGCAAATAATTACCCTCTAAGAGAAGGAAAGGGAAGCACCTATGAGGGCGGATTCCGTGTGCCCATGTTCTTCCATTACCCTAATAAGATTCAAGCGGGAAAGACCTTCGAGTATGCGGTTTCAGCAATTGATTTTTATCCTACATTTCTTCGATTAGCTGGAGTGAAAGCCCCTGCAAACAAACAATTGGATGGAATTGATGTTTGGGATGCGGTCACGTTATTGACAGACCCAAAAAGATCAGATTTGATCTATGCCCTTCGACACAGAAATGGGTATAGCGATGTTGCCGCTCGTGAGAACAACTGGAAGGTGGTACGAACCCAGGAAAAGAAATGGGAACTCTATAATGTGGAAACAGACCCGGGTGAAACTAGCGATCTCAGTTCAGAAAATCCTGAAGTGGTAGAAAAACTTGTTTCACAGGCCAGAAAATGGAGTGAGTCTAATGTACAGCCTAAATGGTTTCATGATGAAGCAACAGGTGAGGAATGGCGCAAATTTGATATGCCAAGATTCGAAGAGACTTTTAAAATAGAATAGCAAGTACCCACTTGAGTCTGATCACGGTACGGAATTACTGAAATGAATTTGAGCTTTGGGTTTGCTGGTTTGTTTATAGAAAAGAGATAATAAGTAGGGATAATATTGGAAAAGTAGGGGATAATATTCATGGATCAGGTTTTTATATGATTGGTTAGCCTTACATAACTACTTGGGGCTACTGCAATTTATGGCCTCAGGGATAATTTCTGCTAACCAATAAATCTCTTATCATGAACAAACACGTTACAACATGTTTCTTGTTGCTAATGGCAATTAACATTGCCTTGGGGCAACAACCTGCTCAAACTGAAAATCCCAATGATGAATGGGAAATCCGATGGAGCGCATCGGATGAATTTAACAACAGCACGCCTGATTGGTCCAAATGGATCAAAACTGGAAACCTCCCGAATACTACGGCCTGGAAGTGGAACAATCAGGACAATGTGATCATCAATAATGGTGTTGCTGAACTAACAATGCGCCAAAATGCCAACAACACTCCGGATGGTGGTACTTATTTTAAGTCGGGTATCTTAAAATCCTATCAGACTTTTACCTATGGCTATTATGAAGCACGCATAAAAGGAGCGTCCATAGGAGAAGGAGTGTGCCCATCCTTTTGGCTTTACAGTAATTTCGATTATTCAGTTGGAAATGGACAAACTGTATACAGCGAAATTGACATTGTGGAATTACAGCAATTCGATTGGTACGAAGGACATCAGGATGATATTCAGGATATGGATTTGAATCTTCATTGTGTTGTCATGGAAAATGGAACTGGCGTATGGCGAAGACCCAAACAGTACCCCAACGAACAGTTGAATAAATGGCGGGCACCATGGGATCCCAGAGACGATTTTCATATTTACGGATGTGAGGTCAATGAACAAGAAATCATCTGGTATATCGACGGTGTGGAGGTAGCTCGTAAACCAAATACTTATTGGCACAGGCCGATGAACCCGACATTATCTCTGGGCTTGAGGAAACCATTTGTTGAGTTTTACAATAACCGGAACAACGCGGTGAATCCGGAAACCGACCCGGAAGCCAGCGCAGCACTTCCTGGAATGCCTACAACCATGTATGTCGATTATGTAAGGGTATGGGAAAAGACAGGAACGAATGGTAACCCACCCCTTGCTGTGGGTGAGTTGGGAAACCCTGATTTCGAAACAGGAGATCTGACCTACTGGAACGCCAGTGCTGGAAATGCTGCCGTAATCAATAATAATACTCAATCAGGTAATTCCGCAGGATCTGTTTCGAATGCCAGCATAGCTCAGGTTGTTACATTATCACCTAATACTACATATACCATAACTGGTTTTGGTAAAGTGGCTGCTGGTACAGCTAATGCGTTTATGGGCGTAAGTGAAGCAATAAGCAATGCGCTGATACAGAATTTCGAATTTACAAGCGAGACCTACAGTCAGGGAGTCATTACATTCACAACCGGAGCAAGCGAAGACAACTATAGGGTTTGGTTTTGGAGTGGTGGAGATGCCTATTGTGACAACTTTAATTTGATCGAAGGATCTGGGGGCGATCCTGATCCTGTTGCGGTAAATGGGGTTACCGTTACACCAGCAACATTAGATTTGTTTGTCGGCGAAACAGCCACATTGACTGAGTCCGTTGCTCCAGGCAATGCCACTGATAAATCGGTCACATGGAATACAAGTGATGCCACTGTGGCTACAGTTACCAATGGTGCGATAAATGCTATCGGTGCTGGTACAGCAAACATTACTGTTACAACAAACGATGGCGGCTTTCAGGCCATGAGTGAAGTAACTGTAACAATTAATAATAACTTATTGAATAATCCAGGATTTGAATTTTCAGACTATAGTTCATGGAATATTGAAGGAAATTCATCAATTGTTGGAAACAATGCCAATGGTGGATTTCAGGCCGGTTATATCAATGGAAACGGATCCATTAATCAAATTGTGAGTTTAGAGCCGAATGCCACCTATACGGCATCATGTTTTGGCAAAGTGGGCGCTGCTGGTCAAAGTGTTTATTTAGGAGTGACGAATAACACGACGAGTTCTTTTATTGAGAACACCTTGTTCACAGGTACTACCTATACCCAACAAGAGATAATATTCACTACGGGTAATGACGTAAATGATTACAAAATATGGTTTTGGAATAATGCAGGCGGCCAGTATTATGTAGATGACTTTTCTTTGGTCAAAAACGAGTTTTCACCAGTTCCGGTCAATGGAGTCACACTATCAGAGAACTCGCTGAACCTTGAAGAAGGAGCGGATCATTCCCTTTCGGCCAATGTTACTCCATCCAATGCATCCAATCAGAATGTTACATGGTCATCTGATAATGCTTCTATAGCCACTGTAAACTCAAATGGTTATGTGCAGGCCATCGCTATTGGCACTGCCTTAATCACTGTAACTACCACAGATGGTGGGTTTTCTGATACTTGTACAGTTTCTGTGACTTCCGGTCAGGGCGGATCAAGTGGCATTCCTCAGGTAGGCCAGACCATTTGGTTGCAATCGAGTGAAGGCAAATACCTGACTGCTATTACAAGTGGTACCACTTCCATTGAAGCAACTGCTACTTCCATTGGTACCAATGAAGAATTCCTTGTTGTAGATGGAGATGGGTACTTGGCACTTAAAGTAGTATCCACAAATAAATATGTGACTGCCGCATCAGCCACGAACACCCCGCTCAGGTGTGGAGCATCAGGGTTATACAATCGCCAAAAATTCACTTTTATCGAAGAGGCAAATGGAACAGTTTCAATCAAAGCCAAAATCAATGGAGATTATTGCGGTGTGAACTCAGCCAGCGCAAACAAGCCTGTTGAAGCAAATTACCAAACCATTGGCTCAGGAGAATCCTTCAGGTGGGGAGAAGTGAATTCACAGTCCAGAGTGGGTTCAGGGTTGTCGGCTATTAATGAGATGGAAACGGCCCAATGGAGTGTTTACCCAAATCCTTATACCGGAGGAATGCTCAAGGTTAATTTTGGCGTTCCAACCAGTGGGCTTGTGCGGATTGTTGATCTTACTGGCAAAGAGATTTATTCGCGAGTCATTCAGGATGATGAGGAAATAACCATAAAGGGTATTTCTGAACATAGCAGTGGCATGTGCCTTATTATGCTGAAAACAAAGGATAAAGTATTATCTAAACGAATAATGATGAAGCAAAATTAAAACGAAAGGGAAACCAGAAGTTGGAGCTGGGACATTTGCCCCGGCTCTATTTTGATTTATATGATAATTTATTTTTGACATTAGATAAAATAGGAAAAGTGAGGAATAGAAGGTCTTGTTAGCTTTGAAAATAAAATTAATATTTTGAGTGCTATTGACAAATGGGGTATTTATTTCTGCCTTGGCATATTGGTTGTCCTGAGTTCCTGCAAGTCCACAGATAATAAAAAGCTAAACATCCTCTTTATAGCCATAGACGATTTGCGTCCTGAGTTGGGATGCTATGGCTCGAAAATCGCCATTACTCCAAACATTGACAGGTTGGCCAGCGAAGGACTACTTTTTAATAGAGCCTATTGCCAACAAGCCATTTGTGGGCCTTCTCGCGCAAGTCTGTTGACTGGAATGCATCCGCACGCCAGTGGTATTATTCACAACTATCTGAAGATCAGAGAACTTCACCCCAATGTGGTTACTCTTCCACAGCATTTTAAGGAAAATGGATACGAGGCGGTTTATACTGGAAAAATATTTCATCATGGAGACAAGGATGATGAGAAATCCTGGAGTCGTATGCCCAATGTGGATTTAATGAGTGGAGTTCCTAAACCGGTTGGATTCGCATCACAGGAAAACCTGCGTTCGAAAGCGGAAATGAGAAAAGAAATGTTCGCAAAATACGGGGATGTAGCGAAATATGGATTGGCCTCTGGACCGGCCTATGAAAATGCGGAGGTTCCCGACAACACCTTCGCTGATGGTTATAATACAGAACTGGCCATTGCTACAATGAAGGAAATCCTGGTTAAAGATGATAAACCGTTTTTTCTTGGGTTGGGACTCCACAAACCACATTTGAATTGGGTGGCACCTAAGAAATATTGGGACCTGTATGACACAGCTCGAATCGAGCTTTCTAGCCACATGCTTCCTCCATCAAATGGATCAACACTAGGACTGCATCCTTCATTTGAACTGCGGGTGAGAGATGGGATACCCAAAGCCGGTGGTTTTGATCCCGTACTTTCGAAAACCCTGATGCAAGCATATCTCGCCTGCGTTAGTTACGTGGATGCGCAGATAGGTAAAATGATTGAAGCACTTGAAGAATCCGGTCAGCGAGAAAATACTATTATTATTCTATGGAGTGATCATGGCTACCATCTGAGTGATATGGGTATTTGGGGTAAGGCCACCAATTATGAAATAGCAACCCGAGTGCCAATGATAATCTGGACACCAGATATGCCAGATAGGAATCGTGGTGTAAATACAGATGCACTGGTTGAACTGGTAGATATCTACCCGTCCCTCTGCGAATTGGCAGGCCTTCAACAACCTGATCATCTGGACGGATTAAGCTTTGTGCCACTACTCAAAAATCCAGACCGGCAATGGAAGGAGTTGGTATTAAGTCAATTTCCATCACCTGCACTGCGAGAATGGGGTTCCATTCCCCTCAGGGCAGGAATGAGGGAGACTTATTTCGGACCATTGATAGCTGAAGTAGAGGGGAGAATCCAGGCACAGTATGAAGATTACTGGGATCGCGATCTATTTGAGAATGACGTAATGGGTTATGCCATACGAACGCCAAATTATAGGTTCATTGCCTGGATGGATCGAAAGAATTTGAACAATAAACCAATCGATGTGGAATTGTATGATCACGATGAAGATCCTGATGAAACTACAAATATCGCATCGAGCAATCCGGACTTGGTGCAGGAGCTATTGAATCAGCTAAGAAAAGTTTTAGAAGATTAAGGGGATCATTATATGAAACGAAGAAAGTTTTTCAAGAAATCCGCGGGGGCTGCAGTAGCTGCCACAATGATTCCATTAAGCCCACCCGAAGACCAGAATAGTTTAGGAGATAGGAAGAATGACAAATGGCACAGCGTTGAGACTGGGGAAATGCGTATACCGGTGCGAAAGAAGACGCTCAACTATGATGTAGTGGTGAT
Source organism: Cyclobacteriaceae bacterium (assembly GCA_039970095.1). Lineage (GTDB taxonomy): Bacteria > Bacteroidota > Bacteroidia > Cytophagales > Cyclobacteriaceae > JAMZMI01. The sequence goes on from JBDVMP010000107.1 coordinate 157,928, forward strand.
TGGCGGGGGAATGGCTGGAGTTTGTGCCGCAATTTCCGCTGCAAGAGGAGGTGCCAAAACGGTCATCGTTCAGGATCGTCCCGTTTTTGGGGGGAATGCCTCTAGCGAAATCAGGGTTCATGTGCATGGCGTTACACATCTGGTAGGACAAAAACCTGAGCGTGAAACAGGGGTTATTGAGGAGATACTATTGCATAATAGATTTCATAATCCTCAGGAGTCTTTTCCAGTTTGGGATCATGTGATATACGATTATGTGACTAGCGAACCAAACCTTGATGTAATGCTCAATACGCAGGCAGTTGAGGCTATTATGAAGGGGAAAAGCATCCGTTCTGCGCGTTGTTGGCAATTGATGACAGAGACGGAGTTCACCATTAATGCAGATGTGTTTATCGACTGCTCTGGTGATGGATTGCTGGCTGCCACTTCAGGAGCACTTTATCGCACTGGTAGAGAAGGAAAAAAGGAATTCAATGAAAAGTATGCTCCCGATGAACCAGATGGCTGGCAGATGGGCGCCACTATTTTGTTAGCTTCAAAGGACATGGGTAAGCCTATGCCATTTGAAGCGCCAAATTTCACATTAGCGTTTAACGCCGATGAAGCGCACCCGCGACGGAAGCTGACTCACTTTTCGGAAGGTATCTGGTGGGTTGAGGTTGGAAGTGATGGGGACATCATTGCTGAGTTTGAGGAGAACCGACACAAGCTAATGGGCTATGCCTATGGTCTGTGGGACTATATGAAAAATTCTGGGGAGTTTCCAGAAACCGAGAATTATGCGCTTGATTGGGTGTGTTCGCTTCCCGGGCGAAGGGAGTCAAGACGATTTATAGGTGACTATATCGTTTCTGAGGGTGATATGTTGGGACATAAACACTTTCCAGATGCAGTAGCATATGGTGGATGGTCCCTTGATGAGCACAACCCTGGAGGGATTGAAAATCTGAAAGAACCGCCAAGTTATTTCCATGAACATTTTCATGAGGTTTATGAGTTTCCCTTTAGGAGTCTGTACTCGAAGAATGTCCCCAACCTGCTCTTTGCTGGGCGAAATGTGAGTCAGACGCATATTGCGCTTTCATCTTCACGTGTAATGGCTACTTGTTCTACAATGGGAATGGCTGTAGGAACGGCCGCTGGTATGTGCATCGAAAAAGGCGTTTTACCTCGGGACATCACAAACGATCACATGAATGAATTGCAAGAGGTATTACTGAGAAATGATGCCTTTATTCCTAATAGGCCGGCTCAAGACCCAGACAATTTGCTGAAACAAGCAGCTGATCTATTCGCCTCATCAACTAGTTCTGGAGATGTAGCCTTTTTAATCGATGGTTGGTCTCGGGATTTCAAAGATGTGGTACATCATTGGCAGTCAGAAGGATTACCCGTCGATCTCCAATGCGAATGGGAAGAACCCATCTCTCTTTCGAAAGTGGAGATTAAATGTGATACCAACATTCGCCGAAACATCATGATGCTTAAAGGTTCTCCGGTTGATAAAACACACACAAATACGGTTCCTGAGGAATTAATTAAATCACTCGAATTAGAGGCCAGAATCAAAGGTCAATGGAGTAACTTGGGTAGTATTGAAAAGAATAAGAAACGGCTGATTAAATTTCACTTCGATACCATCAAAACAACCGCTATCCGAATAAAAATTAAAGAAACTTATGGTAAGCCACAGGCGAGGCTTCATGAGGTTCGCTGCTACTCTTAGGAATAGATGATCAAGCTAATTTTCTCAATAGTGACCTTGTTAACAGGAGTATATTCTTACCATGATTTCCAGGATAGCATCGTCATGCACGAAATCACCATTGATCATCCGGGATTTCTTCCTGCGGATGATAGAAATTTTATTCTGTACGAAAAACTAGATGTTGATAAGCATCCGATTCATTATTACATGAACGTCGAGTCTACCATTTGTCTCGAGGGTGTTTGTAAAATTGTTCCGGTAAGGCTCTATTGGAATCCATTAGGGCAGTACATTGAATACGAGCTTGATAAAGGGGTAACACTGGAAAAGACCGAAGGGAGGCCCTTTTTAGAGGAAGACTATGTGATATTGCACGACCTGCTTAAAGACCCTCAATCTGCTTACAGAGATATTCGATATGACCAGATCACAAAAGAAAAGGTGGTGGGTGAGAACCAGATTGATGCGATTTCTGGTGCCACATCCATCATACTTGCTAAAGGGCAAACTGTTGTAGGGGCAGCATGGACCTGTTTTACGCTTTGGCACTGGGCACATGGACCTGTGGTTCAGGTAATTCGTGGATTGACTGGAACTTCTCTTACTTCTGTCCAGTTAAAAAAGTTACTTAAGGGATCGGATGATGACATTATTTTTGCTCTGGAAGAATTGATGCGAAGGGGAGGAGAGCCGATGGAGTACATTGATCAAATGACTTACCTACTTAATTCGTATAATTCCGAAGTGTTAAGGTTAATAATCCAATACCTTGAGCAATCTTCAGGTTCATCCTATTGCGAACCAATGAGATTATTGCTAAATGCGGCTAATGGGAAACAGCGAATTTCCTTATTAACATCCATTTTGAAATCAACTTCAGCATTAGATGAACCTTTCCTGAATGACCTGACAGAACTCATGATCCACACAAATGAGTATCAAGAAATTAATATGTGTTTTCTTGTTTACCAGAAACTCGAGAGTACTCATCATCCCGATTTTGATCGGATTGCTGAATTGCTCAATAGGCCAATTCTAATTGCCAGAAGGGCTTACTGGTACTTATCAGAAAAACAGCTGTCACCCGATCTGAAACAGAAACTTGACAGATTCGAGTTAGAAAACCGAGAGTCTCTTTATTGATTTTGGTTGGATCAACGGCTAAAAAGGACTATATCAAAGGTAATTTCAATGAACTTTTATTTTTATCGAAGGACTAGATTTACGAGTTAAAATTACCACTCTTATGAACAGGTGCAACTGGATTCTTATTATAGCAATTTTTTCCATATCCTACTCTGGCTATTCTCAAACACTCGAGGAAATCGTCAACGATAGGATTAACGTTCTGGATTCATTAATCACTGCTTCTGAATCTTCTGAAATCGATGCTTTGAAGGAAAAACAAACGATTCGTACAGCAGAGATATTTTTGGGTTACGCAGATTGGGATGAACAGAATGTCTCTTTAAATACCAGCTATTTCGAAAAAGATCACCACTACAAAGACAATGCTGAGGAAATGGCGAAGCTACTTGCAGATTTCGAAAGGCAGGATATTATCACAATGCTTGATTCGGGTATTGCGACATTAGAAAGACTAATTGATAAATCCATCAATCGAGTAACAGCGCCCAATATTGACTGGTCAAACGTGAGTCATGATGGGGATCAATTAACATTTGAAGGCAGACCCGTTTTCCTCGCAGGCTGGACCTGGAAGCCCAAATCGGATTTTTATTGGGATTACCATGGTCAGCTTGACGGACATTTTATTACTCCGGGCTATGTCACTGATGAAAGTGGCCAGATTAATTCAAATCAAAGTGCAGAATTAGAGGCCAAGCCTAGCGGAACGATGGGTTTCATTTTTATTAATAACCGTAACGTTCCGGAATGGGCAAAAACAAAATATGGAGACGCATTTGTTATCAAGGATCCCGATGCTGTTCGCTATACCGAGTACGATATTGACCATCCGGGTGCAAGGGAACTGATGGGTGCTTTAATTGGTGGCATGGCACCTCAAATGTCAAATAAACAATATGCTGGGTTAGGTTATATGATGTGTAATGAGCCACATTTTATCAATACAAAAAAAGCAAATGGGGAATTAGAATGGGCGAGTAGCGGGGTTTCCACTTACACCATGGATTCTTTCAGAGTATGGTTGCAAAAGAAGCATCTGGTTATTTCGAATTTGAATACGCTTTGGAACACTTCATTCAATGATTTCGAAGATGTTCAATTGGAAATCCCCATTTCTGTGGCTATGCAGGGTACCGCACAGTGGTTTGACTGGATGTCATTCAACATGGATAGGGTGTCCAACTGGTACACCTTCATGAAGGATACAATCAAAAAGTCTGACCCGCACGCTAAAGTTCATTTGAAACTGATACCGGGCATGTGGACTGAAGGAGACAGGTCGAACGGTCTGGATTTTGAGGTATTAACTAAAATGAGTGATGTCATTGGGAACGATACTGGAGCGGAGCATAGGAGCTTTCCATGGAGGACTGACCCCTGGGAAGAACGTTACATATTCGAGTGGAGGGAGATGGCCATGGCACATGATTTTTTTAAGTCCATTAGTCCCAATAAAATCATGTTCAATAGTGAAAGTCATTATCTTTCCACTAAAGCTTCTATCAACTTGTATTTGGACCCTGGACATGCACGGGCTACATATTGGCTGGCACATACACAAGGAATGTCGGGCAGTCAGACATGGTTTTGGGCGAGGAGAGAAGATGGGTCTACCAGGAGCGAGGCAGGTGGTTATGCGGCCTCTAACAATCATCAGCCTCGTGTGGTCAATGAAGTGCATTCGACTCTGCTAGATCTCAATTCTCATTCAGAGATTATCATGACCTATCAACGCCAGAGAAAACCAATTAGAATATTCTACAGCAAGGCTGCATCAATCAATGATGCTGAATATATGGATCATATTTTTGATTTATATGAGTCGCTTTATTTTGAAGGTGTGCCGCTCGGATTTGTTACTGAAGATATTCTCAAAACGCAATCAAAAGATAATTGGGATGTTGTGCTAGTATATAAAACCGAAAATGTTTCCGAAGGAGAAGTAGAAGCTCTTCAGGCTTATGTGGACGGTGGCGGAAAGGTGATTATTGATGCGCTGAGTTTTAAGAAAGATGAATATGATCGAAGCATCGATGGGATTACAGGCGGTACTTTGGTCGCAGAAGCTGGAGGAATGGCAGAAAAGGCGTTAAATATAGTGAGGGATGGAGGAAATGGTCCTGAAGTGACAGTTACCGAGTCAAGCAGTGCGGATTTTCCGATATGTACCTGGAAGTCCGCTAAGAATCAAAGTGGCCATCAAGTGATCTCTATGGTCAATGTGGGCAAAGTCAATGCAAGAGTGACTTTAAGACTGAATGGAGCAACAAAAGGAACCACCACCAGAGATGTTCTAAAAGGAATTGATATTGCCAATACCCAGACGCTAAAACCTTATGATGTCCTGTTTGTGGAATTAAGAGATGAGGAGAGCACGATTAAAGAAATACTCCAATTAAATGACATAACTCCTGAGATGCGATTGTTTCCCAACCCATCCACAGGCAAGTTCAATCTGGGTTTTGGTTCTATTCAGCAGAGTGTTGACATTCATGTGCTGGATATAAACGGTCGACAGGTTCTGACTCAACAAATTGATTCTCAGGATGAAACGACTATTGACCTGAGCTTTGCAAAATCCGGGATGTACATTGTCCGCGTTTCGGGATCAATGGATGAGAAGACTTTCAGGTTTCTCAAAGTGGATTGAGCTAGGACTCAATTTTCAGTGTATTATCATCCCGAAATGAGGGATCTTGCAGATTGATGTTTAGGCATTTCAAATGACAAGTTCTTATTTCTAACCTGAGATCATAACATCAATTTATTAAAATAACAATTCTCCTCCTGGGAGGAGAAAGAGGTGGGTTGATTATTCCTAATTAACTTTTTGGCATCTTGATCAAAAAGCTCAATATATGCTCCGATGTTTTTTTTGTTTGTCATCCCGAAAAATAAGGGATCTTACTTGAAAACGGACCTTGTTCTTTACACCTGACTTACTCCTTTATTTCTTTAAGAGTCTTACCGGAGAATATCCAGGGATTTGAATAACATACATACCTGTAGTCAATTGTCTTAAATCAATGGATTGGTTATTCAAAACTGCAACTTTGAAAGATTGACCTAAGGTGTTAATAACCCTCACTGAATCGTGTCGCTCTTTTAAGCCGGAGATTTGCGTAAAATCTGCAGCTGGATTTGGAAAGATATCAAGGTTGTTGAGAACAGGAGAAATACCTAAAACGGGAGGTGCACTTTCTATCGTGAATGATTCACTCGCATCACTGATGTTACCTGCCCAGTCAATTGCGTAAAGAATGTAGTTGCCAGGTGTGCTGCCATTGGTAGGGACTGAAGCGCGCCCTTCATTGGATATAAAAGACTTGGCGTTGGCAGCTTCAATCTTGGTTTTGTCCCGTTCGATTCCTTCAGGTACAAGGAAAATCCTTGACTGCTCACTGACAGTAACAGATACCAATCCGTCATTAAGTGCCAATGTGTGATCTAAATCAGCAAAGGTTGGAGCAGTGGTATCTTCGATTTGATCAGCCTTTTGCCATACACGGATATATTCAATTTGATACTGCGCCGGTAGGTCTTCTTCGTTGGGGAGTCCATTCCAGGGGAAGCATTCCTGATCCACCCAGAGTCTTTGAGATCCAGTGAAGGTCCAGTCTCTTCCCTCATCCAGGTTTTTGGTAAAATCAGCTCCAGTGTATTTACCTTGAAATTCTCCGTCTACATATACCGAAACGGAGGTGTCGTCCCACTCAAAACCATAGGTATGATAATCATCCGCCACTCGCCAGTCTGTAGAAATAAAAGTTTCAAACCTGGGCTTAAATCCATTGCCCCACTCAATAAGATTAAATTTGAGTTCCTTTTCTTTGTGTTTTCGGTTAGCAGCCTCATATTTTCCGAACATCTCGAACATATCTATTTCAGCACCACTCCCTATTGTCCAGAATGAACTGGTAATTTCCGCGTTAGCAGCCTTACTGTAAATCTCCATGTAACCGTAGGTGAATTGTTTCAATGAATTAACACCAGCGGTAGTTACTGGTAATGGGTTACCGTCCAAATCTTTTCCATAGCAGTAACCCGTGTTGCCCTCATCACAATTGCTGAGAAATGTAAATTCAGGCTCCCACTTTGTCTCCAGAATCAGTTTGCCACCGTCTACTTTCGCGTTGTTTGGGGTGAATTGAGCAGGCCAGCGGCCTTTAAATCCGTTATAGTAGATGCCATCACGACATCCATCACCTTCGCAACCAGCTATATATTCTCCCTGTAAGTGCCACCTTGATCGGTTCAGAGAGTCTCCTTCAAACTCATCACTAAAATCTCCATTGAGAATCCAATTGCCCGTGTTATCTGGGTCTGACAATGGATAATCCTGAGCAGTTAAATTAAAACTTATTGCGATTAAAATGAGCGTAGCTGCAGTATTGACTTTCAATTTGTTCATAGTTATTTATCTCATGGGACACCATGAGGTCAGTTTGTAATCATAGTTGCAATTTCAATGATTTGCTCAAAGTCGACCATATCAATTTTACCCCGTTATTGTCTTTTTTTAATCATTTATATCCGAAGAAAAGCACAGAAGATTCTGAGAATAAGATAAAATTGAAGAGGTGGCGGATAATTCTAGTGATGAGAATGCAACTCTTATTTGCTCAATTTGTTGAAATATTAGTGGAGGAGAATAATTATTTTTTCACTGCTGCTGTGATTCAAGGGTACTTATCTTGGTTTTAAACAACGTAAAATGAAAAGGATAACCGCTTTACTTAGCCTGTCGATTTTAGTGATTAATCAACTTTTTGCGCAGATACCCACAACCCACACGGATATGCAGTGGGACTATTTGCCAGGTTACTCTGATGAGTTTAATACTGGAACCCTGGAGAGCAAGTGGAACAACAACGTGAATGACTGGGGTACCTGGTCGTGGGAACCTGAGAACGCTTTTGTGTCTGACACTGTGTTGACCATTAAAATGCAGCATGCACCCCATATGCGCGGCGGCAAAAATTATTACTTCACTTCGGGGATTGCCAGAATAGATGAAACGATCACCTATGGTTATTTTGAGGCCAGAATCAAAGCGCAACCTACCTGGCCATCAGGAGCTCCGGCATTTTGGTTATACAGCGTAGGACAGCCCACGCCTGAGGAGGAAGGAGGTGTTCAATACAGTGAGATAGATGTCGTTGAAGTGTTCCAAATCCCCAATTCCATTCATGATATAGAAATGAACCTGCATACCAGGATTATCGAAAATGGAGAACTTACCTGGAAGCGACCTGGACAAAATGAAGAGCTTCACAACAAATGGTTGGCTCCATGGGACCCTCGTGATGAATACCATACGTATGCGGCTTTGTCGAGAGTTGACTCTATTTTTTGGTTTGTAGATGGTGTTGAGCGAGCCAGAAGACCTAACACTTATTGGCATTTACCAATGCACGTTACGGTTTCATTGGGTCTTAGACACCCTTACGAAGCATACATTAATGGCGAACGAACCGTGGTAGAAACACCTGAAGATCCAGGTGGTTTTCCTACAGAAATGAAATGCGACTATGTCAGAGTATGGCAAGCTCCACCTCAAATCAATGCGGATAGGGATAAGTATACCAATGGAGAATACGGTGCTGGAGGAAGTTTAAAATTCGATTATTCATTTGATGCAGGTAGTGGATATACCGTTTCCAACGTGCAGGGGCTGGTTTTGAAACTTCAGGAGAAGAACCAATCAGGTGAGGCGGTGAATGAAATAATGGCAAATGATATGAGTATTGTGGGTCTGGCAGCTGGAAAATCATCTGTCTCACTTTTGATTCCCAGTGCGACAACTTTGACCGCTGACCTTCCTTCGGGTAATTATTATGCACTGACAGCTGAGTTTGAATCGACAAAAGAAGAAGGAACAGTCGTTGCGCTCGAGGAAATAAAGAACATTCAAATTAAAGATCCAAGTGAAATATTATCCGCAGTACCCAGAGGAGAAAGTGGTTGGGAAATATATCCAAACCCTGCCGATGACTTGATTAAGATAACCGGAAATTTTGACGGTGAATTGAGCCTCAGTGTTTATAGCCTATCTGGTCAGATATTGATTCATCAGCGATCAAATTTAGAATTTATAGACGTGTCTGCATTGCCTGCTGGTGTTTATGTGATGCTGATCAATGACGGAATACAATTGAAATCGATTCGGTTTTCCAAAAAATAATTCAAACACATTAATTCCTTGCTTTACCGTCAAAACCAAAAGGTAGCGAGTGAATAGTTTTAAAATCTATTTATGAAATATAACTACTTGGGTTTTCGTGGTTTCCTGATGTTAATTTTAATGGCAATTGCGTCTTTTAACACCTTCTCGCAAACCAGACCAAACATCATTTTTGTTCTAGCGGATGACCTTGGATATAATGACGTGGGATTCAATGGCTCCACTGATATTCCAACGCCTGAGTTGGACGTACTCGCCGATCAGGGAACTGTATTTTCATCGGCTTATGTGCTGCATCCGTTCTGTGGCCCTAGTCGCGCAGGATTACTCACGGGGCGGTATCCACACGAGATAGGTTCACAATTTAACTTACCCAGTACAGGAACCGGAAGTGATCTTGGTGTTCCTACAGATCAAAAATTCATGAGCAAAATGTTGCAGGAAGCCGGTTATCAAACAGGTTTAGTAGGTAAGTGGCATCTGGGCAAAGAACCTGAATATCATCCAAATGTTCGCGGGTTTGATGATTTCTACGGATTTTTAGGCGGTGGACATGAATACTTCCCGGATTACTATAAGCAGCAATACGCCAATGGCAGCAACTGGGATTACAACGCACCTATGGAGCACAATGGGGTAGAGGTAACAGATGATGATGAGTATATCACGGATGAACTTTCCAATGAAGCCATTCGGTTCATCGAGGAGTCAGCTGCCGGCACAGATCCTTTCTTTCTATTCATTTCATACAATGCACCTCATACACCATTGAGAGCCAAGACAGAAGATTTGGCTGTCCCTCAAATCGCCGCGATAGCAGATGGTACAAGGCAAACGTATGCAGCGATGGTTTATGCCATGGACAGGGGCGTAGGTAGAGTAGTGGATGCCTTGCAAGCGCAGGGTGTTTATGACAACACCCTCATTGTGTTCTTAAGTGACAATGGAGGCCGCACGGATCAGGGCGGGAATAACTTTCCGTTATCTGGATCAAAAGGCAATACACTTGAAGGCGGATTCCGCGTGCCTATGTTCTGGCACTGGCCATCAAATGTTCCTTCGGATCAAACATATGATCACGTAATATCAGCCCTTGACTTTTATCCAACATTCGCGTATTTGGCAAATGCGGATGTTTCTGCGAATGGTCATTTGGATGGAAAAAACGTTTGGAATGAAATTACAACCGGAGCGGATGCCAGGGTAGGAGATCCTATCTTTTCATTAAGACATAATGCGTCTGCAAACGAGGTGGGTGTTAGGAGAGATGAGTGGAAGGCATATAAATGGAACAATGCTGCGTGGAAACTTTTCAATATTGAAAATGACATTAGTGAACAAACGGATTTAAGCAGTCAATTCCCAGAATTACTGGATACCTTAATAGCAAGGGCCAGCAAATGGAGTGAAGACCATGTGGAGCCCTTGTTTTGGGATAGTCCAACTGCGGCTTCCAACTGGGTCAATAATAATATGCCCAACTATGCTGTCACGTTTGGCTCTGTCATTGATTTGGGGTTTGATCCGGATGAATCTGCGCCATACACCGACCCCACAAATGCTGATGGGTGGATTTATAATGAGGAGGTGAGTGATGAGTTTGATGGGACAACACTCGATGAGGAAAAGTGGCTAATTCAGGGAAGAAATGGGGAATATCAGTCGAATTGGATTGGTAGAGCTCCTTCACAATTTTCAACCGAGAATGTACGTGTCGAAGATGGTAAACTGAAATTAGAAACCCGATGGGAACCGGATTATCCATTTTCCGAAACTCCACAAGCTGATGGTACTGAATACGAAAACATAACCACGGCGGCCGTTATTACACGCAAACAATTTCTTTATGGCTACATGGAAATAAGATGTAAAGCAGCGGATGCCGAGATCACGAGTTCTTTTTGGACTACCGGGTTTGAGTCTGAGCTTGACATGTTTGAGATGTTCGGAGATCACAGACAGCCGAGCAAGGAAAGTCAGGGTTTTGATAATCAATATAAGTGGCAGTACATCGACTGGAGCCCCGGATTAGAAACAAGGAGAGTCTATGGCGAGGATTATATACTTGACTGGCGCGTGGCTGATGACTTTCATGTTTATGGTTGTGAATGGGATCCAGAGTACCTAAAATTCTATGCAGATGGAGAACTCCTGGGAAGTATTACCAAAGATCAAATGGAAGCGCTGGGTAATGAATGGGTATTGACCAATCCATTCTGGATTTGGGTAGATCAGGAAACCTTTCCGTGGAATGGCTTGCCAACAGAAGAAGAAGCTGGTGAATTTCCGGTAGATTTTGAAATAGACTACATCCGAGTTTGGCAAAAGGAATATAAGAACATCCTTGATCGCGGGTTATTTGGGTTTGAAGGTCCCCTCCGTAAGGATGGTAATTGGCTGTATTGGTTAATCCCAGCTGGCTCTGTTGATCACCTTGAAATTGTAAATGAAAAGGCGGGTGAAGGAAATAACAGTTTAAAATTTCATTACACAGGCTCATTACCCTCAAATGTAGCAGCAACTTCACCTACAGGTTCTGTTGAAATGGAGTCAGGTGAATATACGCTTGCCACAAAAGTGTGGTTGGAAACGGGAAATGCACCAGATAAGATGGATATTTCGTTTGGTGATTCAGGTGAAAACAACATCACCCTGGATATGGAGGGCCTACCAAATGGACAATGGGTGACACTGAAAACGAATTTCACTCGAAACAACGCCTCGACTGCTACAGATAATTTAACGATCACCATTAACTCCACAGATACCAATGGTACTGATGTTATCTTGTATATCGAAGATGTTTCAATTGAACCGTATCCTGGTATTTATGAGGGTAGTGTCTGGAATGGCCTCTCATGGGATGTTGCTCCTCCATCGGAAAACGCCCGCCTGATTTTTCAGGGCAATTACAACAACTCGGGAAACCTCAATGCGTCGCACATTGAAATTGAAGAAGGTAAATCAGTTACAATTCCTTCTGGAAGCACGCTCACGCTTACGGGTGAAGCACAAATCGGAGATGTAATTGGTGATGGTTCTATGATTTTCGAAGATTTTGAAGGCCCCACAATTCCTTCAGCGTTGAATATAAGCGGTGAGGTAGTGACTTTAGAGAGTGATATACAATCTCGAGATTCTCAAGTATTGCGAGTTAGTTATGGAACAGATTCGAGGGTGTTTTATCAATTGGATGTAGCAGAAGCAGGGAATTATAGACTTTCATTCCTGATGACTGCAACAAATTCCTACCACTTTACCAGGCTGGAAAATGCAAATGGTGCTGTTGTAGGGTCATTGATTAGTAGCAGTGGTTCGGGACTAAATTCCTGGACAGAGATGACTCAGGATTATTCACTGAATCCCGGTAGTTATTATTTGAGATTTCAATCCTCATCCAACACTTCACATAGTGTCTATGTAGATGATATCAAACTGGAAAACCTGGACTCTTCAACTGGTACTGTACAATACAATACGCGATTGACCATTGCTTCCGGTGCTTCTCTAATTGTTCCTGATGGATTTGACCAGCCGGTTACATTTGTAAGAAACACAAGCTTTGGTGATAATGATAGGAAATACAGTATGGTCGGAATACCTGTTCAGTCATATGCGGAAATTACAGGGTCAGTTCTTGGTTCAGATGTCTTCCAGTACAACGAGACTATTCCATTTGACATGGATGCAGGACTAAGCAGATGGGAAGATGCATCATCACTTGAACTGATTCCGGGCAGAGGCTATACACAGACTTCAAAACAGGATTTAACCTTTACAGGCATTCCAAACTCTGGTACTATCACTATATCCAATTTGACCAAAACCGCTACAGGCACTGCATCCACGGATAATCAGGGATGGCACTTGTTGAGCAATCCTTATGGAGCAGCTATGGATGTGAGTAAGTTCTTAGCAGTAAATAGTTCCAACATTGAATCATCTATTAGAATCTGGGATGACGGACAAGGTACAAGTGGTGGTCGAGGTAATGGCGGTAACTATCTCACGGTCAATCAGGTGGCCGCTGTTGGTGGAAGTTCAAAAACTTTTGAAGGGTATATAGGAAGTATGCAGGGGTTCTTTGTGAAAGCGATCAATGACAATGTATCCGTAGACTTCACCCAAAATATGTTGGTAACAGGACATAATACCGATGCTACCTTTTTTAGGAAATTCGACAAATCGGATAACGCGGTGGGTATCAAGCTATCCCTATCAGATGGCAAATTCAAGGATGAATTGTATGTTGGGATAGTTGAGGGAGCTACAGTGGGATATGACCCGCAATTCGATGCTACTAAACTTTATTCCAATGAAGGACTTCAGTTTTTTTCGTTGATTGAAGAAAGTAAGCTAGCTATTCAATCGATTCCCGTTTCCTATGCTGAAGCAGTTTTACTAGGGTTCAATACGGATAAATCAACTAATCTGGAGATAAAGGTGGAAGACCTAATCATAAGAGACGAAACTATGTCCTTCTATCTGACTGATAAGCTAACCGGAATAACTCATGACTTGAGTGTCACATCCACGTTCAGCTTTTCTTCAGCGAGTGGGTTTCAGGAGGATCGTTTTTCACTTGCCTATAGATCGAAAGAAATAATAGCCATTGCTGAAGAACCCGAGCCAGGTTTTTGGGTAGAGGATGGCCAAATTCGCATTGATTTCTTAGCTCCTGAAAATGTGCTGGGATATGCGGTTTACGACCTGAGCGGGAGAGTTATCGTTCAATCAAACCGCACACAATTTGATACGCACAATTTGAATATTGGCATCAATCGTAGTGGGTTTTATGTGTTGAAGTTGGTTACTTCAGATCGGATATATGCCAGAAAATTCATTCTCTAAAGAGGCGTCCAGTTTCGTGTTTAGAAATTTCTGACTCACAAGGCGGAAGGCCTTTTTGTTGGAATTAATACTGTTACACTTTAAGAGATTCTTAAAAAAAGCGTACGATTACCCCCTTTTTTTTACCATTTCATACCTCAGGAGCTCATAATGGGTAAAATCCGCAAAGAAAGGGTTAATATCTAGGAGTGCCTACTTTCTTCAAACACCTAATTTGGTATTTAGATTTTATAAGAGTTATGGATTGATTAATCCTGACTGAATAATCACGAAACTAAAAAATTCTTATGATGAAAAATTACAAACGCGCTTTTATGGTAGCCTTTGGGTTACTGTTTTTGTCGACGATTACACGAGCTCAGGCGACCTACTCGGTGACTTTTAATGTCGATATGACTGGTGTTGATGTGACCCAGGGGGTTTGGATAACGGGAACGTTCGATGAATTCGACCCTGTTAATACTGATCTGGCAATGACAGATGATGACAGTGACGGCATTTATACGATAACAGTCACTGTTGATGATGGCTATACCCGATGGAATTTTTTTAACGCTAAGAATTGGGCGAATAATGGACAAGTTCCTGAGGGATGTCAGGCTGATGGTCAGACGTATAAACAATATGGGCACACCTTTACCGGAAACACCACACTTTTCTACGAATTTGGTGAATGTGCCAAAAGCGAATGGGATGGTGTTTCCTGGGCTCCACAAACCCCACAGGATAGAGGTCATTTGATTTTTTCTGAGAACTACAATGAAGTTGGAGATTTAACTTCAGGTGTGATCGAAATAGCAGATGGAAAGACAGTGACCATTCCATCAGGCAGCACCTTGACGATAAATGGAACAGCCAACATCAATCAGGAGGCAGTCACTCCTGCACCTATTCTAAGCGAGGATATGGAAGACGGACAGGTTCCTTCCGCATTTGTCCTGGGAACTGTTGCGGCAACAGTTGAAGACAACCCATCAAATATGGGAACTAAAGCCCTGGCATTGGTCAATAATAGTGGTGTAGCAGACTATGCTTATTATGATTTTACCATCGCTACTGGAGGTGACTATACAGTTTCGCTCAGAAGAATTGCCAATGGGTGGCATCAGATTCAGGTGCATACAGATGCTGGAACAAATCTTGGAAACTTATGGCAGGGTAGCGACCCAGCGGTGAAAGATTTAAGTGGATCCTATACCTTGACTGCTGGCAGTTATAGAATTCGGTTCTGGCCAGCTAATGCTGGGGGTGCACTTAATGTAGATAACATTGTTGTTCAAGGAGCTGCTTCAGTCGCCACAGGGAATCTGGTTATTGAATCAGGTGCATCGTTAATTACGGATTCAAATTTTGACAAAGAAGTAACGATAAAAAGAAATACCTCTTTTGCTGATAGAAGATACAGCTTTGTTGGTAGTCCGGTTGTTCAGGATCCATCAATCACTGGGGCAAGCCTCGGAAGTGATGTTTATTGGTATGATGAAACTGTCGGTTACGATGCTGATGCTGGTCTTTCGCGATGGAAGGATGCTTCTGCAGCTGAGTTGGTTCCCGGGAAAGGATATACTCAGGCGGGTCAGGCGGCTCTTTCATTCACAGGAGTGCCTAATTCAGGAACTGTGAATGTTTTTGGTCTAACCAAAACAACAACAGGTACTGCAAATGCGAGTGATCAGGGATGGCACCTTGTGAGTAATCCATACGCAGCTTCCATAGATGTTGCTGCCTTTTTAGCGGCAAATGTTGGAGTAGAAGGGTCAGTATCAATCTGGGAAGATGGTGGTTCAGATGCAGGCAGAAGAACCAATGCTGATTACATCACTGCCAATGCAATAGCTACTGTAAATGGCGCTGCGAAGGATTTTGAAGGTTACATTGGTTCTGCTCAGGGATTTTTTGTGAAAGCCACTGTAGATAACAGTGAAATTATTTTCACAGAGGATATGCGAGTTGCTGGCAACAATGCTGACGCGAATTATTTCAGGAAAGGGGAGTCGAAAAAACTAGGAATTAAACTTTCACTTTCTAATGCAGATCAGTCGGCTACTAATGAACTCTTCGTTGGACTTATCGAGGGTGCCACAACTGGTGTGGATAGAGTGTATGATGCTTCTAAGTTGATTGGTAATCAAGATCTTCAGTTCTATAGCTTGATTGAGGACATGAGATATGCGATCCAGGGACTTCCGGTAAAGGAAGGCGTTTCTACAGAGCTTGCTTTCAATCTGGGTGTTGCAGGAGAGCTTACACTGAATGTCGAGGAATTAAACCTGGGAGACGATGGACTTTCGTTTTATCTGTATGATGCGGTCACTCAGCAAACTTATGATTTGAGTGAAGTTCAAACAGTGACTTTCAGCAGTTTTGCTGGCGCTGATCAAAACAGGTTCAAACTGACTTATGGAGCGGCCCGTGTATTGGCTAATAACAAACTAGCTGCTCAACCATTATACAGGTACTTAAACAATATGTTGATAGTGGACTTTGGTCATGTACTTAACGTTGGAGAAGTTGCTGTTTACGATATGTCTGGTAAGGTGCTGGTTCAAAGTAAATTGTCTAATCAAAGCCTTGGAAATTTGGAGATTCCTATATTCACTAAAGGCATCAACATTGTTAAAATATCTACCTCAGAAGGGGTGTTCACTAGAAAATTCATCTTTTAAAATTTAAAGACATACAATCATGAAATATTTCAATATCCTATTAACGATACTCTTAATTCTAGTTGTTGTTCCTGTGTTTGCACAAGGGGCACCTCCTGCTACTCCTATAGATGGAGGGCTGAGTTTACTACTAGCCGCTGGTGGTGCTTATGGGCTTAAGAAGTTGAGAGACTCTAGAAAGAATTAGATTATTATCATTCATGTAATTGGTTGTTGCCATCCCGGATGTCCGGGATGGCTTTTTTATCTTTGGGTTTTATAAGGAGCCGAATTAATCTAATGATGAATGTATCAGACTTCCATAAGCACCATTCTTTCAAAGAAATCGGTACTTGCCGTGGAGGTCATCGGTTGGTTTGATTTATCCGCTCGCCAATGAGTTTGATATTGGTCTTGCTTACGGCGTAATTCTGGGCTAATTCGTGCCAATGTTTTAAGGCTTCTTGTGTCTGCTCAAGGATGGATGTAACGGTCGTCTTTTTAAGCTTTGCCACTTGTCCCAATTTCATCAAATGTTCTTTGGATGGGTGTTTTCCTTCACCCATGACCATCGTACTTTGATGACCTCCCGGTCCTGATGAAAAGGTCAGATCATAGGAAGGTGATAGTTTCCATTCTCCATTGCTGTCCATCAGGAATGAAAAGTTCTTTCCGTGATCGTCTCGATTGTGAGATAGAATGTTAAAGACGGCTAGGCGAAACATCTTCTCTACCTCCCTCACATCTCTTGTCAATGCTTCGGTTAGGCTTATCAAGTCTTCATAATCAAGGGAAGGAGTTCTGAAGTTGGAATGCACTAAACCACTGGCCGTATGCATGTGCAGTCTTTGGCTTTTATTCCGATCAAAACGTTTTGTAGCGAAATAACCGGCACCTTTTGCGGCTTGGAATAAATATGTTTCATTCATTTCAATGCCTGCCTCTTTTGCCAAGATGGAATACACATATTCAATAGCGCCGGCATCCAATCCATCAATACTATTGGGGAATTTGAGAATCCAATGTTCATAGTCTGTGGGTAGCATGTGTTTGCCATGAATGATACTTCTACGAGATTTATCAATACCAATAAGAGCTTTTGGCCGAGCTCCAGCGGATGATCCGTTCAAGGCGATAAGCTCTTCCAGCGTATCTTCGGCATGACCATGCAAAACGACCTCTGTCTGCTTGGCCAAGTCATCTAGAGCAATTTCCCCTTCAATATTCTTTTCGTTTTGATCGGGTTCATAGATAAGTGCGCCTAATCCGTGCACTCCCACATGAGCCAGTCGATCCAGGGAAGAAAACTCTTCTGATAAATGGCCGTGACTTTTTAAAAGACGGTCAAGCAATAACCGTCCCCAGCCATCGGGCAGGCTATCGTAGAATACCCCGGGCAAGCCTTCGAAGAATTGTGACTCAAAGCTTTTCAGTCCAGGTTCGAGCGGAAGCCTGAAAGGGGATATGTGAAGTCCTTTTTCTAAAAAAGCTTGGTCGTATTCAAAATAGGTTATGCCATCCCTTAGAGCCAATGTCCCGACGGGAATTAGCCCTTTGCCAAAATCCAGTCCAGCTTTGATTTTATTGAGCGGTTTATGGTCTTTCATTTGCGCCAGCCCCGTTTGGGTTTCTTATCCTTTTTATCCTCCAAAACCTCATCAATGGAGGAAAATCCCTTTGATTGAGACTCAAGGGCATTAACCACTTCTTCAAGGCATCCCAGCGTCATGCAGAGCTTTAAGAAGGACTCAAGTGAAATGAGCCCTTTTTGCTCGAACTTTCGTAGGGTTGGGAGACTTACACCTGAGCGATCGGCTAAGCCACTTTGTGTTAAACCTTTACTCAGCCTTATACTGCGAATATCTTGAGCAATCTTTTCCTGAGCCTTGTGTGTGGAAATAATAGATACCATAGTATTACTTATAAGTAAATATAAGTATAACTAATATCATGATATTAATACTGCGATTGGAAATATTTTAGACATTCAAATTTGTGAAGAAGTTGCATTATGATTGGATTGTCCTATTATCAACTGCATTTCTAACATCACAAAAAAAAATGGCCATCCCTTGAATTGAGGGTGACCATTTTGTCATAACCTTTAAATGAAACTCAGGCTATCGCACCACCAGTCACTCATTAAATTTATTATTCTCAGTTTCAATACTTATCACATAAATACCAGACCTCAATTCAGATGTGTTCAGTTCTATTTGAAGATCGTTTAGAGATCTATACAGACAAACTTTGCCCTGGATGTCGGTTATACTCACAGACTTAATATTTGAATTTGATTTAGATCTGATGACAAGAAACCCCTGTACCGGGTTAGGAGAAAGCAGGATTTGGTGAACCCCTTCTTCAGTGGCACTTAGCAACACACTACTGATAATGGTCACGCTATCAGAAAACCCTCCATCTGCAGTTTTAACAGTAATGGTTGCAGATCCTGAGGCTATGGACTCAATATTTCCATCAGCATCTACTGTTATTACCGGTGGGTCGCTGGTTTCCCAGGTGACCTGTTGGTTGTCAGCAGATGGTGGCTTGGTCTGGGCTGATAGAGTTTTGGTCTCTCCAACTTTCATTGTTAAGCTCGGATTAACTAATTCAACCCCTGTTACCGAAACGTATGCGTTCACAGCGCAGGTTGCACTATGATCACCCACTTGAGTTGTAACCTTAATAGTGGCATTTCCTGAGGCAATAGCAGTCACTTTACCAGTTTGATCTACAGAAACAATAGAAGCATTGGAAGATTGCCAGGTCACCGACTTGTCTGTGGCATTGGCCGGAGCAACGGTAGCAACCAAACTCAGACTACTATTCACTTCAAGATCAAAAGAAGACTGATCCAGAGTGACACCAGTTGGCTCAACTTCCGGAACAAACGCATTGACTGAGCATGTTGCTGTATGGCTTCCAACAATTGTTGTAACCGTAATAGTGGCATTTCCTTCGGCAATGTTTTCCATCACTTTATTGACGGCAATTTCCTAGTAATATCTAGGTGAAAACGGTCCAGTTATGTAAAATGGGATTGACAGTAACTTCCTCTTGAGTGCATTTTGTTGTCCGAAATTCAGGTCGAACAATTCTTCAGGACTTAGGAATCGGTCAACATACTCCCCTTTCCTGTTCGTAAATCAAATAGATATAGTTCTTCTCCATTGCTGGCATATACTAAATTGATTTTTAGTTTCTGCGCATATTCTATGGCCTGTTGTAAACCATCAGTCGGATGCTTACCTAATTTCTTCTCTTCAACAATTGCAAGATTTGAGCCATTGTATTTGAGGAGATAATCAAGAAAAAGGCGTTTACCTCTTTTGTTTCCTATCAGCTTTCGTCCATCAGTAAAATAGTATTCACGAACAATATACCCTTCTTCCCATCCTGCTTGCTTAAGCATTGGATTAATGTACTTTGCTCTAGTATCCGATTCTGATAGATTATGTGGCAATCTTAGTTTAGTTATTTCTCAGGCACCTAATTTATCCAAAATTAACGTTCTTCATGTTATTTTGGAACAAAGCAGCAGGCTTATGATTCATCTATGATTGAAAACGCGCGATATCCGAAATCTTCGTTAATTGCAGGCCGGTGGTCACCATTCTTTGAAGTTATCGTTCGTATCGGGGACTTACATCTCTTTCTGGCCTTAAAGATTTCAAAGCAAACCAACCGGCCTGAAACAGAATCTGCTTTTTTGTAAAAATAGATGTCTTCATATCTTTTGATTAGGGTGTGAACAAAACCTTGGTTCTATATTCTTCTTTTAAGTATTTCATGACCGGCCCCCTTCTTTTTAGGATCATACCTGTCAAGTGATGCCAATACATCATTCAAGTCAAAAAAGACTCTATTGCTAACCCTCCGGAATGGAATATGGCCTTCTTTCTTCCACTTATGAATAGTGGCCTTGCCGACTTTAAGGATTGCACATAGTTCCGGTATTTTGAGGGGCTGTTCGCCGCTGCGATCGACTCCTTCCGAGTGCGCCAATAAAGGTCTCTAGATTTCTGGAGACCTTTTTTGTTTCATGCTGACAGGTTTCTGGGTGAATGCGATCGTTATATGACTTTTGTCAGTAATTGTCAAAATGCCGCCAACTTCTATTTTGTGCCATTGTGAAAAGTACTAACCTTGTTTTATGAAGCCAGATATTCAGTCCAGAGCGGATATTGAAAAACTTGTCAATGCCTTTTACACCAAGGTGAGAGCACATGCTGAAATTGGTCGTTTTTTTAATGAAACCATCACAGACTGGCCCGAACACCTCTCCAAACTGGCGGACTTTTGGGAAGCCAACCTGTTCTTTGTTAGCGGCTTTCGGGGCAACCCGATGAAGGCTCATATAGAAGTAGACGCTAAATTCAATCATGAGATTGATCAGGCTCATTTTGGTAATTGGCTGGAGCTTTGGATGAATACCCTCGACGAATTGTTTGAAGGAGAAAAAGCCACTTTGGCAAAAGAACGTGCCCGCAATATGGCCCATATGATCTATATGAGGATTTTCAATGCCAGAAAATTAGCTCAACCATAGGGAGTGTCAATACAATAAAAATCAGGAACTTGCACACTTTGTACACTTCCTGAATCAGTGACAGACCTCCTACTCATAACTCCTCCCTTTACTCAGCTGAATACGCCGTATCCAGCTACTACTTATCTCAAAGGTTTTTTGAACACCAAAGGGATTTCATCCTTTCAAATGGATTTGGGGATAGAGGTGATTTTGACACTTTTCAGCTCGCAACACTTAACAGAGTTGTTTGCGCTGGCAAAAGAATCGGGGAAGATTTCTTCTGATAATGCCAAACGTATATATGCGCTTCG
>JBDVMP010000108.1:0-140062 GCA_039970095.1 Cyclobacteriaceae bacterium
AAGAGAAGGAGTTCCCGATCGTATTGTTCAATAGGGTCAATCACACCTTGCCTCTTCCTAAAATCGTTTTTGATAATTACAAATGGTCAATGTTTGCTACTGAGCATCTAATCCGCCAGGGCATCACTGACCTTAAATTTCTGGGTGGCCCCAAGCATTCATATGTTTCAAACAATAGAAAGAGAGGCTTTCTGGATGCACTAAAAAAACACCGCCTATTCTATTCCGAGGATCTGATTGTAGAGGCAGGGTTTCATATAGAGGATGGGGATCAGGCCGTAGAAGCTCTCATAAACAAAGATCAACTACCGCAGGGATTTGTTTGCGTAAACGATCCGGCTGCCATTGGTTGTATAAAGGCGTTAAAGCGATATGGTTACAAAATTCCAGAGGAAATTGCTGTGGTTGGCTTTACCGAAAGTGCGGTATCATCTCTTATAGATCCTCCACTGACATCTGTATCACAACCTGCTCATGATATCGGAGTGGCCGCAGCAGAGCAACTTCTCGTTCAGATAGAATCGGCCGGAAAAATGAATCCCGAAACCATCACATTTAATGGGCAACTGAATGTTAGGGAATCTTCACTGAGGGTTAAATAAAATGGTCAGGGAGAATTGAGTTTTTCATTATCCAAAGCCACTTCACCTGCATTGGGCGGTTTTGATTTTACCAGTTGATTAGAAAAGACAAAAGGCTATTTCAAAACTATTGAAAAAAGGTGTTAAAGGTCATTCTCCACAATCACCTTCTTAAGGATTTAGACCAACTTATCAAGAGACAAAAAGAACACTCCTCCTGCTCCCCCCAAGCATATGACATCCTCCTCTACTCGATGTTTTCCTAACTAAGTTCTACAAACAGCTTTTGTGGTGGTACAAGAACACATCAAAACACTCAACCACAAAACAAAAAAGCCACTCAAATGAGTGGCTTTTAAGTAGTCCGTACTGACCACAAATCGAACCCTTTGATTGTGGAGGATATTATGCTCCTTTTGGAATTTCACAAATCCATTAACGATCTCGTAGAATCCGAGTGAGTTAGATAATACTTTTATATGGCCATTGTCTATTATAATTTTTTTTATTACATTCATACAGATAACGGCGAATTATTCAATCATCGCATGTTTCAAATCATTGCATTATTCAAAGCCTATCAGCTATGAAAATAGATAAGCCTATAATCTCAATTCTACTATTGGTTTTCAGCTCTGTGTGTCTTGCTCAAAAACCAGCTAAAGAAGTTTTTGAAGACCGACTTTATTTGTTTTATAAGGATGCGGGAATTTTGAATAAAAGCAAATCTGAAATAGAGCGGATGAAAAAATCTTCTAGGAAAAAAAAGTACACAAAAAGATATAAAACTTATATAGAGGCCTTTAGGATACCAAATGTATTGGTAAATGATGATTTTCTTGTTACCCGAGACAATTCCTATCCTGCATTCCCTCTTATGGATTTTGGGAGCATGATATTCGATAAAAAATCTTTGGATGGCCAGCGTGATCGAATACTAAATCTAGAGCCAACGACCTTGATGATAAAGAAGAATCAGGTTTATCTTATCAAACCCTCTGAAGACAATAATTATAATCTGAAAGTGAATCTTTCTAGTTTAATGGACAAGGCATTAAAAAGTGAAGCTGGAGGGGAGTATGAGAAAATATTCAAAGCAGAAGCCCACGTTGCACTTAGTAAGACCATAGAAGAAAAGAAACACCTTTCGGTTGTATATGGAAACTTTCACAATGATCTTTCGAGGGTGTTTGAAGAAACAATTCGAGCCAATTCATTAACTAACTACGCCGACTTCAGCGTATTATATGATGTTTGGTCATTGTTGGTAAATGAACCTCAATTACAGGATAAGTACATAATCAAACATTTTAGGGGGCTCTTAATCGATGAGAGTAAAGAGGATGCGATGATCATTGACAATTCTGTGGAAGCTATGACTCAATTAAATGTCAACATTCCTTTTGTCAAACTAAATTCTAAAGCAGAGTCAGATTGGTCAAAGCAGAGTCAGGTTGGTTCATCTTACAAGGTGTCTGAGATGTTCATCAATGGGGCCGTAAGTTTTCAAGAAATTCCTTCTCCTGAGGATATTCAAAAGACATGGAGTAACATGCTTTTAAATCGTGGACGAAGAGTTAACTATCCCGAAGGGAAATTTCTATCTCTAGCTGATTTTCAATCATCAAAATCTACTCTTAAGATATTATTTGGCCCTCTATCTCTTGACATTGCAAGAGACCTGGACGTAAGGCTTAAAAATGATACTGAATTAATTAGAGATGTGACGATTCATGATTCTGTTAATGATTGGGAAAAGCATAGTTCAGGCCTTTATTTTATTCCAATAATATTTGATGTTAACGAGCAATTCTTGGAAAATTCGAGTGACTCACGGTTCATATTTGACAACTCAATTGAACTTTATCTCAAGAAAATAATTTCTATTGGCAATGACAACAATCCTATTGTTTTAAAGGAGGAGTTTCCGTTTAGACTCATAATTGATGCTGGATATAATTTGAAGGTTGAATCAATAAATCATGATACAATAGGACAAAGAAATAATTGGAAGCTAAGTGTTAGATGCGCTGACCCTTCAAAAGATATTTCTTTGAACTCAATTGATTTTGGGAACCCGAAATTGAATAGTTTCGGTGAGTCACAATTCATTTCAGATCTCTCATTTACAAGAAATCCCAGTAACCCATCAATATGGGATGTAGAGTTTTCTGCGGAACTTTTCCCAGAGCGAATAGCAAGCCCAAATGTTGCAGCTTTATTAAATTTAGAGGTTCTAACCAGCACAAATCAAATTGTACCTAGAACTTTAAGGGTTTCGAGATTCAATATAGAATCATCAGCTAGAGCAAATGAAGAAACTAGCAGTGTTGTGATTTCTACAGATTTCGAAGATTTAGCTAAAATTCTTCCTGATTCAATAACATTCGATTCAGTAAAGGTCAATACAATGTTTTCAGATTCTGAAGTCCCCTTTATATCTAAATTAAAGGCTAAAGAGAAAGTGCTTGAATCTGGAATTATTGTTGAGAATAAAAACGGATTTGAATTGATCATCTTCTAGATTTTGGGAGAATTTTATTGCTGCTTTAGATAATCGCCATTTTCTAATTTTGTGATGGTACTCCAAAAGGCGCCCTACTTTTCATGCTGCCAGCAATAGCCAGATGGCCCTGCACTTCGCTTGCAACTTTTCCCAGCCTGAGTGATACCATTGCATTTAGTGATTTCATCGCTTGAGGGAGATATTGACGTATTATTCTTGTCTTCGTTCTGAGGAATTAAAGTTGGCGCCCATTCCCACTGATTAATATCCACTTGGGATTCCAGCTCATTTTCAAGTGAATCATCCAACTGCCAGAAGAAGTCAATGCCAGTATCGGCCTCTATTTGGTCAATTGATACCATGAAATCTGATAGGGGCGCACCAGACGACTCATTCGATAAAATGAACCCAATGGCTCTATTTGAATCCAAATCAGCATATATCTTGTAGTATGCACAAGGTATAGTCACGCCATTACCGATGGTACCGCAGGTACGATTAAGTAAAGGGCCAGTGACAACTACGTCTGCTGAATGCGCATTTATTCCCCAGATGCGCACCAATGATTCCAGATTTTTCCAAATGCCTCGATTGAAACCAGGCAATTGGGGACTCATATTGGACATATAGAAAGACTCTGACATTGATGTTGCAGAGATATTCATATCAGCAGCAGGTGCAAGATGCCCTCTATCATACCCTGAACCTTTGAAATCGGCCAGGGATGCCGAGCCGGTAGAAACCAGAGGATCAACTCTAAAATTATCGGTGCGCACTTCTCCACCATAATTATCAGCAAAATAGATTACCCATTGCGCTTGTTCGTGCGCCTCAGAGTAGTCTAATGAATAGTATTGGTGTTCGATGAGCTCTCCCTTGATTTTTGGATAGTAAAAGGAAAGATTGGGTTGCGCACTTGCGCACCTATTCGAAAATAGGAACCCGACTGAAACGATAATAATGATAACAATTCTATTCATAATAGGTCTTTTCGCTTTTCATGATTTGATTGCAAGTTTAATGTAGAGGATCTCAATTAGCGGCATTTAGCAGACCTGGTGTGCAACATTCGAATTTTTAGCTACTAACATTACCTTAATAACCATTTTATCCCATATTTTTAAATGCTAGTAACAATGCGCACCAAACCTAATGTCTAAAAAAGACTTATCCGAAAGAGATATTTGTACCCAATATATCAACCCAGCCTTAGTTAAAGCAGGCTGGAATATTAAGAAACAAGTACGAGAGGAAGTAACATTTACAGACGGGCGCATTATTGTTCAGGGTAGCATGCACATCAGAGGAAAAAAGAAACGGGCTGATTACATCCTCTACTATAAACCTAATGTCCCCATTGCCATTATCGAGGCTAAAGACAACAAACACAATGTCGGCGATGGGATGCAGCAAGCCCTGGAATATTCCGAAATACTCCATATACCCTTTGTATTTACCTCGAACGGTGACTCATTTGTTTTTCATGATAAAACGAACACCACTGGCCAGGTAGAACGGGAGATTACGTTGGACGAATTTCCGTCACCGGAAGAACTTTGGTCAAAGCACCTAGATAACACCGAAATTAATTCTCCAGAAGCAAAGGAGATAGTTAGTCAGGAGTACTACGCTGATGATAGCGGAATGAGTCCAAGGTACTATCAACAAAATGCTATTAACCGAACCGTGGAAGCTGTGGCGAAAGGGCAAGATCGGGTATTACTTGTTATGGCTACAGGTACGGGCAAGACCTATACGGCCTTTAATATTATCTGGCGATTATGGAAGTCAGGAATCAAGAAGCGCATACTGTTTCTTGCGGATAGAAATGCATTATTGACGCAAACCAAGAATGGTGATTTTTCGCCTTTTGGTAATGACATCATGCATATTGTCAAGAATAGGCGAATTGATAAGTCCTATCAAATTTACTTCGCACTCTACCAAGGTTTGACTGGCAATGAGGAAGAGAAAAATGCATATAAGGAGTTCAGTCCTGATTTCTTTGATCTGGTAATTATTGACGAATGCCACAGAGGTAGTGCATCAGAAGCATCCGCATGGCGCGAGGTGCTCGACTATTTCCGATCGGCCACACAAATTGGTATGACTGCTACGCCTAAAGAGACCAAGGACGTTTCCAATATCTCATACTTTGGGGAGCCAGTATATACCTACTCATTGAAACAAGGAATCGAAGACGGATTTCTTGCGCCATATAAAGTTGTGAGAGTCACTACATCTATTGATGATGGATGGCGCCCGACAAAAGGGCTGAGAGACAAGTACGGTAATGAGATTGAGGATAGAATTTACAATCTCAAAGACTATGACCGCACACTTGCTATTGACGAGCGCACTCAGCTCATAGCGCGGCGCATAACAGAATATTTAAGAGCCACCGACCGATTTTCAAAAACAATTGTATTCTGTGTGGATATCGACCATGCCAATAGAATGCGTCAGGCACTCATCAACGAGAATGCCGATCTGGTAGCGCAAAATCCTTACTACGTCGTGAAAATCACCGGTGACGATGAAGTAGGTAAAAGAGAACTTGACAATTTTACCGATGTAGAAGAACGCTTTCCTGTGATTGCAACAACCTCCAAGATGTTGACTACCGGCATTGATACAAAAATGGTGAAGTTGGTGGTGTTGGAGGCCAATATTGGGTCGATGACTGAATTTAAGCAGATCATTGGGCGCGGCACAAGAATCCGGGAAGCAGAGGGCAAAATGTACTTCACGATTATGGACTTCCGGAAAGCAACAAATCTTTTCGCTGATCCTGACTTTGACGGTGAGCCAGTGCAGGTTTATGAGCCTGGCGTGGATGAGCCAGTTGTTCCGCCAGACGATCAAGAAAGGGAAAATGAGATTGGTGAAATATTAGTAGATCCGCCAATGGGAGGAAGTCAAATTGATTTGCCACCAGAAGGTCCGGATGAACCACCGAGAAAATATTACGTCAACGATGTGCCGGTAACAGTAGCACATGAACGGGTTCAGTATTATGGTCCGGATGGGCGACTCATTACGGAAT
The DNA here is from genome assembly GCA_039970095.1 of Cyclobacteriaceae bacterium. Classification (GTDB taxonomy): domain Bacteria; phylum Bacteroidota; class Bacteroidia; order Cytophagales; family Cyclobacteriaceae; genus JAMZMI01. The sequence goes on from JBDVMP010000108.1 coordinate 6,134, forward strand.
CGTTAAAGGATTATTCCAGAAAAAACATCAAGAAAGAGTACGCATCTTTGGATGCGTTTATTCTACAATGGAATGAAGCTGAAAGGAAAGAAGAGTTGATGGCTGAATTGGCCGATCATGGCATTCTATTGGAGGCATTGAAAGAAGAAATTGGTCAGGAATTAGACCCATTCGATCTGATTTGCCATGTGGCATTTGATCAACCGCCACTAACTAGAAAGGAGCGCGCACAAAATGTGCGCAAGCGGAATTATTTTACGAAATATGGCGCAGTAGCTCAAAAAGTGCTTGAAAAATTGCTTGAGAAGTACGAAAATGAAGGAATAACAGCCATTGAGAAGGGCGCCATTCTCAAAGTAGCGCCCTTTACAGAAATTGGTTCCGTCATGGAATTAGTAAGAGCCTTCGGCAAAAATGAAGACTTTGAAAGCGCCGTAAAGGAATTGGAAAAAGAACTCTATCAAATAGCATAGGTTTTAGCAAATGAATCAGAGTTTTGAGATGTAGTTAAAGGCAATGGTGCTAGGTGAAATGAACAAATCTGATATTGAAATATGGTACTCCGAATTAATTAATGATGAAGGTCTTGATCACCTAACGAATATTGCTAACAGGCCGAATATTTTCAGGATTCTTAAGATCGAGAGTAGGGAAATCAGGCATTCTAATATGCTAGCTTGGTTAATGAACCCAAATGGTTCGCACGGTTTGAACGATCAATTCCTTTTTCGGTTCTTGCAGTGTTTGTTTTTAGATGAAAGAGCGAAAGGCGTATCAATATTGGATATTGGTGATGTTGCGAATGATACCGTCGAGGTGAGAAGGGAATGGAAGAATATAGATATCCTGATCATTTCTTCTGGATATGTAATATGTATTGAAAATAAGGTTTGGTCTTCCGAGAGCAAGCATCAACTCAAAAAATACAAAAACATAGTTGATAAGGCATTCCCAAAGCACAAGAGACTCTATGTGTATCTCAACCCATCGGGCGAAGAATCATCTCAAAATGATATCTACATCAATCTGTCATATTTAGATATCATTGAAATATTAGAATCGATTATAAGAAAACAAGGTACCCGATTAGACGACTCAGTCTTTGTTTACATCAATGATTACCTGACGACATTAAAACATAAATTCATGGATGAAAATGAAGCAGTTCAATTAGCTCAAAAAATATACTGTAATCACAAAGATCTTTTTGATTTTGTCTACGAACACAAACCAGATATCTACGGCAGTTTTTCCGATATTTTGCGCGAAAAAATAAAAGAACGTTCCTGGCCATTGGGTTCCCAAGGAAGCAAACTAGTTCGGTTCTTGCCTTCAAAGATTGATGAATTAATAGTTCGATATAAGAGAAAAAACGGTTGGAGACACAGAGAAGCGTTTTTATTTGAATTTGATATTCGGGAATCGGGTAAATTGAAGTTTCGAACTGTGCTCTCACCTTGTGGTCAAGAACGTGATTACTTTGAAGCGATTAACCAAATCATCAGCGAAATTTCAGAAGAGACGAATTTCAATGAAAAATGGAAAATTCACATATCAAGGCACCTAGAATGGAATTTAGAGCAGATAATGCCAGATATTGATGAGCAGGATATAGCCAGGCTGGACATTTTCTTCAAAGAGGAAGTCGAGCCGATTGTAGAAAAAGTGACTGAAAAGATTCTTGATAATAAAGAGATTCTTTTCAAGATTAAAAGACAATTGTTTGAATGAGCATAACAACCAACATAAAAGGTATCCGCGAGATCATGCGGAAGGACACAGGAGTAGATGGAGATGCACAGCGAATCTCACAGATGGTGTGGATGCTATTCATGAAGATCTTTGCGGATAAGGAAGAAGAGTGGGAGATCACCATTGATGACTATGAAAGCCCCATCCCGGAAAAGCTCAAATGGTCGAGCTGGGCAGCTGACGAAGAAGGACTGACGGGCGAACAGCTCATGGAGTTCATCAACAACGAACTGTTCCCTACCTTGAAGGAACTGGACATCAGTCTCAACCCACAAGCCAAGATCATCCGATCGATATTTGAAGATACGTATAACTTCATGAAAAATGGAACGCTGTTCCGACAGGTGATCAACCAAATCAATCGCATAGATTTCAATAGTTCTAAGGAAAGGCATTTGTTCAACGATTTGTACGAAACCATTCTGAAAGAACTACAAAGCGCAGGTTCTTCAGGAGAATTTTACACGCCAAGGGCTGTCACGCAGTTTATGGTCGATACCATTAATCCACAATTGAAAGAAAGCGTGCTCGATCCTGCCTGTGGTACTGGTGGCTTTTTGACTTGTGCGATAGATCATAAGAAGAAACTGGTCAAAAACGACAAGGACGAAGCAGCCCTACAAGCGACCATCCGAGGGATAGAAAAAAAGCCTTTGCCTCACTTGCTGTGTACCACCAACTTGATGCTGCATGGGTTCGATGTGCCAGCCGTACGCAGAGACAACTTACTCAGTAAGCCCTATGCAGATTGGGGTGGTAGTGACAAAGTAGATATCATCCTGACCAACCCTCCCTTCGGTGGAGTGGAAGAAGACGGTACAGAGACCAACTTCCCGCAGAAGTTTAGAACCAAAGAGACGGCTGACCTTTTCTTGGCTTTGATCATTCGCTTGTTGAAAGACGGTGGACGTTGTGCGGTGGTCTTGCCTGATGGTACTTTGTTTGGTGAGGGGGTCAAGACTCGTATCAAAGAAGAACTGATGGAGCGATGCAACCTGCATACGATTGTACGCTTGCCCAATGGTGTGTTCAACCCTTATACAAGCATCAAGACCAATGTCTTGTTCTTTGAGAAAGGTACACCGACCAAGGACGTATGGTACTTCGAACACCCATACCCAGCAGGTGTCAAGAGCTACAACAAAGGCAAGCCGATCCATATCAAAGAGTTTGATCTGGAGAAAGCATGGTGGAACAACCGTGAAGACGAGCAATTCAGCAAAAACGCTTGGAAGGTATCTGCTCAAGAGATCAAAGACCGTGGCTACAACCTAGACATCAAGAACCCTCATCAGGAAGTTGATGTTTTGGATAAACCAGAGGTGATCTTGGATCGATACAGGGCGACCACTGAGAATGTAGGGACTATACAAGACGAAATCATCAATGTCCTCACCGAAGCTTTGAAATAAATGCAACTACTCGACCACTTCAAAGAACTCACGTTACATCCTAAAAATGCCCAAGAGCTAAAAGGCTTGATCCTTCAGTTGGCCATACAAGGCAAACTCACCAAAAAATGGCGTGAACTAAATCCTAATGTAGAATCTGCTTCTGTTTTATTGGAGAAAATAAAAGAAAAGAAAGCACAACTTGTCAAGGAAAAGAAGATTAAAAAGGAAAAATCTCTTTCTGAGATTGATAAAATCTCTATTGAATTACCAGAGAATTGGTGTTTTACTCGCTTGGGAGCAATGGGGTTAATTAATCCAAGAAATACTATAGATGATGAATTGGAAATTGGTTTTGTTCCGATGAGGGATATTAGTCAAACTTTTAGTGAAATTCCAAAATTTGAAACAAGAGAGTGGGTAAGTGTTAAAAAGTCATTTACACATTTTAGAGAGAATGATGTTGCTTTTGCCAAGATTACACCTTGTTTCGAAAATAGTAAAGCTTGCGTTTTTAAAGGTTTGCCAAATGGATTTGGTGCTGGAACGACGGAATTACATGTTTTTAGAAAAGTAATTGATGAGATAGATCCTGAGTTTGTTTACTGCATTGTAAAGTCTCCTTTGTTTTTGAAAAATGGAGAGGATAAAATGACTGGTTCAGCGGGTCAAAAAAGAGTTCCAAAAGAATATTTTTCTAATTATGTAATAGGGTTGCCACCATACGAAGAACAAAAAGCGATAGTCGCTACCGTTAATCAGTTGTTTAAGGAAATGGAGGCATTGGAGGAGCAGACGGTGGCTAGGGTACAACTCAAAGAAGACTTTGTGACTTCTGCATTGCAGCAGTTGTCTACAGGAGATACCGTCAAGGAATGGTCGTTTATGCAGGAGCATTTCAAGACCTTCTTCACCGAAAAGACAGCCGTCAAAAAACTAAGAGAAACCATCCTCCAACTAGCCGTACAAGGCAAGTTGACCAAGCATTGGCGATCGGAAAACCCAGACGTAGAACCAGCTTCCTTACTCCTAGAAAAGATCAAAGCCGAAAAAGCCCAGTTGATCAAGGACAAGAAGATCAAGAAAGAGAAACCACTTCCAGAGATTACAGCTGAGGAGATCCCTTACGAACTGCCTGAGGGGTGGAGTTGGTGTAGGTTGGGGGATGTTACTACTATTAAAGGAGGTAAACGACTTCCAAAAGGTGAATCACTCACAACAGAAAATACAGGCCGAGTGTATATCAGAGTGACTGATATGAAAAATGGAACAATTGATGATTCCAGACTGCATTATGTTACGGAAGATGTATTCAAAATTATAAGTCAGTACATCATTGAAAAAGAGGACTTATACTTAACTATTGTAGGTGCTACAATTGGTAAATTGGGACTTGTTCCAGAGAGATTTCACGGGATGAGTTTAACGGAAAATGCAGCACGTATTATTAGGTATCAAATTGCAAAAGAATTTTTGTACCATACTATGATTTCTGATTTAGTTCAGAATCAGTTTTTTGATAAAACAAATCAGGTAGGAGTTCCAAAATTAGCTTTACACAGAGTTGCAAAAACGTTGATGCCACTTCCACCATTAGAAGAACAAAAAGCGATAGTAGCCAAGGTGAATGCCTTAATGGGCTTATGTGATGGCTTAGAAAAGGCAATCGAAGACAGCACCACCCAAGTGGAGCAGCTTATGCAGAGTTGTTTGAAGGAGGTTTTTGAGGGAGACACAAAGGAGTATGAGCTGGCAGACACTGTAGGCTTAAGTATGGCGGCTGAGGGTAAGTCGGATTATTAGTTCAATGGATTTTAGCAAAACTCAAATAAGAAAACTAGGCGACAGAATCAGGTCAGAGATTAGTACGGGATTGGATCATGTTGCCCCGGCCGACATTGATATGCTGGAGGAATATAGGATTTCCTACAAGGAGTACATTTCCACCATTTTCAATAAACTCTATAAAGAATCAAAAGGTATTCGTCACGATTCCATTACAACCTACCGTCTGAAGAGAATTGAATCCATCGTTAGGAAACTTTATAGATACCCTAGCATGGAATTAGACAGAATGTCTGATGTCGCCGGTTGTCGATGCATTCTTAATAATGAAGCCAGAGTCTATAAGTTGAGAGATCAGATATATGAGATATTTCATGTAAGCAAGGAAAACGACTATTATAAGAATCCAGTTGCAAGTGGTTATAAATCCATACATCTCTACATCACGGAATCTGAAAATGACAAGTGGCCTGTAGAAATACAGATAAGAACAAAAAATGATCATAACTGGGCTACACTGGTTGAAATCATTGACCAACTATATGACAAGAGCCTAAAGGAAGGCGAGAGTGATCCTAAATTTGACAGGTTCTTTGTTCTCATGTCAATTCTTAAATCACTGAGTATTGAACAAAGAGTAGAGTTGATTCATCTGGCCCATGAGCTGTCTGTCTTTGAAAAATTATACAGTGTCTTTGTACAAAATTATCTCAGTGTTCGTATCAATTGGTTGAAGGTCAAAAAGCCCAAAGACCATCACTTTTTTGTAATTGAAGTGCAAGGTGATCAGCCAGAGATACTTTCTTTCAAGTCATTCAGTGATGCGGAAATGAAATACTTTGAAAAGTTCAGGGCGGATAGCGGCTCAAATATTGTGTTAACATATTTGCCACAGTCGAACTTTGATAATTTGGAAGCAGCCTATTCTAATTATACATTGACCACACATACATTTATAGATGACTACTTTAGACTGCTCTCAGATGTAATGGGCTATTTGATTCGAAACAAAAAGTATAAATTATTTTACACCCACTACAGTCATGCTCAGGTTAATCTATATGCCAGTTTTATGAATATTGAGCATGAATCTTCGGCAATTCAAGATGTCTCGATTAATGATCAATCAAAAGCCAAGTATTGGAAAAAGGATTTTCGGAAAAGGATAAATAGAAGAACACAGCAGCTTAACAGAATTTCGAAGGAAATTGAAAAATTCAGACCAACAAGTGGCTACAGCTTGCTGATTTTCAACTATTATGTTTGGCGGATCAACAGGAGAGAACGCAGGTTCAGTAGGTCTTATTACAGGAATACTGGTGGTAATTGACCATAAAATGCTAGTTAAAAATGAGCTTGACCAGGACACCAGTAATATTTTCAACTATGCTAGATCGTTTTTCTCCCCATTGTCCAATGGAGCTATAGTCATAGACTATAACAGGGAGCGTGGTGTGCCATTAGTAACACTTAGTAACACATGATACCGGTGTTACTAAATGTTACTAATTCGGTTTACCACCCTTGACACCTTCACCTTGAAAGAATTGAACTTGGCTTCATCCGGGCAAAGTTGTTTAGCAATGGCGTACGCAGATATATTGGGGTCAGTTGCCAGTATAGCTTTGATTTCATTTTCAAGTTCATTGCGATCATTGTCACTTCCGGCTCGCAGATACTCTCTTTCATTGCCGTAGTGCAAAAATTCGAATTGGAGAAAGTTGTCGGGTTTATTGATTTGGCACACCACCACATTTTCTGTGTCATAAATGTGCTCGGTATTCCTGGCTTTAATCTGTTTGATGTACCGAAGGGACGTGTCTGTTGCACTTTCACCAATGGAGAAAGCACTATCACAAAAGTTGATAAGCATTTTCGATCCTTGAAGATCATTCCTGGTAATCGATTTGGAAAGGTCTCGCTTTGGTGTGTGCGCCAATGCCAAAATGGATAATCCATATTTGTTCTTCAGTGCTTTCAAGTGTTTCATTAACGGAAGCGCATCACGAGCCTTCTCTGTTTCATTTTTCAGATAAGTCAAATTATCTATGATCAGGACTTTCGCTCCTGTATCCCTAATACTTCTTTCCAACGAGCTATTCAAAAAGTCCTCAAATGTTGAATGCTCTGGAATCTCGGCATCCGGATCTATTTCAACTCGTATAAAGTTGGAATCGAAATTGAAATGATCCTGATATCCTTTTGAATACCTAGTCTCAAATTGCTTGTCGGAAAGTTCAAAATCGAAATATAGGATAGGTTGCGCCGTGGCTTCTAGTTTGAAACCTGGTATCTGTAGACCCCTGCTTATAGCGTTGGCAATTTGAACCGCAAGGATGCTTTTGCCAAGATTTGTGTCTGCAAACAGGATAGCCAATTCCTTCTCATGCCATAATTCTGCAAACAACATTTTCGGTATTGGCCTAAGTTTGGCCTGCTCGATCCAGTGATTAGCAGGCATTATTGTGAAAAGTGAAGGCTCCTTATGGGTACCTTCTACACTATTATTCTCTTTTTTATTTTTCTGAAATTCAGTGAAGCTCATGCTGCTAATTGGTTTTTCGTTTCAACTAATTTTTTCATTGTGTCTTCCGAGACTGGTTTGCCATTGATCACTAGCAATAGCATGTTGTTAAGATGATCTATTGCCATCTTCTCTCGGAAGCCTCCCCTTCTTAATTGCATTAGGTTTTCTAGCAGTGACCGTATTGGGTAATTCTGTTTGATCCTTTCCGCACGTTTTGAAATTAATTTCTGAAATTCATTCATTTTTATGGCAACCGGATGTTCTCGGGAAACTTGATGCAAATATTCAGCACCGTCTCCAATCGTTACTAACAAGTCTTCTTTAGAGTCGATCAGTTTGAAGTAGATTTCCTCTGCTGCCTGCTGAACCAGCGTTTCAGTCGGATGGAAATTGGTCTGTTCTATCATCTTGGAAACCTTGGTGGCAATGTCAAGTTCGAGCAAGAGCAGACACCAGTATTCGAGACTGGCCGTACTATTCACGGAGATGACTGTCTGTGCCAAATGGTGTGCTGCGTGTACCTGATGTTGTACACCTAAATGATGGTACATGGTTCTAATGTTAATCGGTTTAGTACTCCACATTTCGTCAAAACTCTTCCAAGTGAGGCGATTAACCTCACTTGAAAAGTTGTTTGGAGATAAGTACCTGCCGATACGCCCGTAGCTGGTATCTTCAAGAAGCACTGCACCAATTATGGAGTTCTCGAGTTCTAGCCTGGCCTGAACGGAGTAGCCACGTATATCCAAACTCATGCTGCGGCCCTCCTCACATAATGGCTAAACCCACGCTCAATTGATTCAGATTTCACCTTCTGAACCCTTGCCTTGAGGGCTTCATGATATAGTTTTAATCTGAATATACGGTTGCGCATCCATACCGGTGGAGGCATATCCGCCGGGTGTGTTGATTCCCATATGGAGAGCAATTGTTCTAAATGATCAAGGCGATTTTTCACTATAATCGCTTGATTATCAATTGTTTTTGTGATAATATTGTACATGAAATTTGTGTTTATGGGCACTGCTAATGCCCGTGAAAAATATTTAAGACCGATGCTTACCAGCATCGGTTTTTTTGTGCTTAGTCGAAGTGGGTGAAGGTGGGGCTTTGTTGGTAGGGGATGGCTCTTGTTGGTAGAGATCAAATAGGATCTCTGCCAACGCCTCCAGCGCCTCCCGTTCCTTGTCGGTGGCTTGGCTGGGCTTCATTTTTTATTCGTTACTTGGACTGTAGTGTTGTGACCTATTTTTGATTGATTTTCAGTCAAGTAGAGCTGTATGCCAGCTTTCACCGCCCTATATACGAGCCTTTCAAATTCATGGGGTGTTAGTGTGGTGCTTAATTGCTGTTTCATCTCTCAGTAGCCTTTGAGACAAATATGCACTTGCGGATTTTGAGGTTTAAAAAAGAATGCAAAATCCGCAGATTTCGCATTATCTCAAATTTTAGGCAACAACCATTTTGAATTGTTCGGGATCGAATTTTTTTGGTTTGTGCTTACTGCCATGTTCAATGCGAGAAGCAGATATACTATATTCTTTAATTAGTCCCGAAGAAAGGGAGTTGACGAAATTTGTCATTTTATCACGTTTGGTTCGTCCCCAGATAATGAAATAGTTATGTTCATACAGGTAGTCCATTACCCAATGCAGATCACGTGATGCATTAACATAATTGGATAATACGGGTTCATTCACCTTTCCATAAAGAACTTTGCCATTAAGAAAAGTAAATACTTTAGACCAAACGTTCTTGTCAGTAAACAGGTCAGATATATAATGGATTTCCGGTTTTAATACCTCAATGCCACTAGTAGGATTGTTTTGCGATTTTTTTTCAATTCCAGAGTACGCTGTTTCTGACTCCACGGACTTTTGGAGGATTAAACCCAATCCACCGAGTGCGTTTTCTTTTTTATCAGAATCAGAGCTATAATTTTCTTCGGATTGAAGTGTATTATTCACTTCTAGATTCGGGTGGGAAATAGCCAAATCCAATTCAACATCAAATTCTCTAGCAGATATTACCCGTTCAATAACCTCAGTTCTTATGAGGTGTTTCATTACATTTAGATCCTCAGATTTTAAGAACTCAGGGTCATTAAAAAACTTACTTTGATATTCGGATGATTCTGATTGATATTTCTTCAGTTCCTTTTCACGTATTTCTGGTAAGGTCACTTCCATAAAAAAGATCAAGTCCTCGTGAATAGCATTTTTTGGCGACCTTTTGAAGAATGCATCATAGATATGATTTTTGAAGTAATCGCCAGTTTTGGAATAAGTTGACTGACCCATAGCATTAGATTGGATCTTACTATAAATACTTGCCAGTACAGAATTTATTTTACTGGAAATGTCATCTCTTTTATCAGTGGTGAGATATTTTGCCCATGATGGGTTTTCTATCAGGATTTTATTGTTAATTAAATCTTTCATTTCCTTAATTACACCATCCCTGATATCCTGGTATTCTTGAGCCCAATTGATATACTGCGTCATATCCGTTTTATTTTGAGATCATCTAAGCATTATGTCGCCATTAATACCAAGAAACTTATGTATTCGCCGAGCGATTTCCAATGTAGGTTCACGTTTTCCTGTTAGGTATTCACTTACTCTCGATTGAGGGATATTCAGCTTTTCGGCAAGCAGGATTTGCGTTAAATTCTGTTCTTTCATTTTCACTTTAGCCATAGGCACCCAGGTAGGAAGATCGCCGGTCAATTGGTTCATGGTTTTTTGGTTTGTGTGTAAATTCAAATATAAGCACAATATACATACAATGGATAATGTGCTTATATTTGGTACATGAGTAATCAGTCATTTTCAGGAAAACGGTGTATTCCCTATTACCGGGTTAGCACCGACGATCAGGCAGAAAAGCATAGTTTGCCAGTTCAGCAGCAACTAATGGAGCGATGGGCAGAACAAAATGAGGTAATCCTTGATCAACATTTTATTGATGATCATTCGGCCAAAGACTTTAGAAGGCCGGGTTTTACGAGATTGATGGAATACTTGAAAATCCACTATAGGTTAGTTGATTACGTGCTGATCATTGACTGGTCGCGATTCAGTAGGAACATCCAGCAGTCCTATATGAAAATTAATGAGTTGGAGCAACTAGGGGTTTCTGTAACCGCCATTGAACAAATGGTGGATGACTCGGTTCCAGAAAGCGTGCTGATGAAGGCAATATATCTTGCAGCACCTGATGCAGAGAATAAACGCCGATCAATTAATGTAAAGAAGGGGATGATTGCCAGCCTCCGTCAAGGGAACTGGTGTGCTGGAACAGTCCCGCGCGGTTATTGGAGAGACAAAAACTCAATGAGTCTTAAACTAACATCTGATGCGGCTCTCATAGCTGACGCCTATACGCGAATTTCAAAAGGGTTCAAGTTGGTAGAGGTGACTACTTATTTGAAAACAAGAGGAATGAACGTAGGCCAAAAGGCTCTTGGTAAGTTATTGCGTAATCCATTTTACATGGGTGTCATTCGACACAAACTACTAGGTGACAAATGGGTACCAGGAAAACATGAGGCTCTCATAAACGAAGAAATTTGGAATCAGGTTCAGGAGATACTTGACGGAAACAAGAAGTCAGGAAAAACAGATGACCAATTTCCATTGAAAGCATTCACTTCTTGCGACAACTGTGGTAATCCACTCACAGGTTATCTGGTCAAGAAGAAGCAAAAACCAGATGGCACATATAGAGATAAAAAGTCTCAACCGGCATACTACCGCTGCACATGCTGTAGTAGCATTAGTGCCAACAAGATGCACGACCAGTTAAAGGATGCACTTCACGGATTAAGCCTTGATGAGAATCTGCTTGAGGATTTTGAAGAAGTTCTCAAAGAAACCTTCGATAGACTAAGCGATTCGAAAAATGAAGATCGGGCAGTTTTGAAGAAACATATCACAGAAAAGAAAAACTATCTCGAGAAATTAGAAACCCGATTCATTGAAGGCTCCATTGATTCAGATACCTACAAGAAGCATCGAAAACAAACCCTTGAAACGATTCAAAAAATCGAGAAAGAACTGACATCTGAAAAAGAATTATCGAACCCCACCATATTCATTGATTACAGCCTAAAAATGGTCACAAAAGTGGACTCTATATGGTCTAAAGGGGATATTTCGCAAAAACGCCGGGTTCAGAGTATTGTATTTCCAGAAGGATTGAGCTACAGCAAGCAAAATGGTCATTATCGAACCCCTAGGGTAAATTCGGTATTCAGTGTAATTGACTCATTTAGAGAGGGTTACAATAAAAAAGCCGGTATCACAAACAATGTAATACCGGCTAATTCTCCTTTAGTAGTCCGTAGGGGAATCGAACCCCTGTTACCAGGATGAAAACCTGGCGTCCTAACCCCTAGACGAACGGACCATTTTGATTCAAAACTTACTGATTTTTATCAGCTCGTTTTGTTTTGGTGGTGCAAAAATAGAAGTAATCCGACATTTTGCAAACGAGAGATAAAAAAAATAAAAATATTTTTACCCCCCACCAACTATCCTCTTACTATCTGCACTAATCATAGCATTAGTCTGCTACAGCAAATAGTCCCCTCAAAAAGAATTAAACCTCTTTTAGACAGCATAATTCAATACTTTTTGGATATTCACACTGGGCTTTTGGCCTTATAAATCTCCGCTTTCACTGAGGTGGATATTTGATACGCCGTACCAGCAGTCACTGCAAGCACCTCTCCCTTTTCAAGCACGATTGGATCTGCGCCCCCTTGGGCAACTACCTCTCCTTCCAAAACAATCATTATCTCTAATGTGGAAGACACATTCTTATAATCGACTTGAGGCTCAAGATCAATTTTGCTTAACTCAAAATCCGGAGCGGGACTCTTGTATATTCTCTCCATCCCACCTGATTGAGTTTCTCCGGCCAGAACATTAGGAACTGTCTCTTCAAAAACAATATGCTTCAATAGTTCAGGTACATCGACATGCTTTGGAGTCAGCCCACCACGAAGCACATTATCTGAGTTGGCCATCAACTCTATATTCTGCCCTTCCATATACGCATGCGGCACTCCTGCATCCTGAAATATGGCTTCTGCGGCGCTGAGCTTAACTATATTGAAGAAAAATATGGAGTAAATCCCCTTATCTAAATCTCCCTCTGAACAAAAAGTCAGAAAAGCTTTACATGCCCAGTATTCGGGAGTAGCCTTATCAAGCTTCCCAGATTGGTATAGGGGCAACACCCTGTCAACCAAAGTCCCGAGCACCTTGTTGGTTTGCTCTACAGGCTCCTCCATCACCACCTGATACAACCCTCGATATGATTCCTCTTCAAACACCACAAGCAGGTGATTGAGCTCTGGGGTAGTTCGCAGAACCTGCTTGAGTTTTTGTGAAGGTAAAAAACCATGCAAAAGCCAAAACTCTCCCAAAGCCACCATGATTTCCGGCTTGTGGTTATCATCCTTGTAATTTCTATGTGGTGCAGAAAGGGAAATCCCTTCTTCATTTTCTCTTGCAAAACCTTTCTCGGCCTCCGCTTTGGACGGGTGTACCTGAATTGACAGCATATCTGCCACATCCAGCACTTTAAAAAGAAATGGCAACCTCCCAAATCTCCCAAATACGTTTTCACCTAATGTCTGCTCAGGATATTCCTGAATGTAATCGTTGAGGTTTTTCTTAGTTTCCAAAATAAGAGAAGGCGCTTTGTCATGTGCGCCCATCCAGTATTCAGCACATTTTTGTCCTTTAGATAATTGACCAGTTAAACTAGCAATGTAATCTGTACCGCCCCAAGCATAATTTTGTACTACTCCTTTAATTTTGAATATTCCCATTCGGTTAAATTTTGACGCAAAGTAAACACTCCCCAGTTTGCAGAAAAGTGGGGCTGAGAAAACTCTATATCAAAGACAAAATATCACACCATTTCACCTTAACCTTAGACACTTTTTAGGCATCCTTGTATCATAAAATACCAACGCTTTGGGAGAACTCCCCTAGTTTTGGACTGACAGCATTTTCAGCTAAAGAAGAAAGAAATATAAAACACTTTTTCCTCGGAATAATTAACTCCCAAAATGGGGAGATATATGGCCTGCACAAAATCAGCATACAAAAACGGCCCTGTTTACATGAAAAATCAACCCAAAACCTCAAGAAACTATAACTTTGATTTTCTAACAAACATCAGTTGAAGTCCATAAAGAAATACATAGATGTGGAGCAGGCCATCCGCGATAAAAACAAAAACCTTGCGCGATGGATGCCTGGATTTATCCTCAACTACATAAAGCGCATAGTACACGAAGACGATCTCAATGGCGGAATGGCCAGGGTTGGGCATTTTGAGGGCTTAGACTTTGTCAATGCCTCTCTCAACTTTTTCAACGCCCGTGTCGAGGCGCATGGGATCGAAAACATCCCTCAAACTGGAGGTTGTATCTTAGCTTCAAATCATCCACTGGGCGGACTGGATGGAATGGCTTTCATGAAAGCCGTAAGTCAGACCAGAACAGACATGAAGTTTCTTGTCAATGATATTCTGATGAATATCAAAAACCTGCACGCTGTATTTTTACCAGTAAACAAACACGGCACCAATCCCAGAAAGGGGCTGCAGCTAATCGATGAGGCCTATGCCTCAGATGAAGCCACCTTGATTTTTCCGGCAGGATTGGTATCTCGCAAAATTGACGGGCAAATACAAGATTTGCAATGGCACAAAAGTTTTATTGGAAAGGCTATCCAACACAAAAAAGATATCATTCCTGTATATATTGACGGAAAAAATTCGAGCTTCTTTTACAACCTATCCAGATTGCGAAGCAGGCTTGGAATAAAAGCAAACATTGAGATGTTTTATCTTGCTGACGAAATGTTTAAGCAATCGGGCAAAACAATTAAGGTCTTTTTTGGTAAACCCATACCATATACTCATTTCGATAAATCAAAGAATCAAAAGGAATGGGCCGAAACAGTCCGAAAAAAAGCATATCAACTCTACAAATAGAAGTTAAGAATGAAGCAAGATATTATCCCTCCTATAGATCGTAAACTCTTACAATCGGAGCTCACAGAAGACAAGTTTCTGCGCTATACGAATAAGGGAGGCAATTTGCTCTATGTGCTAAACCATCACAATTCTCCTAATGTGATGCAGGAAATTGGACGCCTGAGAGAAGAGGCTTTTCGTAATGCCGGAGGGGGAACGGGCAAAAGTGCGGATATTGATTCCTATGACACATCACTACAGGGTTTTGATCAACTGATCGTTTGGGATCCCGAGGATCTGGAAATAGTAGCGGGGTATCGTTTAATGAGGTGTGACAAAGCAGAAAAGGATTCAAATGGAAGAATCATTACGGCCACTTCCCACTTATTTAACCTGTCTGATGCTTTTTACGACAAATATCTCCCTTTTACAATTGAGTTAGGACGATCTTTTGTTCAGACAAAGTACCAAAGCCGCTCTTCTAGAAAAGGTGTCTTTTCTCTTGACAATCTGTGGGACGGTCTGGGAGCGGTGGTCTTACAAAATCCGGAAATAAAATATCTGTTTGGCAAGGTTACCATGTACCCTTCGTATGACGTGGAGGCCAGAAACTGGATTTTATCTTTCATGAACCATTTCTTTCCTGACAGGGAAGGACTGGCTAGCCCGATTGACCCTGTTATTTCACTGGACAAATTAGCTCCCTATAAAACAAACTTTGAAGGACTTTCATACAAAGAGGCGCTCCAAAAACTAGGCAAATTCGTCAAAGAGAAGGGTGAAAACATTCCTCCTCTGATCAATTCGTATATGAACCTGAGCAGCACGATGATGACATTCGGAACAGCACCAAACGACGAGTTTGGTGCTGTGGAAGAAACAGGCATCCTGGTTACCATTGCCGATATATACGACGCTAAAAAGGAAAGACATCTGGACACTTTTGAAAAGGACCGCTCATACAAGGGATAGACGGCAATATTCAAAACATACATTTAATCACTCTCCGACCATTTCTTCTTCCAATTGCTCGAGTGACTTTCCTTTGGTCTCCGGCATCATAAAGTGCACGTAAAGGAGTTGCAAAATCATAAAACCTCCGAAGAAGGCAAATGCCACCCATGGCTCAAAGGCATTGATGAGGAGCGACCCGAAGAGCGTTATGAGAGCCGCAAAAACCCAATGCGTCCCACTCCCCCATGCCTGTCCATAAGCCCGAACACGGTTGGGGAAAATTTCAGAAATGAAAATCCAAATAACAGCACCTTGACCTATCGCATGTGAAGCAATGAACATCAGTATAAAGATAAGTTTGAAAATAGCATCAGACTCAATATAAAATCCATAAGCCACCATAAAAAGGCTCACGATATACCCTAGCGACCCAATATACATGAGTTGTTTTCGTCCTGCCTTGTCGATAAGTGTCATCCCTATAAAGGTGAACACCAGATTTACAAGGCCGATGGAGATAGAACTGAAGAGTGACCCTGATGAGCCAAACCCTGCCTTAACCAGTATTTCGGGTGCGTAATAAAGGATAAAATTGATCCCCGAAAGTTGATTAAAAAAGGCAATCAAAAAAGCCAGTACGAGAGGCTTCTTATATTTCTTATCAAACAAAGTAGACGTATCTCCTTTCGTCCTCTCATGATCCTCCTCTATTGCAGTAAACAATTTTTCCGCTTCAGGTTGCGAGTTACTTAGGCCTGTCAACACCACTTTGGCTTTGGCTATATTATTTTGGTGCAAAACCAACCACCTGGGACTGTTTGGCACATTTAAGACTAGCAGAGTATAAACCAGAGCGGGTACGGCCTCCACACCTAGCATGATCCGCCAATCATGGACTCCCCCTACACCGTCGAGCAAATAGTTTGAAATAAAAGCAATCAAAATCCCAAATACGATATTGAATTGGTAAAATATACCCAGGCGCCCCCTATTACTGGCTGATGAAATCTCGGAAATATAGATTGGTGCGGCAATTGAAGAAACGCCTACCCCAAGCCCTCCTACGAATCTGAAAAATGAAAATGTATATGGATCTGGTGCCAGAGCAGAACCTAACGCCGACACAAAGTAAAAAACGCCTATCCAAATCAAGGTCTTTTTCCTTCCAAGTTTATCCGTTGGGATGCCAGCAATAAGCGCTCCCACTACTGTTCCCCAAAGTGCCATAGACATGATGAAAGTACCATGAAACCACTCTGAAGTTTGCCAAAGATCTTTGATGGGTAAATTGGCGCCAGAAATCACGACTGTATCAAAACCAAAAAGAAATCCAGCCAGGGATGCGGCTATTGAGGCAAGTAATAGCTTCTTATTCATTGTTGTTTATTTGGGCGAGGAGTAACACAAGATAACAAAATGAAAAGACTACTAACTAACGCGGATCACTTCACAACGAACCTTTAGCATATCGAAAAACAGTAAAGCACTCAGGTACTGCACCATATCTACAAAACTAGAATCACCGACAGCAAGTGATTTGTGAAGCACAATAGAATTCTATTTCACCAAGAGCAAACGCTTAACCCATATTTTATGCTTGATCGGTGAATGCTAAATTGATTCAAAAGACAATATCACAATTTCCTCATCTTCCTGTGGAGAAAGTCCACTTACGCCCATTCCGCCGATCACCGCTCCATTCTTGAGGATAGGCATCCCTCCTCCAAGTCCAGTGATTTTCGGATCCACCCAATTCGAAATGTCCTTTTCGTTTTCTCTTGCCCAATCTCCCAGTAGCTGTGTGGACTTTCGCATCCTGGCGGCAGTATAAGCTTTTGCCCTTGCCAAAGGGCCCGTTTGAAGTCCTACACCATCCATTTTTGCATAGGCAATGAGTTCTCCATGATCATCACAGACAGCCATGGATAATACCACATTTCTTTCTTCAGCTAATTCTTTGGCGCGCTGGATGAGATTCTCGGCATCTGCGTATTTCATCATATTGTTTCAAGTCTTGTTTGGGATTGCTCTGATGTGTCTTTTGGTGTCTTCTTACTCCACCAGGTTGCGAGCATAGAGCCGGTAATATTCATGATTGGCCCATTGACAGCTGCCGCCAAACCGAGCGTATTGATTTTACCCATGGTGGCAGCAATCCCAGAGGCTAAACCTCCATTTTGCATTCCTACCTCAATAGCAACAGTCCTGCAGTCATTTTCCGGCATCCGGAAAAGACGAGCGCCCCAATAGCCCAGAAAGTACCCACATGTCATATGAATAAACATGGCCAGAATAAGCAAACCACCTACATTGATCAAGCTATCTCGACCTGCCGCTGTGATTATAACGATAATAAACACTATCCCAGCCATAGACACTTTGGGCATCAGTTTATCTAACCATAAGAACTTGCCATGAAAAAAGTGGTTAAAAACCAGACCTAGACCTACTGGCAGTATCACCATTTTCACCACACCCAGCATCATGGCAGGCACGTCCACCGGAACAAACTCACCTCCCAATTGGCTCATAAGAAAAGGGGTGGCCAAAGGCGCCAAAACAGTAGCTACTGATGTTAGCGTAATCGAAAGTGCCAAATTTGCCTTGGCGATGTGAGCCATTACATTGGATGCCAAGCCACTGGGCGATGAACCCACCAAAATAATCCCGGCGGCAATTTCATTTGCAAACCCGAATATGTGAGCTATGGTGAAACCTACAACGGGCATTATGGTAAACTGACACAGCAGCCCTACTCCCACTCCTTTGGGCATCTTAA
The DNA here is from genome assembly GCA_039970095.1 of Cyclobacteriaceae bacterium. Lineage (GTDB taxonomy): Bacteria > Bacteroidota > Bacteroidia > Cytophagales > Cyclobacteriaceae > JAMZMI01. The sequence goes on from JBDVMP010000108.1 coordinate 24,321, forward strand.
GTACTCCTTTGAAATCTCCCACGCTCATAGCCGTACCCACACCAAACATGATCACCTGCAGTAAAGGCACGATCAATGATTTCAACTGGAATGAACCCAAATGCGTAAAAGTTTCAGGAAAAGTCATGGATAATGTGACAGCCGCAAAAATCAACATCGTGAATGACAGCTGCTTCAAGGTTACGTATTTTCCAACGCCAATGGCCAATGAAACCCAAAACCCGGCAAGTAAAAGATTGCCAGTAGATATCTGACCAAGTATATACATGATACATGACCCTGCCAGAAACACCCACGAAATGTAGAAAAACAGGCCTTGAAAGCGAGCGGTTTTCATAAATCCAGATTCAATTGATTCAACAAAGAGTTGATGGTTTTCATATCTTCCTGATCAAGTAAAAACTTGAGCGATTTGGCATTGTCCAGCATTTGATGCTTATCTCGAGCCCCTACTAACACCGAGGTAACACCCGGCTGCTGCATTGTCCAATTTATAACCAACTGACTTAGAGAACAATCCCATTTCTCAGTGAGCGGTTTTAGAGAATCCAGAAAGGATACTATTTTTTCATGATTTCCTGCTTTAAACATTGGATTGTTGGCTCTGTGGTCACCCTCTCCAAACTCATGACCTGGTCTGATCTTTCCTGTAAGTAAACCCTTGTGCAAGATGGTGTGTGTCAAAATTCCTACACCGTGATCCAGGCAATAAGGCACCAATTCTTCTTCTATAGCACGGTTGACCATGCTATAGGGAACCTGATTAGTAGAAATCAATCCTGATTTATCAGCCGATAAATGCTCCACTCCTGAGTTGCATAGTCCCGCGGCGCGAATTTTGCCCGACTGTTTCAGGCTGCTCAATGCCTCGAGAATTTCATCCATAGGGGTTACCGACTCAGGCCAATGCATTTGGTACAAGTCAATATAATCGGTGTTCAACCTGCGCAAGCTGGCTTCACACTCGGCGATGATGCTATCTCTACCATTGAACTTATATATCTTGACAGGCGTACCATCATTTTTTTGTGAATCAATAAAAAAATCTCCCTGAGCGAGATCCCAGCGCATGCCGAACTTAGTGAGGATCTGCACCTCATGCCGTTTACCTACTATGGCCTCACCTACTATGGATTCACTAACGCCCATCCCGTAGATAGGAGCCGTATCTATGGTGGTGATCCCATTGCCAATAGCCACATCTATTGCTTCAATGCCATCGGCTTTATTAGCCCCACCCCAAAACCATCCTCCTATGGCAAATGCTCCATAGGTGATCGGTGAAACTTCTATATCTGTATTTGGAAGGGTTTTTCTTTCTTGTTCTAATACTTTCATATCTTGATTATTTAGTCATTTCATCTGCCGCGACCATGAGAATACCTGGTACAAACCCGCGGAAACGTTCGTTCATTCTGTCTACTTCTTTAGCTTCAGCAGTTTTAGCCCAAGCTGTATATACATTGGTTACATTGCCTTCATCGTCAACACTTTTCTGAATATAGTCCCAGCCTTTTTCGAAAAATTCGCTGTACTGGCTGGAGATCCACCCATTGCGAGCGGCCTCCTTCATGGCCGAGAGACACATGGCCATACCGGTTATCTCTTCTGGAGAAGACGGGTCGTCCACCAGAACGTGTAACCCTCCATTTTTACCCTGATGTTTCTGTACGGCTTTGGCTATCGTTTCGGCCTGCTCTGCGAAATATTCAAAACGCGGATGTGTGTCTGGTAAATTGCGGAGCAACCCAACTATCGACCACAGCAACCAACCTTGCGATCGACACCAATAAGTTTTTCCTATAACATCATCGAATATTCCGGTAATGACTAATCCTGTTTTTTTATCAAGGAAAATATCAATACCCGTATCCAGCTGAATCATCGCCTGCTTATAATACACATCAGAAAGCTCGCCTGAGGTCAGTTTACCTGCGATGGCATTGGCTCGAGTGGCCCAATAAGTAGTGTCTGGGATGGCAAACCGGGTGAAGTTGCCGTCATCATGCGCCACCATTCCATACCTGTCGCGTGCACATTCGTGCAAAATAGCATCTGCCACATCAATACATACCTGTCTGGCGTCAGGGTTGTTAGTGAGTTTGTAAAGATCATACACCGGAAATGCCACGCCCAGATTGGCCGAGTATATAGAAAATGTAAGCGGTCCGCGCCGGTTGATGCGAGCCCTGGCTTTGGTAATATATTGCGCAAAGTATTCTTCGTCTGACATCTGTGAGTCAGTCTTGAGGCGGTAGTCAAACCAATTTTTTGCATAGTCAAACGCCTTCTCATCTCCTCTTTTGGCAAAGCGAAGCAGACCTTCTATTTGTATAGACCCATCCCAGTTGGTGGTTATCTCACTGAAGGGTTTAGACAATGTCTGATTGACCATCATTTTGAGGTTGTCGGGCAAGTTATCAGGCATGCCGTTTACAGCGGGCAACACCATCTTTGAGCCTGCTTGCGCCATGGCAGGTGTCAACATCATTTGTCCCAGCCCGCTCAATAAGATAAGGTTTGTAAATTCTCTTCTTTGCATCACTTTTTAGTTATTTGTATTGGGTTAGAAAGCTTGTCAGCTTCATCTTGCAGGTATTGTTCAAAGTTTTCCTGTTTGGAAAAAAAGGGGTTAGACAGTTCCCAGCAGGCGAAAAAATACACCTTGTTTCGTGCCCTTGCTTTCAAAGCTACATAGTTGGTATTGCCAATATCAAGCCCTTCCTTTATCTCATTATGGCTATGATATTGCCTGTTTTCAAACATGATGGCCATGCCCAATTTGGAATTGGTGCCATCTGCCTGATGTGCATAAGTCCAAACAGAAGAATATTTAGCATTATGCTGTGTGAGGTTGAAGGATTCACTTTTAAAATTGGGCATGCCTATTGCCAAAATAAGTGCGGTATCACTCACCCCTATTTCATTACTGTAGTAGTATTTCCCGCGGGTCAATGTGAGTTGTTCATAACCGTCAATCTTTTTGGACCCAGCATCCCATCCCATAAAATCAATCCGATGAGCAGCTTCCAGAGGACCTGAATATAGTTTCGTGTACACGGATTTATCAGCATCGCCCAGTCTGTGCAGTTTGTCAGCTTCCAATACAGCCAAGCCTCCGGCTCCTAAAGAATTACCAACCTGTAGGATGTCCATTCCCCAGTCAGATAACTTGTGCCAACTGGTATCAATCCCTGCCTCATGCAATGTCAGCTGTTCGGTAGTTTTGCCGTAAATATCTTTGCCATTTCGGGGATCAAAGAAAGTTCGGAAAGCTACTTTATCATTCTCGATACCCGGTCCCTCCAAATGAAAGAATGGCTGTCTAATATTTTGTTTTGCGCCTCTGTAGCGGGTTATTTCCGAGATTTCCAGACCCGAATACTTCTTATCTGCTCGCACCGAGAAACTGATATCAGTACCGGTATTTAAATCGGGCTGTTGTGTAGGCTCTATAGCTTTCAGTTGAACGTCCTTTATTTCTTCGGGCTCAAAATCTGATTCTATCAACAGCAGATCCCAAATACCGTCAGCGTCTAGATCTACGCATTGGGTCAAAAACGGATCACTCAACATCAAGTTCTTTGGCATATCTTCAGACCTTTTGACTCGCACAATTTCCCCGGCTCGATAAAATTCGGATTCATTGCTAAACTCCAAAGGAATTGGTGCCTTTGGCTGACATGAGGTGATTGTCAGCAGGAGAAATAAAATACCAGGGTTGATATAATGATTCAAGAATATTTTGTTTTGCCTTTACAGAAATGACATTACCTATATAAGAGTACCCAAGACACCATTCCTACTCAAAAAACAAAGAAGATTTAAAAAAAAACTAGCACTCCTCTTGGAGGAGTGCCAGCACCATCAACTAACAAATTATGAAACAAATTCAATTCAAAATTCATTATAAGCCTGATCGCCTATATTCATTTTGCTCGCCCATTGATAAAACAGCGAATCCAATTCTTGTAGCAGCTCGGGATATTGGTCTGAAAGGTCATTACTCTCGAGTGGATCTACCGAGAGGTCATACAACTCTGTAGGAAAGGTATCACCTTGCGAAACCAGCTTCCAGTTATCTCTTCTTACCGCTCGATGTTCTTTTGGGTTGCTTTGCCAAAACAAAACTTCATGCCCTCCTTCAGATTCATTTTTGATTACTGGCACCAAACTCTTACCATCTATTGGCAGAATCTTATCTCCTTTAAACGATTCGGGATAATCGCCCCGTGCCAGCTCCAAAAAAGTAGGCATAAAATCCATGATGTGACCTACAGCATCAGTCTGCGTTCCTTGCTCTATGACTCCAGGCCAGTTAACAATAAGTGGGGTTTTTATTCCTCCTTCGTGGTTCCACCTTTTGAAACGCCTGAATGGGGTATTGCTGGCATTGGCCCAGTGCACGCCAACGGATCGGTATGATTCCACAGGACCGGGAGCTATATCCGGTGTGTAATTGGCATCTTCGGCACAGCCTCCATTATCAGACAAAAATATGATTAAGGTATTCTCACGTTTGCCCAGGTTCTCTAACTTATCAAGCACCCTACCGACATTCTGATCCACTCTGTCAATCATGGCAGCATAAACTGCCATGGTCAGTGCCCAATCTTCTTTGTTGCTGACCGTATCCCAGGCACTAGCTGACTCATCGCGCGGACCGAGCTCTAGGTTTTGATCCACGAGCCCTAATTGTTTTAGACGATCAAACCTTTGGGTTCTCAATGAATCCCAACCTATGTCATATACTCCTTTGTACCTGGCGATATCCTCTGGCCAGGCATGCAGTGGATAGTGAGGTGCCGTATAGGCGATGTACAAAAAGAATGGATTTTCTTCGTTTTTGTACTCATCCAGATAGTCCAGTGCGTAATCAGTAAAAGTATCGGTAGAATAAAAATCAGATTCTGTAGTGGTGTATGGTAAATACTCCTTGTCATCCATTGCCCAACGCCGTGGGTAGCCACGGGGAACGGTAGATAGCTTTCTGCCGGGATCTTGTTCATTAATTCTTTTTGGGCCGGGATTAAAATGATTCGCTGCTCCATCGGTAAGCCCAAAATGTCTATCAAAGCCACGATCAAAAGGTGTCTCATCGGCATGCCATTTGCCTACCATCAGGGTTCTGTAGCCGGTTTCTCTCAGAGCTTCACCTATGGTTATTGCGTTTTCATATTTTCCAGGTCTATTGGTATAAATACCAGCTTTTTGAGGATATATACCTGTGAGCAATGAGGTACGCGACGGCACGCATATACCATTATTGTAGAAGTTGGTAAAGGTTAACCCCGATTGTGCAAGGCTATCGATCCGAGGCGTATTGATTTCACCTCCAAAACAACCCAAGTCTGAGTAACCCATATCATCAACCATGATGAGCACTATATTGGGCCGGCTTTCATCCCGAACTTCTTGCTGACAAGCACTAAATAAAATTACGAAAAGTAAAAATGAGGCGACTCTTATCATCAACTAGTTATTATTTCAAATTATAGGATAGATAATAAAAAGGGCCTACCACATATTGCAGCGGTAGGCCCGAGCAGTTCTAACTACTTACTTGCTATTGCTTTATGATTCTTCCAGTTTTAAAAGTACCATCCAAACTAATCACTTTGATGAGGTAATTACCTGATTGCAGTCCTACAAGCGACATAGTGATTTGGTCGCTATTCAACTCCGCCAGTTGCTCTTTCACAACTTTTCCATTTATATCAAAGAGCATCAGTTTTCCAATTTGACGTTCCACATTACTGATAGTGACTCTATCAAATGTTGGGTTAGGATAGATATTCAAATCGGCTACTGCCTCCAACTCTGTGGCCAATGTTTCTTCGATATCTTCTTCTACCACAATCTCCAAATATGTTCCACCACTTGAATGCTCCTTGGAGTGGTATTGTGCCTTGAATGTAGAACCTTGAAGCGTTGTGCTTAGATGCAGCGAAAGTGTCTTATCAGATTCACCTTTCACGGCATCCGTTATATCAATTGCATGTGGAGTTTCTAATGTCTCCCCTCCGCTAGAAGTTGTAACCACACCCGAAAGTGAATCAAGTACAGCCGGTCGTGTGTTACCTGTAATGGTTGCTTCCTGCCAGGTATCATCCTGGATATATGATACCCACTGGGTACCGCCTTCCTCGCCCCATTTGGTTCCAAAAGGAGTTAGGTAAAGTGTAGCTGATTTTACAATTTCAAGGTCGGAGATATCCTGAGATAAATCATACTTAAGGAATATCTCGTGCAGATTACTTCCCTCTCCCTGTGCTGACTGCATATAATCCTTATCTCCATAGTTGGTATCACCTTTAGATCCGGTCCGGGTAAAGGCATCCTCTGCAGCATAAATACGCAAAGTAGTTACACCTGCAGCATCCACCACAATGTACCCTGATTTAGTAGATGTGCTTGTACCTCCAGCATTTGTAGCTTCTAGTGTCACGTCGTATTTTCCTTCTGCACTATATGTAACAGTAGGGTTCTGATCCGTGCTTTCTGCCGGAGATCCGCCTTCAAAAGTCCATTTCCATTCGGTAGGAGAATAAGTAGATTCATCAGTAAATGTTACAGAACCTCCCGCCTTGAGCGATTGTTTGCTTGCAGAAAAAGCTACTCCAGGTGTATATAACTCAACTTCGATGTAAGTTCCTCCGGTATCATGTTCTTTGGAGTGATATTGCGCCTTGAAGGTTGAGCCCAAAAGGCTGGTGCTCAATTTCAGTGAAAGCGTATTGTCAGTTTCAGCTCTGACTAAATCAGTAACATCAATAGAATGTGGTGTTTCCAGCGTGGCTCCACCTGTGGAGGTTGTAACAACGGCAGCTACTGAATCTTGTGATGTAGCAGGTCTTGTATTACCTGTAAGTGTAGCTTCGGCCCAAGTATCATCCTGGATATAAGATACCCATTGTGTACTACCGTCTTCTCCCCATTTGTCTCCAAATGGAGTCAGAACCAAAGTGGCGGATTTAACTAAATCAAGATCAGCTATATCTTGAGACAAATCGTACTTAAGAAATATCTCGTGCAAGTTACTTCCTTCTCCAGAAGCGGATTGCATATAATCTGCAGAGCCATAGTTTGTATCACCTTTAGAACCAGTTCTGGTAAAAGCATCCTCAGCTGCATATATCTGAATCTGAGCATGTGCCTGGCTGGTTTGAAGCATCAGCGCCACCGCCCAAAGGCCGCACACCGTTAAAATTCGTTGTATATTTTTCTTCATGATTTAATAGTTTTAGTTAAAGATTTAAATGTAAAGGCATAGCTATCCTGATCTCAAATTGGAATACTTAAGTCTTTACGTTGTAAGAAATAATTTTAATTCGTTTAGCTTTTAGTCATATCCTGCGTTTTGCGGTAAAAGATTTGGGTTTCTGTCTAATTCGGCCTGCTTTAATGGCAGGTAATAATGTTTTGATGCATCGAAATTGGGCTGAGGCTCTAAGGAATTAGTTCCTAAGAATACTTCATCGCCAAGCTTTCTCCGTTTGATATCATACCATCTCTTAAACTCAAATGCCAATTCAATTCTGCGTTCTTCAAGTACGGTTTCCCTAAAGGCACTCGCATCAGCCGCTTCTGCAGTGCTTACATCAGCAGGGGTAGCTGCGCCGTTGCGTGCTCTTGCTCTTACCAGATTCACATATCCCTGAGCTTCAGCAGTAGGACCACTGATTTCGTTAAGTGCTTCTGCCGCGATCAGCAACACCTCGGCATACCTGAACATGGCATAGTTATTATCTGTCTTGCGTCCCTCGTTTTGAGCTTCGCCATAAAACCTAAAGTATTTTGCACAGTGTGGCCTCTGCTCATTGGGGTATTGATCATAAGGGACCAACACTCCATCAATAAGTGTTTCACTCTCAAATGTCACGGCTTTGCGATAGTCATCATCAGGGAATGAATTATAAACAGCCATCGAAGGAACACTCACTCCCCATCCATTTTTGTCAGCACCTCTTACGCCATTGAGCGCTCCCATAAAATCATCGTTGATTCCGGCCTTCCCTACAATTATTCCTTTGTAGTCCAGTGAAAAAACTGTTTCTACTTGTCCATCCTGCAAAGCTGAATTGAATAAGTCTTGATAATCCGCAACCAAATCATAGTTCAGCTCTCCTTTGTTATCAATTACCCATTTGGCATTTTCGTAAGCATTCTGCCAATCTTCAATCGTCAGATAAACAGAAGCCAACAAGGTATACGCACTGCCACTGGTAGCACGACTCCTAATGTTTCCAGGGTGGGTCATAGGCAGGTGCTGCTTGGCAAACTCCAGATCATCTACAATGTATTGATAGACATCCTCCTCCGAGCTTTTACTCAAGGTTGCCATTACATTTGCTGGTGTCTTCTCAGAAACATACGGAATATCACCAAAAAGCCTTACCATATGGTAGTACACAAATGCTCTCACAAATCGTGCCTCTGCCTCCAATGCCAACTTCACATCCGCGTCTGCTGAAATATTCTGTGCACCAAAAACCGCGTTATTTGCGGTTGCAATAATATTATATGCCGCGGGCCAAAAGGCGGTGATCATTCCATTGGTTCCATCAAAATTAAATTCATTGATCTCTACTCGTCTGGCAGAAGTGGAGGTGTTACCTATATCTGCCATATCACCTAGCAGCTGTATGGTTAGCGACATTTTCCGACCCCAGAAGGTCTCCTGAGTCATCAGGCCATAAGCACCAAAAATGCCCATTTCAACATCAACTGGAGTTTTGAAGAACCCATCTGAAGACAGTGTTCCGATCGCATCCTCTTCCAGATCCGCGCAGTTGAGAGCGAGTAGGGAAAGCGAAAGAAGTAATATTTTATTTAGGTATTTCATCTGAATTAATGTCTTTGTTTGCAACAATTAAAGTCCAATACTTAGTCCTACTGTATATGATTTAGCCATTGGGTAACTGGCAAAATCAAGTCCCAGATTTCTGTTGGAATCCTGTGCTCCTGAGCTTCTAAAACTGACTTCAGGGTCCACTCCGCTATAATTAGTAGCTGTCCACAGGTTTTGTCCGCTTACATATATCCTGAAAGATCTTACGTTCATTTTACTAACCCATGCCTTTGGCAATGTATATCCGAGCGCTAGAGATTTGAGCCTGACATAACTCCCATCCTCAATCCATCTTGATGAAAACCTGGCAGGTCTCGATTTTGCGGCGGGCACATCTGTCTCCGTGTTTTCTGGCGTCCATCTCTGCTTCATAGCAGCGGTTGCATTACTCTTACCTATCAACCCATCCAACTCATAACGGGTGTAGTTGGCAATGTCATTCCCCTGCGAACCCTGAAAGAAAATGTTAAGATCAAATCCTTTGAAAGTGAAAGTATTGTTGAACCCCCAAATAAAGTCGGGGTGTGGGTTTCCCATGATCGTACGATCGTCTGCGCTTAGCTTGCCATCTTCATCCAAATCCCTAAACTTCTCTCCACCAAGGCCTTCTCCTCCAGATATTACTTCGTCCCCTTCCTGATAAACACCATCATAAACATATCCGAAAAACATTCCTACAGGTTTGCCTACTCGCAACACCTGATTTTCTCCTCCAAGCACGGCTCCTGGGCTGTTTTTATAAAACACATCAACCGTGTCGCTCAACTCCAAAATTTTGTTCTTGTTGATAGAGAAGTTTACATCCATGTTCCATTTGAGATCGCCAACAAGGTTTCTGGAACTGATTCCGAGTTCATACCCTTTGTTTTCCACTTTACCTGCATTTTTCAATACTGAAGAGAATCCAGAATACTCTGGCAATGGCACTTCAAACAACAAATCACTTGTGACCATTCGATAATAATCCGTGTTAATAATAATTCTATCTTCAAACAAGCCAATATCCGCACCGAAATCAGCCTGCGCTGTACTTTCCCAGGTGAGGTCATTGTTGGCTATAGTAGAAGGTGCTACCGCATTGACTATAGTACCTTGTTGTGTGGTCAGCACTTCCTCTACAGTGGCCAGCGTTTCATACGGGCTGATCGCTTGATTTCCGGTAACTCCATAGCTTGCGCGCAACTTCAATTCGCTAAGGAATTCAACGTTTTGAAGAAATGACTCCTTATGTACATTCCACCCGAGAGCCGCAGATGGGAAGTAAGCCCATTTGTTGTTTTTAGCAAACTGAGACGCTCCGTCGTATCGATTGGTAACTGTAAGCAGATATTTGCTTCTGAAGCTATAGTTGAATCGACCATAGTAAGAACGCAACACCGTCTCCTCCAGGTTAGTGGAAGGAATCACAGGGTTGGTACCTCCGCGAAGATTCCAGTAAATACCTGCGTCATTTACGAAGGTTTGATTACCCGAAAAACTATACTCGCTGCTTACTGATTGAAACGAATACCCAGCCACGAGAGTGACGTTGTGATCATTTGCAAACTGCTTTGAGTAAGTAAAATAGTTCTCATTTAGCAGGGTTGACTTTCTTCGAAATACTATTTCTCCGACACCATTTAGACTTTCACCTTGAAGCAACGTTCGAGGTGCATAATAGCCATTTCGTTCGTTGTTTATCACCGCTCCTATATTGGTTCTAAACTTTAAATCTTCAAATATTTTGACCTCAGCGTAAATATTGGGTTGCACACGATCCTGCTGGGTACTGCTTACTCTCTCAGTAGCAAGCGCATACGGATTGTCGCTGGGGTCACCAATAGAACTGCGGGTGAAGTCTCCATTTTCGTCAAAAATACCTACGGTTGGTTCAAACTTATATGCAGCGCCCACTACTCCCTGATTGTGTGCACTACTACTGGTTTCCTGCGTTTTGATGGCTCCCTGATCGGACCTTCTTACAAAAAGGTTTAGTCCTAAATTCACGCGTTCGGAAACCTTGATATCCAGATTACTGGTAACAGAATATCTGCGATAGTCAGAGTTTCGAATGATCCCCTTGTGATCATAGAAAATCCCGGACACATAATACTTTGCAATTTCATTACCTCCTGATATAGAAACACTGTGGTTCTGAATGCTTCCCTGGCGGAAAATTTCTTTTTGCCAGTCAGTACCTTTTCCTAGAGATGAAGGATCATCGAACAGAGGGTCTCTACCAGAATTCTCCTCTACATCATTGAGGTATTCTGCATACTCGGTGGCATTGAGCAAATCAAGTTTGTTGATTTCAGACTGCACTGAATAAGAGGATCTGATATCTACCCTGGTCTCACCACTTTTACCTCTTTTGGTTGTGATCATGATCACGCCATTGGCGCCTCTGGAACCATAAATAGCTGTTGCCGAAGCATCTTTTAAAATTTCGATTGACTCTATATCCTCTGCCGGGGGAGCTGAACCTGTTGGAAATCCATCCACCACATATAAAGGATCACTGCTGGCATTGATAGAAGTACCTCCGCGAATTCGCACCTTAAAATTTCCTCCGGGATCTCCGTTATTTGATTGAACTGACAGTCCTGGCGCACGTCCCTGCAGGGCCTGCGTGACACCAGAAGCCGGATATGCGGTCAATTCCTCAGCTCCGATAGAAGCCACTGATCCGGTCAAATCACTTTTCAACACAGTACCATATCCAACAACAACAACTTCTTGAAGCTCGCTTAAATCCAGCTCCAAATCCACGTTGATTTGTGTTTGATCCAGAATTGATACTTCAAATGATTTGTAACCGATATAGGAAAATAGCAGAATATCTCCTTCTGACACTTCAAGTTCGTAGTTGCCGTCAAGGTCCGTAACCGTACCTCGCCCAGCCCCTTTGACCACTATAGTCACCCCGGGAACTCCGTCTGGTGAGTCTTCAGCAATTACCTGACCTTTTATTTTCCAAGTCTCCTGAACGCTGGCTATTTCCTCGACAACATCATCTTCACCGTCTTTTACACTGACATAAACGTCATTGTTTACTCTACGAAAAGTAAGACCTGATTCTTTGGAAAGCTCTCTAAGAAGGTCACCCATCCGACGATCTTTTACGCCAACAGATACATATTCGTTGATATCGAGTAAACCTTCATTATAAAGAAATTGAAAATCAGTTTGAGATTCAATGTTATTAAGGATACCTATCAGCTGGGAATCACTGTCATTCAGTGTCACAAAAATATCGTCAATACTTTTGGTTTGGGCAGAGGCTTGCAAAAAGCAAAAAACAACGAGAATACTCAAAAAGGTCTTTCCAAGCAACCTTAGGGAATTCTTGTCTCCTTTGCTGTAGGGCAATTTTTTCATCATTTTTGGGTTATTGTGTTGGCTTTAGTTTTTAAAGACCTAGGTAACTGGGTTGGTTACTCAGGCCTTGTTACGGCTATTCAATTTTCACTTTAGATATTATCACTTTCTTTCCTTCAATCTCAAAGTCGAACTTCGAAGTATAACTGATACCTTCCAGCACCCTTCTTAGTGACTTGTTGTCAAACCTTCCGGTAAACCCATCAGGTATTTCTATAGAATCTTCTATCTCGAATTCCACTCCGTACCATCGCTCCAGTCGTGATACGATTTCGATAAAAGGTGCGCGCTTGAACACTAGAATACCTGATTTCCAGGCCAAATATTCATCAGTACTCACCTGTACTATGTTAGAGAACTTATCGTTTTCAACATCGTAGCTCACCAGCTCATCTGGGTTTAAAACAACTCCGGAAATATTATCCCATTGGAGTTTATTATTATCAAACCGAGAAACAGAAACCAGGCCTGATGCCACGGCCACATCCACGACTCCTTCTTCTTCATAAGATTTCACATTGAAAGAGGTGCCTAGTACTTGTGTTCGAATATTTCCTGATATTATGATGAAGGGTTTTTCTGGGTTTCGCTTCACATCAAAGAAGGCTTCACCTTCCAACCAGACAGATCTAACATCACCTTCAAAGCTGCTATTGTAAGAAATGCGGGTACCGGAATTCATCTTCACCGTACTACCATCCGGCAGAGCCACCGTCATTTTACGTCCGTTTAGGCAATCTTTAACAACCATAGAGCTACTAACCTCCTGACTTACTGTTGATTGCTGAAGGTAGCCCAAAACCCAGATGGAAGAAACGATTATAGGAATGAGTGCCGCTGCGACTTTCAGCCACATTGGCAATGTCTTATTCTTCTGCTGTGATGCTGATATCTCAGTGCGAATCTCTATCCTATTCCAAATCTTGGCGTTCTCAGATTCTGAAAAACTCAAGTCCTGGTATTTCAATCCCTTTATTAGATCAGCAGCCTCGTTGAAAGTACTTTGAAGTTCTGGACTTTCAGTTACTAATTTCTCCCACCTCTCCTTGTCCGTATTACTGGAGTCCAGCACGTAGGAAATAAAGGAATCATCCTGGAGTAACACTTCGACTGTATAGTTCTTATTATTCATTTTGTGTCCAATTATTAATAAGAGGTGAGCACTTTGATTTTTTACTCAAAAAATTCACTTTTTTTTTATCACTAATTATTTATGTTGATAAATGGACCATATGAGCCCCTAAAAAACCCTTAGTTATCACCAAGAGAACTTTCACCCTTCAAAAAAGTGACTGTGAAGAATAAGCCACGGTATAAAAACATGTAGCTTATCTCGAAGCACTTCCAGTGCTCTATAAATATTGTTGTAAACCGACTGCATATTGATATCCAGAATCTCTGATATCTCCTGATTGGTCATATTAGAATAGTACTTCAAATAGAGTACTTCTTTTTGCTTAGGCGTGAGTGTGTCCATCATCTTACGCATCTTCATGACGCGTTCTGAAGATTCTTCATCAAGCACTTTGAGCATCTCGTAGGAGGGCTGAAAATCAATTTTGTTTTTCCCTAAACTGCTCAGTGGTGACTTTTTATCTTCCTTTATCTTTTTTCTGATTAGGTCTCGTCTGACGGACTTTAGCAAATAGAAGCGAATGGAGTTGACAGATGCTAAATTTTTTCTGTTGTTCCATAGATCAACAAAAACATCCTGTATAGCATCCTGCGCAAGATTTTTATCAGAAACAACCCGCATGGCATAGTTAGTCAGGTAATTGATAGATGAGTTGTATATTTCCTCGAAAGCTAATCTATCGCCAGCCTGAAAAGCAGTCCACAATTCATTATCCGAAAAATCACTCTGAGCCGACTTGATCATATTCATTTCCGGCGAGTGGCCGGTTGTTGTAAAGGAAAGTTCCATTTGCTTGCCGATTTAAATTAACGGAAATCATACTAACATCAAAAGAGCATTTTATTCATTCTTTCAACCTATGGTTTTTCTTTTTCCAATCCATGAGCTGCCATATTCAGCACAAACTGTAAGGCTACCGGATCATAGCGGTAACCATAGAGTTTTGCGGAATTAGCTTGCTCGGTCAGTCTACCTGCCGTGAAGAGGTTGGATACCAGAAGCTTAGACTCATTTGCAAATTCAACAACCAGGATTGGGGTTTTATTTAAGCCATAACCTGCTATGGCCATGGGTACAATTTTTTCTGACTTGCCTTGAAGGCTCTTATATTCTGCTGATATTTCACGGATTTTGGCATCACTGTCGGGGTTTAGTAGTCCTTTCAGTGAAACCAAGTCTTCCACGACAAAATGTACTTGTTTGTAGAGGTCTTGTAGCACCAGCAGGTCGTCGTTGGTTTCTGAAAATCCAAAATACCCTTCCAGTTCATAAGCATAATATGGGCCTGATTTAATCAGGGAAGTATCTGCTCCACGCTTGCCCCAAAAGTCAAGAAATCCTGCCTGATCTAAATCATTGACAAATAAGTTTACTGCTGGCACATTGAGACCTCCCCTGAGGCCGTTCCAAAGCCAGGCCCTTTCCAGTCCTTCCATATGATTCCAAAGCTCCTGACCATTTACGCTTGGGTGAAAATGGCTTTCGGGCTCAAACGCGTATTTCATACTTAAGCTTACCTCACCCGGGAAATCACCCGACCAAACATCTTTTTTACGTTGGCTCTCGAACTCATCCGAAAATTGCTGACTGGCAATCAAAAGGGTATTTTTAGAAGCTTCACCTTTTTGAATTTTATGTGCGGGGTATTCATTTCCATCTAGCCCTGGGATTGAGGCTGGATCGGGGCATTTCTCTCCGTGAAATTTGGGGCCCACATCGAGCATCACCACATTTTTACCCCGGGCAATGACCTGATCGAGGGTTTTTATAATGCTACTATCGCCTGCGCTGATAGCGTCCCAGGTCATGAATGATGTCACCACAACATCAATATCACGATCTGTCATAGGGTAAGTTTGCATCCCCAGACGGTCAAAAGCTTCCCTGAGCTCGTGCTCATCCGGCCCCAGCCCTATTCTAGCCTTACTGAGTGACTCAGGAATGGTTACGGCGTGCACGTAGAGATCCCAGCGCGATACCACCGGCACAGCAACTCCGCCAATAGGGTTGAGCAGTTCGGCTTCCATCGCATATTCACCACTTGCAGCAGGCATCTCAAATGTCGCCTTTGCGGTTGTTGTCTCATAGGCTCCCACCCAGATTTTCATGGTTCGGGTGCTCATGACTCTGGATTCCTGATCCACGAGTCGAAGTACCACTTCGGCACTATCTCCTTGATGGTATTCATTGAAAATGTAAAGAGGTACTTCTACTCGTTGATTAGGCTGGTAGTTTCTATCCCAAACCTCCAAACTCACCGAACGAGGTGAAAAAACAGACGCAAGCGAGCTCCATAGCGGTTTGAGATTGGCTTCCTCCAGAGGGCCAACGTACCAGTTACCACCATCCTCAAATGGCCCGAGCGTACAAAATGGCGCAATGCCCTGAATGCCAATGCGCCTCCAATATTCACCAATCTTTCCGTATGACCATTCCTGAAGTTGCTGACGCATTTCCGGGGTGTGGCCTTTATTGAGAAACCTATCAAACCCCGGTAAAGCTCGAGGGTAGGTGCTCACCCTCCAGTTTTCATCCATGTAATTTGCTCCAAACTCGTCAATGACCGTCGGTCGATCATAATCCTCCCATGAGTTGGCATACAAAGCCACATTTTCCGACATACTCCACCAGTAGCGGTGCAGGTTGTAAGTATCATGGTTGGCGATCACATAGGCGGGAAACTGGTCTTTTACTTCCAAATACGACCCAAACATCTGACGTTCCAGTTCTTCTTCCGTCTCATTGTATAGCTGTATGATGGCAGAAGAGGGGTGCTGAGCAGCGAGCGTCAATAACTTAAAATAGTATGGTGGAAGTGTCTCGTTTGAGCCACCTCTACCATGAAAATACTGTGCTTCCAACTGTGCCAGCAGACCGTATTCATCACACATATCAAGCATCCATTCGGGTGGTGGATAGAGGTGAAACCTGAGCAAGTTGGCTCCATGATCTTTGAAAGGCTTAATAACCGCCTTGTAAAACCAATCCCTGTCATCAATCAAATTGCTGGCTGCAGCTTCTCTCGCAAATCGGTTCCAAACAATGCTACCTCCTCGCAGTGTGCATGGTTTTCCATTTAGCAAAAACTGACTTTTATCCGCAGATACCTGAAAAGTTTTGGGAGCGTAGTTGATTGTTTTTTCATGTGCCAACCCCTTCTTGGTCATGACTTGCATCCTGATACGATACAGGTTGGGTTCAAGCGGAGACCATAGTTTCAACTGGTTTTCGAACGGGATAGAAACTTCACCTGTCAAGCCTTCTGGGTTTACTTCTTTGCTTAGAAGCACCTCTCCTTCTGCATTCAGAATTTCGAATGTGATCTTATCTGGACTGCCTGTTTTCTCTTCGGTTTTGGTCAAACCCCACTCCAGTCTCACAGCATCATTATCCACATCTGTAAACGGAATCAGTCTGGAAATTCGCCATTGATGATAAAGCAAAATGGAGATATCATCTCTAACCCAGGTTGCCTGACAAGATCTCCAAAGATCTGCAGGGGAGGGTTTGGCGGGATCGTCTTCAGGTACATCGCTAAGTGAAGCTAGTTCTATCTCTAGTGTAAATTCCTTTCCTGCTTTGATCGGCTTACCTTTTAAATCAAAATAGTTGGGCATCATGCCACCGATGGACTCTCCTATTTTGTTACCATTTATATACACCTTGGGTCTGTATAGCGCGCTTTTCAATTCTAATGTGGCGCCTGACCAATTCCCTTTGGGTAGTTGCACGGTTCTTTTGATCCAAACACTCCCGGGAGCCGGGTTGTGGGTATCGGTAGTGGGTATACCCGGCACCATTGTTTTAGCATCGTATTCACGATTCAACCCCGTTTTCCACTCTCCGTTCAGCGAAATTGTTTGTCCATGTAGCTGCTGCATACAGAGTAGCAACACGATAGAAAATATAACATTTTGGGTACTGAAAATTCTCAATTTCATTGATCGATGGGGTTAATTTAATGGTGATAGTGCGCCGGCCCAGGTCTGATCGATCACCTGGTCATCCACTCCTCTGTCTTTATTGAGTCCTACTACGGCATGTTTAAATAAATCGACATGTTGTGAATTGGGCGTGGGAACTATGTTTTTAATACACAGCGTTTTTGGGTCTGTAAGGCGCGCAAATTCGAAACAATAATCCTGAAGTGTTTGTAACTCCGACAAGTCATAGGCACAGCTGCCTCCTCCTTCCAGCGGAAGCACCTCTGTGTTGTAAAAAACATTGTAGTCCGCATGAACACCTTTATTGGGCTCAATAGCTGCATTTTGTCCGTTGATGACCAGGTTGCCCATGATGTCACTATTCCAAATCTCTGATTCTATCCAGAGGCCGGGTTCTTCCACATCTACGATAGTGTTGAAGTAGTATTCATGAGAAAATTGTTTTTGTGTGACCGGTCTGATAGCGGCGATGGATGCCTTGTAAAATATGTTTCTGACAACAGAAAGGTGGTTCGAAGAGCCTCCTCCTGTTCCTGTGGCTGTGGTGAAGGGCAATACACATTCATAAAACGTATTTTCACTGAACCGAATGTAAGCTTTGTGCCCAAATGCATTGCTAAAATCGATGGCACCAGGAGAGCCTCCTGTTCCTCCATCTGAAGACCCTATCCAGGCAAAACGATTCCTCTCCACGCGAATCCAATCTCCAGGATCTGATGCTCCTCCATCTTTGAAATCGAGCCCGTTTTCATGAGGAAATACATCCAGAGGTTCGAAATATTTTTTAACATCCACATAGATATCATTGTCACTAATGACGCATCCTCTATGTGCATCATCAGAGGGGTGCACTTGAATGGCATCTCCGGCACAGTTGAAAAATTCACAACCTATCACCTTAGAGTAATCTGTTTCTTGTGTGAAAACAAGGCCGTGATTATCACGTCCTGGCGTGATCATGGTGTTTCCCAACACACTGTTTTTGACTACATTGTAATCGCCTTCGATCTGAATTTGTCCGCCACCATGGGCACCAAACTCTGTAAGCACTGAATTGACCTCATTGTGCTCTCCACCAAGTTTGATGATATAAGAGCGAGTTTGATCCTTATAGCCCGCACCATATATTCCCGCGATTTTCCAATAGCTCCCATCTACAGTTAACTTTCGAATTTTTGCTCTCTGATCATTTTCCAGACTGACTGGGTGAGCGGGCAATACTTGCCTCAACTCGGGATCATAATGCAAGAGCCATTTTGCTTTAGAACTCGTTCCGCTACTCTTCAAAATGATATCTCCGCATGACGTATAATCTCCAGGTGCTACGAAAAAATAGGTTTTACTTTCGTCGTTAATCTTACTCCAATCTTCAACCGAGCTTATGAGCACTGTCTCCGGATCGGTAGGGTCATAATCCGGAACCCCATCCATATACACAGGTGTCTTAGTTTTATCCTTCGATGCACTATCCAGATCATTGCTCATAGAAGAACACCCACTGAGCCAAAGCCCCAGCACCACATACTTCAGCATCTTTATATTAACTTTTCCCTTTCCTTTCATACCGTTTCTTAAATTCTATTGTTCTCTCGACTTTATTACTTTCATACTACACTGCTGTCCATCTATAAAAGTCACAGTGAGTATGTAGATTCCTTTACTGATCACAGAAACATCAATGTTTTCACCAACCTCTGACGATCCCTGAATGACTACATTTCCCGATAGGGTGAACAGCCTATAATTGAAGCTATCTCCACCTCTCGCAGAGTTTACTGTAAATGCTGATTGGATTGGATTGGGAACAACTCCAAATTCCCGTTCTGTCAGCCCAAGCGGAACCTCAATGATCTC
This sequence comes from Cyclobacteriaceae bacterium, assembly GCA_039970095.1. GTDB lineage: Bacteria > Bacteroidota > Bacteroidia > Cytophagales > Cyclobacteriaceae > JAMZMI01. The sequence goes on from JBDVMP010000108.1 coordinate 43,462, forward strand.
ATTGAAAATGGTCGTGAATATGGCGCTTGAAGCAACCTGATTACCATCTGCATCTTCCACCACAGCTGAGAGTTTATGTTCCCCATTCGGGTAAAGTGATGTGTCCCATATCAAGCTAAAAGGTGAGTCTTGTGAAATGCCAATGGTATCATTTCCTACCATGAAAGTGACATGAGTGATATCATCGTCTTTATCGGACGTTTCTGTGAGGAGCTCAACCTGCCCGCTCAAAACAGAATCTGATGCTATTCCAACCAGTGAGACCAACGGAGGGTAGGAATTATCTACTGTCACGGTAACTTTATCTGTTTCTGCCTTTCTACCTGCATAATCTCTGGCCACTGCCCATATCTCGTAATTCCCATCAGGAATACCCCAGGTGATCCACTCCCGCTCAAAAGGTTCTGAAAAAATCTCATATGCTAAATCCTCCCCATTTAAGATAAATTTCACTCCAACCAGATCATCATCCGCATCAACAGCATTTGCAGACAGGGTGACGGTATTGGCAACAGTTGCCTCATTTTGAGGGGAGGTTAAAGAAATAACCGGGGCTACATCCGCCTGATTGTCCACAAAAACGGAAATGGGTTCAGAATAGGTAGTATTACCTGCCTGATCAGATACCTTGGCTTTTAAAGTATAAAAACCATCGTCTATTTGATTGGTATTCCAACTGTAGGAGAAAGGCTGGCTTGTCATAGGATCCCCCAGCGCTACACCATCAAGAAACAGCTGCACATCAGATAAATCATTGTCTGCATCAGTGGCCAGGACTTCTATGGAAAATTCCCCTGCTATCGTATCCAAATTGGTGGGTTCTGCAAAGCCTACTACCGGAAATCCGTCAACGGAAGCAGGATAAAGCGCCCCGCACCAATCCTGATTATGGTTTAAATCATCGACCCCCACATCTACGACATCTCCGAAATATTGATCAGCGGTTAAATAGGTAAATGCTGCCGACTGTGTTGGTCGTGCATCAGGAATGCATAAGGTTTCTGCAGTTGTGTGCATCCCGAAATCGAAACAATAAGCTTCAAAGTCCCTTGACTCTAAGCTTCCTAATATCATCGAATTGGATCCCTCGGCGGAGGTCGCGGTAGTATTGTAGAACACATTATAGTCAGATGTGTATCCCCCGTCTTTCAATATATAGTCTCCTCCATTTATGATCAAGTTTCCATAAATTTCCAGCTGGTCAGATTCACTATTTATCCAATTTTGATCCTGTTCGAATTGTGTGACACCAATAATCGTATTGAAGCTCACTTCATGTTTTGATACTTCTCCGGTAATCCAGAATCCAAACCTCGTTGCATTGTAAATCAGGTTTTTAGTAATGGTGAAGTTGGACATGGTACCTCCACCTTTCGTATCGAAAGGTATTTTGCAATTGTAGAAGATATTGCCCTCCACCAAGACATGTGTTTTAAGGTCATTTTTATTGCTAAAATCGATTGTTCCCTGATCTGGATTTGGACTGGTACCTCCCGGCGTGTGAGCAATGTTTCGAAAGCGATTGTTCTTGATTATCACATAATTGTGAACATTCCCTGGAACCCCTGCTTGCTTGATATCAATCGCATTTTCATGAGGAATTTCTTCAACTTCCTCAGGGTATAACGAGGTATCAATGTAAATATCATTGTTGTAGATGACCATTCCTTTGAAGGATTCTGGCTTGTCTCCAAGCTGTACACCATCTCCGGCAAAATTGTAGATCTCATTGTTGACAATTCGCCCATCAAATCCCTCACTTACCTTGACGGAATGAATATCGTTATTGGGAATAATTTGTGTATTTCTAAGGACACTGTTTTGAAGTACAATCTCCGAACCTTGCACGGAAATTTGACCCGCACCTCCACCTCCGCCTTCGCATAGGACTCTATTGATAATAATATTGGATGCACCTAGCTCAAAAGTAGGATTCTTGGAATCCTCTGTTGCCGTGCCATACAATCGGTCGATAATCCAATAACTGCCTTCAATCCCCATTCGCTCAAATTCAGCTCTCTTATCTGCTGACATATCTACTGGGTGGGTGCTTATATCTGAGGGGTTTTCCTGATCGAAATAGACCAGCCATCTGTGATTTTCTGTGGTTCCTGATGTGGTGATTTCAATCTCACCCAGACCAGTGTAATCGCCTGGAGCCACGAAAAAATATCTTTTATCCTCATCGTTGATTGCTCCCCAATCCTCATCGGAATCAATGAGCATCATAGTAGGGTCGTGTGAATCATAAGTAGGAATCTCAATTGGCACTTCGTAGCTACCCTGACTGTGAGAGGTCATGACCATCAAAATCCAGAAAAAGAGAAAGAGAAACCGGTTTTTCATTTAGGTTTTTGGGGTTAATGGAGGGTGTCACAAATCTGCAATCCATTAACAAGAGGCGTGGGAAAGATTTTTTTACTCAAAAAAAATCAGTTTTTTAATCACATTAAATTCCAGCACAAATTCACATCATGATAAGTTCGGGAATTAACCCCTACAAAATGGACTATTCATAGATAATAGTATTTGAACAGAGGCCCTTTTGAGGCATGATGTATTAGTCCTGTAACGCAAAGAGCTTGGAGGCAAAACGCTCACCCAAATCAATGTAACCATCGCTCGTGTAGTGCCATGGGTCTGAGTATTTATAATAGCGCGTCTGTCTCACGATAGCAGCCTTTTTATCCGTTCTTACGAATTCTTCCTGGGCATGCTGAATCAACTCTCCGTATTTCCAGACTTTGCCATTGTATCTTTCGTGCCAAGAATCCGATATTTTGCCTATCACAACAGGAAGGTCGTCATCCCTGAGAGCAGCCCGAAAAAGAGTCATCAATTCCTTTAAATGATCAAGATATCTGGAAGCCATCTTTACCGTAACTGCGTCACTCTCTCCCTGCATCCATATTATGCCTGAGGGGATGAGTATTTCTTCCACTCCATCGTTATCAATATCCGTGTTGGCAAATGCATTTCGCAGTGTAGCCAAAAAATGATCATATTGATTGGTTTTACTTCTGAGGTGAGGATCCCAGGTTCCTCTAAGCGGGTTTCCCAGCGTATCGATAGACGTCCCTCCTTTGGAATACTTGATCAGCGCAATTTTTTCACCCGGGTATTGTTTCTGAATGGTGGCAGCAAAAGACAATTCCACTCCAAAACGATCGGACAATTGATTTCCATCAGCAGTGCTTTGATGCCCTTTGCCATGCCCCGGCTTCAGCTCCGCCCAAACACCTAATCCGCCTACCTCACCGTCATTGGCGCTGTTGCCATGAAATATGTAAGCATCATCTAACTCAATTAAGTCATCTGGAAGATCTATGTTGTAACCAAAGCCGTCCATATTGGACTGGCCTCCCAGATAAAACACCCTTATGGAGTCCTGACCAGACGCACAGAAGGGGCTGCAAAGCACATATATTACTAACATCTTAATGATACTTCGGTGGATTTCAGATTTTGAAATCCCATCTTTCAGTGTAGTGATATTCATCTTTCTGCTTGTACGTCGTTTTCCCATATTCTTAATTTTTCTTTGAGTTGTGATGCTTCTGTAGGCATCTCCCGAATTAGATTATCTTTTTCAGACAGATCAATTTCCAAATTAAATAGGTATTCGCGTGTGCCGTGTTTGTCTGTTTCAAAAATATATTTTAGCCCATTTTTATCCTGAACGGATTTTTTGATTCGCTCATACCTTTTGCTTCTCCAAAATATATCGCGTTGCAAGTCCATATCCTGATCGTTTCCCAACGCTAAGATATCCATGCCGTCAAAGCTTTTTTCAGGAGTAAAATGCAGCATTTCTGCAAATGAAGAAGCAAAATCCATACTCATACCCACAACATCAGAATCAATACCTTGATCTACTGTACCCGGCCAGGAAGCAATGCATGGCACCCTGATTCCGCCTTCGAATAGTTGTCCTTTATTTCCACGGAGACTTCCAGCACTACCCTTTTGTCTTGCAGGGCCATTATCTGAAAAAAATACAATCAGAGTCTTTTCCTGAATCCCTTTTTGATAAACATAATCCACGATCTTTCCCACACCTTCATCCAATGACTCCACCATTTTGATATAGGTTTCTCGGTCTCCCTCGTTCATTTTGTCTCCAACTATTGGCTTATCTGAAAAATCACCTGGAGCCTGGTATGGTGAATGCGGGGCAGTATATGGGATGTAAATAAAAAATGGTTTATCACTGGTTTGGTTTTCAAGCCACTGTAGGGATTTTTCAGTTAACAACTGAGTTAAGTATTTCCCTTCTCCTCTTACGAGCGTATCATTCTCAAAAAGATCAGGAGAGCCATCCAACGTACCATTTAAAAATGCTCCACTCGGTTCAGTATGATGGAAGTAATCTACCGCTCCGCCAATGGGTCCGAATGAATAATCAAACCCATGGTCTTTCGGTCGATCACCATCATTGTTTCCTAAGTGCCATTTACCCACTATCGCCGTGTTGTAATCCTGTTCGTTAAACATTTTGGGTATTGCTGAAATAGCCGATGGAAGACCCAACTCATTTTTATTGGAGAGTTCCAAAGCCTCATCGTAACGGCCAACATTTCCTAAGCCGATTGCGCACTCCAGCCCTCCTATTCTCTGCTGATACCTACCAGTCAACAGCGCTGCACGTGTTGGTGTGCATTCGGGTCCGTTTGAATAAAATCGGGTAAACCTCACTCCCATCTTTGCTAATTTGTCAATATTGGGAGTTTGAATATCATCGGCTCCATAGCAGCTTAAATCTCCATAGCCAAGGTCATCGGCAACTATGACAATTACATTTGGGTTTTGATTCTCTGATGATTGAAGTGTGTGTGTTGGGGGAATCATCCCCTTGATGTCGCCTGATTGAAACACAACGAAAGTAAGTAATACTATACCTGAAAGCACTCGCTCAATCATCCTACAAATGGTTATAAAACTGCCCTCCCTAATTAAAACTCAGGGAGGGCAGATAATTATTAGCTTAAAAGTTTACTTTTTAATAATTCTGATTGCCTTTGGTTCTTCACCTGCAAGCCGGACATCCAGGATGTAAACTCCGGAAGGAAGCTGATTGGTATTAATTTCAACCAGTTCACCTTTTAGCAATCCGCGGTTGATGACTGCTCCGCTTATAGACCTGAGGCTGTAGTTACCGGTTAGCTCATGACCAGAGCGACTTATTTTCACGAAATTAGTAACTGGATTTGGATAGATACTCATAGATGTTTGTTCTACAACCATTTCCTCCACATCAATTTCGCCAGCCACACGGCTTCCACTTGTGTTAACTGAAATATTACAGATATCCACTTCATATCCTGAGTTGGTACTGACTAGAATACCCGTTAGTTTATCAATCTGAGTTATAGAAGATGAATTACTATGAAAGTCATTGTCATTGGCTATTTGAGATGGTGAATCGCCTAGTTTATTGGCAAACACATCATAGGTATGATTGGACAAGTCCACATCCATCTTGATGTGATATGTTTCTCCTGCACTAAATGGAATATTTGTGGACGGCCAACCTTGATTGTCTCTGGAATGAATCTTTCCACTTTTAAACCGCACCACAGCCGCTACATCATTGCTATGACTGACACTTCCATCAGACAAACCTATTTCAGTATGAAGGTTATGACTTGGAGTCACATCAAATTCTATGCTGAAATTGGAAGTCTGCGTGGTAATGGACGTATTGACATAGGTGTTGTTGTTCGGTAATTCAACGCAACTCCCACTTGAGTTAGACACAGTTACCGAAACACTCGAAGATGTGGTTGTGTTTCCGGCGGCATCTGTCGCTACAGCTGTTAAGGTGTGAGAACCGTTAGAAGCCCCATCTGTATCCCAGCTATATGAATAAGGAGATGATGTATCTTGAGAACCAAGGTCACTACCATCCAGTTTGAACTGCACACCAACCAAATCACTATCAGGATCGGAAGCACTTGCCGTAATTGTGATTGTGTTCGAAACTGTAGAGCTATTGCTTGGGCTCGTGATCGACACAACCGGAGCACTCCCTCCGGAGGCATTACTAACCGTGACTATCACAGTTGAAGAGGTAGTAGCGTTTCCTGCATTGTCAGTAGCCACTGCCGTCAGAGAGTACGTGCCATTTGACTCTCCAGTAGTGTTCCAGCTGTAGGAAAATGGAGATGACGTATCCTGGGAACCTAAATTACTCCCGTTCAACTTAAATTGTACACCAGCCAAATCCGAATCTACATCTGAAGCACTGGCAGTAATACTCACCGTACCTGATACTGTCGCATTATTGGAAGGAGCGGTAATAGAAACCGTCGGAGGTGTGGAAGATGAACCATTGCCATCCACAACAATATTGCAAATATCAACCTGGTATCCACTACTCGTGCTCTTCAAAATTCCTGACAGTTTATCAAAGCTTGTAATTGAAGACGAATTACTGTGGAAGGCATTGTCGTCCGCAATTTGTGTAGGACTGTCCCCATCTGCGTTGGCAAAAACGTCATAAGTGTGATTGCTCACATCTGCAACCATTTTTATATGATAAGTAACGTCTTCAATATATGTGATGTGTGTGGAAGGATACCCCTGATTGTCCCTTGCATGGATCTTGCCGCTTTGGAACCTGATCATAGTAGCAAGATCATTGGCAGAACTCGCGTTACCGTCTGATAGCCCTATCTCGCTATTTACATTTGATTGATATGGAATGACATCAAATTCAACCACAACAGTTCCAGATTGACTACCAAGATCAGTATTGATCCAGGTGTTAGTATTGGGCAACACAACGCATGTTGGCAAGTCATTATCCACTGTGACTGAAATCGTTGAAGATGTAGTGGCCATTCCGGTGGCATCTCTTGCTACGGCAGTAAGGCTATATGATCCATTGCTCACTGACTTAGTATCCCAACAAACTGAATAAGGAGAAGAGGTATCTTCAGCGCCTAGATTTTGACCATCCAATTTAAATTGTACACCCACCAAATCTCCGTTGGTATCAGCCGCTGTAGCATTTATTGTGACCATTTCTGTCACAGTAGCACTATTAGAAGGTGATGTGATAGACACAGTAGGAGCGACATCCGTCTCATTATCTACAATGACTGTTATGATCGATGAATACCCAAGATTACCATTACTATCTCGAGCAACAGCTTGAATTGTATTTTCTCCTTCGTTTGCTGTCGTAGTATTCCAACTTATGGAGTAAGGTGAATTGGTATCTTCAGCCCCCAGATCATTTCCGTTCAGTTCAAATTGTACACCAACCAAGTCATTGTCCGAATCTGATGCAGTTGCTGTAATGGTGATCGTGCCATCAACTTCGTCATTATTTGAATGACTCGTGATCGAAACAATAGGTTTGGCACCATTTCCATCCGGATCTAGTGCTCCAGCCCAGTCCTGGGTCATCGTATCCGAATTGTCATACCCAATACCAGAATTATTGCCAAATGTAATCCCATCCGTGAGGTCATAGTGTGGTGAGCTTGTGGTAGGTACTGCATTCGGTATTGTCAGAGTAACTGGCCCTGTAAACATGCCTATGGAAAAATCGTAATCCGTTTGCTCTGCATCAGATGCTGAAGAATAACTGATAGAATTGCTGCCTTCATAACTATGTCCTGTAGTATTGTAGAAAGCATTGTAATCAGAAACTGATCCACTTGGAGCATCACTTAACGTACCTCCTCCATCAATAATTACATTTCCAACGATTCTCGTACTTGTCGCTCTGGACTCCATCCATCTTTGATCGCCACTGAACGCTTCCACTTCCACGACAGTATTCAAATAGATATCATGATTGTGTTCCGTATTCTTCGGAATCCAAAAAGCGTATCGCTCTGCCTTATATATCAGGTTTTTACGAATTGTGTAGTGATCTGTAAGCTTACCACCCTTCGTGTTGATAGGAGACCGACATTCATAAAAGATGTTATCCTCAATCAGGATATAACTTTTATCCGTACCGTCATTGCTGTGATCAATGGCACCTTGATCATCGTTTGGACTAGTTCCTCCGGTGGTTTTTCCTAAGTTTCTAAAACGGTTGTTTTTGATCAACACATAATCACCCGAACCTGAAGTGCCAGCATTCTTAATATCAATACCATTCTCATGTGGTATTACTGCAGCACCTGTACTGTACTTTGAAGGATCAATATAGATATCATTGTCATAGATTACCGTACCCTTAAAAGCCTGCTTTGGTCCCAGCTGAATACCATCACCAGCGAAATTATAAATCTCATTGTGCACAATTCGATTGTAATCGCCAACATCAAACTTTATTCCATGGTTATCATCATTCTGAGAAATCTGGGTATTTCGGATCACACAATGCTGCACTACACAATGATTGGCTGGGCCTTTTCCAGTCCCACTTCCACCAATCGCTATTTGACCGGCTCCTCCACCTCCATGTTCGAGGAGACATCTGTTAAGCACCTGATAATCATCAACTAGGTAAATATTAGGGTTCCGAGTGGGTTCGTCTCCAATAAACCTGATTCTGTCAACGCGCCAGTATGCCCCCTCGACATTCACTCTTCCGAAAGTAACATAATCTGAAGGATCCATATCCACGGGATGCGTGGTGTAATCTGTGGGGTTATTGGGATCATAATAGATCAGCCACTTCGGATTGCTGGATGTGCCATCCCCTGTTAGTGCTGTGGTACCCAAACTGGTATAATCACCTGGCTGAATAAAGAAAATACGCTTTCCTGAAGTATTAATTACTGAACTAAAATTAGCCGGGGAAGTAATCATCCCCATTTCGCTATTGCCGGAATCATACACTGGAATCGTAAGAGACTCCTCATACTGGGCAGTAGCGGTTGCAATTGATAAAGCCATCCCTATCAGGATCGCCAGTAGATGTTTGTTCATCGCTTTTGTGGTTTGTTGTAAAAAATTTACTTCACATAGTCCTTTGATTTTTAGTTCTCATTTTGATGTTGTCCTTGACCTGAATTGTTGTGTCGATCGAATTCCACAATTCATTAACTAAGAGTAAGAGGTGTCATTTTTCTACTCAATATTTTCAGTAAAACCTATTTCACTTATCCCGTTTTTGTGTTGATTAGAGCAATGATTTTATGACTCATTTATCCGCCTTTTTGAGTAGAAAACCTCAGCATTCGACTCTTACAATAAGCACGAGGAGTATAATAATTATGATCTTCAGAAATTAATTTTCGCTGCATGAAATTGAGAACTACACTAATTACTGCCGTTTGCTTTCTTGGGATTTATCTAAGTCACTCACTTCCCGGCCTGAATGGGAATGAATCGTCTCAAAACTCTGACCATTCAAGTATTGATTGGATAGTCGCTGATTTTCTCATGAAGCAACCGGAGCATGTTGCAATAAAAGGCGATCCCAGGGTTGTTGAAACGTCTTATGGTCAGTCCGTCTATTTTGATGGGGTTGATGATGCTATTTTTTCTGCGGATATGCCCTTGGATTCATTGGAGGCATTTACGATTGAAATGATATTTTATCCGGATACTGCTGGTTCATTTGAGCAGCGTGTAGTTCATATCGGTGAGGTTTTCGAAGGTCGCATGCTCATGGAAATCAGAGCTGAGGATGATCAATGGTACTTTGATGGGTTTGTTTCTTCTGCCGGGAACAACAAGGCGCTGATCGATGAGACCCTCACCCATCCTTTGGGTCAGTGGCACCATGTGGCGCTGGTCGTTACTCCCGAGGTACTCCAAACCTATGTCAATGGAACACTGGAGCTTGAAGAACCTTATACTTACAAAGGCATCCAAACCGGAAGTAGCTCAATTGGGGTGCGGCGCAATGAAATCTCCTGGTTTAAAGGAATGATTCACAGGATAAGGATCAGTCCGGTTCCACTCGCTCCATCGGCGTTCCTTAAACTACGAGATAGCGATTACTAATTGTCAGCGGTCAACCTTTCGCTTAATCTGGAAGTTCTGGTGCCTACTTCAAACTGATAATTCGAGACCTTATCAAGGTTGGTGATTGTAATCTGATGTTTCAATTTCTCAACCAAATCTTCTTTACGATAATTCAATGCCCCGTTTAACTTCCCAAATCGCACAACACTCGGTGTTGGGTTATTTGTTTGCCATGAAATAGTTACTGTAGCGTTATCAAGAACTTTCAGCGTTGGGCCAACTGTCACACTATCTGACATCATATCCCGATCGAAATAAAAAGGCTGGTCCTTATCTTTTGACACAACCACCTGAAGGACGCTTTGAGTCAACTTATCTTCATCAATTACCACCCGAAGAAAATTATCAGGTTGAAACTCCCCATAATAGGCAGTATCATATTTCCAAACATGCTTATTGCCATTGATGTATAAGATGGGTTCGCTGAAAGTTTGTATCAAGTCTCTGAACGGAAGGTAAAATAGCGAATCTCCAATGACGGCTTTCTTTCGCTTTACTCCCGGGGCGGCATGCGCAAAAATGACATATGCTTCGACCAGACCTCTGTATTTATTCATACTTTCATGGATCCAATCTATATTATCGACCATTCTTTGCTGCCATTCGGCACTGTCATGAATGCGCCCATCCACTAGATTGATGGTAATAAACAAAACCGAATTCTTCAAAAAACAGATGTTTTCAGACCTGTCCACCTGAGTGCTGGCACCAAAATCATCAACGAATTGCTGATTCAAATCAGTAAAAGTGTCTTTCCAATTAATCAGCCCAGTGGCCGGGTCCGTTCCAGATTTACAATCATTCCATTCATTATCACCTATGAGCAGGTAAGGCTTCTTTTTGGAGGATTGAAGGACTTTAAGCGTATTGGTATAGTAGCTCAGATTACATGGAGTTGCCCCTTTTTTGATGTCCCCGACATGAATTAGAAAATCGGCATAACTTCTCTGATTGTTGTCATCAATATGGGCTTGGAATTTTTCCAGTAATGCCGTACTACCCAGAGTATCATACGGGGTATCTCCTATGATGGCGAACTGAATAAGGTCATCTGAAATCGAGACTTCTCTATCTGAAAAGAAAAAAATCGTAATTGAAACGATCACAAACAGCACAAATAATGCGCTACCAAGTTTGATCAAATTTGTTTTCATTTTGTTAGCCTCCAAAGCCTCCTACCCAAACAACAATCAATTTTCCTTATTCCACTGAGTCGCTTTCATGATTTTATGAAATATTTCAGTGTTTTCATAAACACCGGCAAAAGCCTCAGCCCCAGGACCATAAGCGAATACAGGTATCAAAGCAGCGGAATGTCCTTTTGTAGAAAAAGCCGGATTGATCGTAGTGTAATCTTTATAGGTTTTGCCATCTTCTTTTTGCCTAACAGTTGAAGCCAAAGTAAATCCTCCGGTTTCATGATCGGCCGTTACAATGACCAGCGTGTTGCCATCTTTCTCTGCAAAGTCCAGACACTTGCCAATGGCATCATCAAAATCAATCAGTTCTGAAATGAGGTAGTCTGCTTTATTTTGATGACCCGCAAAATCAATTTGCGATCCTTCCACCATCATGAAAAAATTAGCATCTTCCTTCGTGAGAAATCGGATTCCCAATTCAGCAGCTCTCGGCAAAAAATCGCCACGTCCTTTAGCGACAGGCTCCATGTGCTCTTCGGCAAGTAGGTAGGCCATTTTTGAATACCCTTTAATGCTTGCAAACTCACCTAATGCGGTAGTATCCACTCTAAACCCGCTTGCATCAAGATCTACCAACAAGTTCTTTCCGTCTTTTCTTTTGTTAAAGTATTTTCTGCCTCCACCAGCAAAAAAATCAACATCCGAATCAACCATATTAGCAGCTATGTCTTCATATTGTTTCCTGTGTTTTACATGCGAGTAAAAACACGCTGGTGTGGCATGTTGTATAGCTGATGTTGATATGAGTCCGGTTTTTATTCCTTGAGGGGACACAATCTCCACGAGCGTTTCTACCTCGGTAGTATCATCGGCCACACCGATGGCGCGATTATACGTTTTCACCCCAGAAGCGAAGGCCGTAGCACCTGCGGCAGAGTCTGTGATATCTTCTTTGGAAGAAGAGGTTCGGATGAGGCCAATGAATGGAAAACGGGCATAATTTGGTTTGGTTTCCTTGTAATAAAATGCTGAAGAAATCTGAGATAGCCCGGTCCCGTCTCCGATTAACAGGATGACATTTTTGGGAACAGTTGGCGTTTCGTGATCTTTCTGTTCTGGCTGACATGAGCACATGAATGCTAATAAAAGCAGAAGAATTAAGTGATTATTTGCCATGAATTATGATTTGGTTTGATGGTCTGGTATTTGTTAAAAAAGGGGGCAACCCTGCAAAAAGATATCCCCCAGTAGCTTTGCTACCGAGGGATGATTGTATATGCTACTCGCTGGTTATCTTGACCGTTTCGGCCTCTTTTTCTATACCCCTGGACATGCACTTAGCTCACTATTCATAATTCAGAGGAAAAAACCTCCATTTTTTACTCAATAATCTTTAATTATTTTAACTCGCAAAAAACGCATTCGCCATGCAAACTGCTACACATAAGACTTATGTAAGTATCTCTCATTTGGCAGTTCACACCACACTTCAACACCGTGGAGATAAAGCACACTGAAAAAAGAGAATGCAGTATTGAGGAAATCTCACAAAAAAAGGCAGTCACATTTCTGTGACTGCCTGTTGACTAGTCGTCTTCTATTCTGGGTTCAATCTCTGAGGCGAATATATTTTGGGTATTGACCTCTGCAGGTTATCAGATAAATGTCATGAACTTCGACAAATCATACGTGATACTGCGAGCATTCGCCCTGAAATTTCTATTTCGCCTATTAACTTCTCCTTCTGCTATCCCTTATCTTTTTAACTCCATAAGCACCTCCTGCGGCCAGCAGTAAGGACAGGCCTCCATCGATTGGGGTAGCCGGAGGTGCCCCGGGAGCTGCCTGTGCAAAAGCACATGTTGCTATCAAAACAAAAACTAGAGAACAAACTATTTTTAACGATTTCATAAGTCTTATTTTAAGATGATTTTACTTGATTCAATTTTACTATCAGCACTTACCTGAAGAATGTAGATGGTGTTTCTCTGGAAATCAAACGGGACGGAAAGCGAACTTTTATTTTCGAACGTATCATTTAACAGCACTTTTCCAGAAATGGAAAGAATGCTCAACTCCACATTATCTGACTTGCTCCAACCCTCATTCAGCGTCACCAAAAGTGCATCTGATGTAACTTTAAAAAGCTCTGTATGGCTTAATGATTGGTCAACATCAAGAATTGCCTCTGGAGACAAAATCAAGTTGAACTTCTTGTTTGCCCCTTCTTGTAAGCGAATATCCAAACTGCGCTCATTCATAAGGCTTACAATTTTGCCAGTCTCTGCATCTTCCAGATAAACTTTATAACCATCTTCCAGATTGGCCAGATCGCTCATCTGAATTTTGTAATCTCCAGCAACATGTGCCAGTACCTCCAGAGGAATAACTGTTGCCTCCTTTAACGTAGGGAGTCCCTGAATTGCATATCTGTTGTCATCAATCAAAGTGAAGATTTGCAGTGCCCCTGTACTCCACTTGGCGGCATCATACCCTCTATCTACACCTACTGTGGCATCAGGCATAAAACCGATCAAGGTCTCATTGTAACTATTTTCATCCGAAACGGTGATTTTTAGCGATTGCTTTGTTTCGGTTTTCCTAAAAAATCCGCCAGCATCGTTGCTGTCTTCTCTTCGCATATCATTGTTAAATGTGATATCACCCGAATTGTCAAGCTGAACAAAAAAGCCCTGACCACTGCGAATGTGTTTGTCATAGCTGCCTCCATTTGGAGAAACCACACCAACTTCGTTTACGGTTATATAATCATCATTGCCTCGACGACCAGTATCTGAACCTTGATCATCCCAAAGCCAAACGGTACCAGAAGTTGACGTATTGACATCCATAAATGCGTCTATCTCAATTGAGCTAGGGTATGGATTTGCTACCAAATTGAAACCTTCATATGCTGACTCACCATTATCTGTATTTGTTACCGGAATGATGATTTCTCCTGTATTTGGTTTTCCTTCAAAACTAATTGAGCCTGTGGCAACCGAAAAATAACCTATACCTGGCGTCAAAACAGTGCTCGGCGAAGTTTCCTCAACAAACCGCAAAAGTCCGTCTGTGACACCCTGGTCATACTTCACAGATTCATCGTATGAATAGACCGTTGAACCTAAATCGCCAATGGTCGCTGCAGCAATTGGCGACCCTACAACACTATACCTAAGTCCTGAATGAGGAGTTGTTCTATGAATGGTGAAATCCTCACCAACAATCTCTCCCATCGTAACAAGCGAACCGCCGGACAGCACTTCTACAGACCCCTGATTGTCGAATGTACCAACACAGCTCACTGCATCACCTTCTTCAATTGTAAGTGATCCATCGGAGCTAACAACTATTGAATTCAATTCAAGCAAATCTCCTGATGTGGAGGTATTGTACGGGCCGTTGATCAAGACCTGATCTCCTGCCACCGGCGTACCAGGACTCCAACTTGCTCCATCCCATGTCTTGTCCACTATGAAAGAACCGAATACTTCTAATTCATAAAGGCGGATCAATGTGGGGCTTGCGGTCACATACCATCTTACCTTTTGAGCAACTACCGACGTAGTGGTCAATGTGTAAGCATTGATCTCATTTCCGTTACCCAGGTCGTAAAACGTTTCAGACACGGAGGGCGTAGTGGTAATTTCAGCCACATCGGCACTTACCCAGCTGCCATCATCGTCATATTGAAATTCCCATGCTGTAGGCACTCCTGACGCGTGATTTTCTATAGTTAGTCTATACCCACTAATATTATAATTAGCCCCCAAATCCACTTCGATCCACTCTGGTGTGGTGAGCGGGTCGTTTGTATTGGAAGTCATCCAGCGAGAAGTTTCGACCGAATTTCGATCACCATCTACTGCCTCATCTTCGTCTCTGGTGATGTCATAATTGGAACTGGAAATAGCCGGTTTCTGAAAACTTATGACATTATTGAGCGGATCAGCCATGTTGTACCCGACTGCTTCCGATATTGTTTCACCCACTACATTGGCCACTCCTACTTTTAACTCATAGTTGATTCCATAAATAAGGTCAAGGGTATATGATGTTTCATTTGGTTCCAAATCGGCAATCTTGGTGATACCATTGTAAACAGAGAATCCTGTCTCGTTATTCTGATTATCATCCCAGGTCAGTGTAAGAGTCGGGTTTTGCAAGTCCTCGATATCTTCACTTGTAGCCAGACCCGTAGCTTCTTCAGGAAGAGGCTCTGAATAAATTTCAAATTCGTGAACCCTCATTCTCGGATCGTTGGCAGCAAGATCCAGTGCTTCTTCAGGGTTATACCCAAAAACTCCCTGCATATTCAATCTGATATGCGTCACGTTATCTACAGGAGTATCGAAGTTTCCTGATATCAAAGAAAGGTTCAAACCATCCTTTTGAAGGAAAGTAACTTCTGGAGAATCATTGTTAAGTATCTCAGTGAAGTTCGTTCCATCCGTAGAATAGTCAATACTCAAAGCGGTGGCCCAAATATTTGGATTCATGTATAAGAAATAAGACGCCACTGTTGACGCTTCTGCCAACGCAATAGTAACGTGATGCGGAACGTCTGCATCATCCGCGGTAAGCCAGCGATGGTTATTGTCGAACATGCCATCCACTGCGTTAGCCGCTTGTTGTGTTGATGTGTTTCTCTCAGAGCTATAATCTGTTACTGTGCTATTGTAGCTTACATTGAGAGGGTTTGCAAACGGGGCAACACCTACAGCTGTTCCAGAGACGGTTCTATCGCCTGGTAAGTTGACAGAAACCGTATATGAATACGATTTTAGATACTCCACATCCGCATCCATATAAGAAGTTGTATTCGGGTCTAAGTCAATTGTAGAAGTACCGTTCTCATCTGTTTTCGAGAGAGTAAATCCAAGTTCATCAGACGTGTTATCCGTCCAGTTGATGTCAACAAAAGGATTAGCCGTATCAGAAGCATCAAAAACGGCCGTCACATCAGAAGGGGCTTCATTGCTATATGCATAAACCTCCAGTTCATGGAGACGCTCTCTGCCGTCAGTGGTAGTAATCGTCAGTTTGATACTGGTAGCCGATACCGAAGCAAAGGATCCCGAGTACTTGTCGTACCCTGACCCATTTTCTGATGTTGGGGAAGAGACATCATCCGTGGCGACCAGGGTTTCGCCATCGAATAGTTCCGCAGTATAAGCAGTGACAGCTTTTAAATCATCCATCCAAAAAGCATAGGATTCAATTACGTGCGGGCCATCCTCAAACACGATCTGGATATAATCCGGATTGGCACCATCATTGTCCAACCATCGAGTGGCCAAGTCTCCATCTACAGCTTTCCATGGCACATAGCCAGCCGCACTGGTTGCAGTTGATGACGCAGTGGCTGTCCCACCCAAAGCGATGTTTTCCAGAGCTTGCGCACTAATGAAAAAGGGAAGGGAAAGAGTTAATAATAGGCAAATTTGTTTCATATAGGTTAATGTTGATTTGAGATTCAAAACAACCATTTAACCGATGAATTAACCTTTAAAAAAAAGGCTATAATCTAGAAAATAATGTCAAAACGTGTGATCAGTTAGTAAGGCACTTGCAAATCGCAAGTGCCTTACTTGCTGTGAATGATGGTTACTTCTTAATTATGGTCTTTCTATACACTCCCTCTTGAGTTCGTAATCGGATAAAATACAAGCCTGGCTTCAACCCTCTCATATCTATTTTGGTCTCCCACTGACCTTCCTTGATCACATTGTTATGAATTACATTTCCTCCCATTCCATAAATCTCAGCTGAAACCTCTTCATTCATCTCCTCCGGTATATCGACGAAAAGGAAATCACTAGCTGGGTTGGGGTATAAAAGGATTTCAGGTTTATCAATCTCGCTGAAAACAGGTTTCGCATAACGACTACCTGTTCCCTCAGCCTCTATGGTAATGTCTCGAAACGTGGCTTTGGCTTTTTTTGTATTATCATGAGCGGTGACAACCAAACCAACGTAAGCGGAAGCGCTCATAGAAACGGTTGCTGAATCTATCAAACTCCAGGTAACACCATCATTTGATTGATATCCTTCAAAACGGTCTCCCTCCCGCTTGAGCTTAAGCCAACGATCAATGCTAGAAGCTTCGGAAGTTTTGCTACATGAACCAGCTGTTGCAGACCTGGACTGAAATGCATTTCCACTTTCAGGGGTTATATAAACCATGGTATGCTTAGCATCATCGTCCAAGGTTTCTCTAAACATTAGTCCTGCTTTTACATAATCATCTACATCTGGTGAAACGGATGAAACCTGACAAATAATCTCACCATCTCCTGAAAAAGGCTGATAGGCATACTGAAACTCGTCAGAGGAACCCCATATATTGGAACCTGACCCCTGCACAATAAACACCTTTCCTGAATACTTATCTACGGTACTACCAGCAAGGCCTACTGCCCCTATATCATCATTATCCCAGGGATTGGGCAACAAGGGCTCCTCAACATTAACTCCAATGTTTCTGATGTTATCTATATAGAAGGTATCTGCACTAGTCACTCCGGGTGACATCAAAAATACCATGCGATCAATGGCATCATCCGGAACAGAAGCATCTGGAGAGCTTACATAATTAAAGATGACCCTATGCCAGTCATTTTGCTTGAGAGACCTTGCTTCATACAAGCTGTGCCTCCCCGCAGGAGAACTCCCAAGCATTGAATCGTTTCGAAGCTGGATTTGCATCAATGTTCCTACTGGTGCCCCGGTATATAAGTTGATAGCAAACACTTTTTCTTCTGTCTCATATTCTGAAGCATCGTCTATTGCCTCATTGACAAAGGTGAGCCCGTCATATGTAGCACCACTATTTCGAATATATTGAGCTGTAGAATCCGACTTATTATAACCATTTGACCATAAATTGGAAACAACCTCATATGTACCACTTGCGCTCAGATATGAAATCAGACTTGTGCCTTCATAATTTTCAAAAACGGTTCCTGAGGATAGCTTGTCTTCGGATTCTTTTTCAATCCGAATATTGTCTATATAATAAGTGTAAGTGGAACTTGTGCCTGCGTCAAAAGCAAACACCAATTGATCTATCAAATGATCTCCAATAGTCGTATCTGGTGAATTGTAATAAGGAAAAGACACCAAAGTCCATTCATTCTGTGCAGATGAGGTGGTTTTATAAACACTATTGCGACCGGATGGATAGCTTCCTGTTGCCGCATCTTCATTTTGAAAATTTAACTGAAGCGTTGTTCCGATTGGCGCATCAGTATATAACTCCATTCTAACCACAAAGTCACCTGACTTAAATTTGCCTGCATCTTCTATAACCACACCGCTGCTGTAGGTGAACTTATCATAAGGATCTGTTCCCGGGGCTATATAGCGGGCAACAGAATCGGTTAAATTGATTCCCTCCTTGTAAGGGTTTGATATACGATCATAACTCCCAACACTGCTGCTCAATGAGAGCAAACTAGTTTCTTCAAAATCCTCTAACATGCTAGTCGTATATTGAACCTGAAATGGAATATTCATCAATGCAACTTTCTCATTTCCATCATGTACCACTACGTAAGCTCTGTATCCTCCTTTGGCTGCAGGAGTTTTAAAGGCCATGCTATCAGCAGATTCAAAAACAATCAGATCATCAATTCCTGGTAAGGTTTCACCTGCAGTTGCATCGTCCAGATCATAGCCATCTTTCACAATCAACCACTCATAAGTTAAGGAGTCACTATTAGGATCGTAGGCATCTACGGTAGCCCAGCTGATGGCTCCTGCTGAAAGCTGTATGTTATCATCTTCATCTTGTCCATTGAGCGTCATTTCGGTGATGCGTGGGGCTCTTTCGGTAGGATAGCTCCCTGTCCAGACGTACTGCATAGCTTCTACTACTTCGGTTGATTCGGCATTGACTGTAAAAAGGCTATACCAGGATTCTACCTCACCATGATTTTGGTGTCCCCACACAAAAACATATGAACCCAGGCATTGACCAATTGGATTGGCATCAATGTAGTTCTGATACCTGGTTCTGTAGATATATGCCTTACTGGTGCTGCTCAGTTCTATTGGAGCATTCCAATCCGTCTCATCCGTTTGCCAGGTTCCATCTACACCCCACTCGGTAACGACATAAGGTTTGGTCCAACCATTAGAGCTCAGTTGACTTGACAGGTTATCAAGTGTTTTATACACATTTATTCCTAACACATCCAAAGCTGGTGCTCTTGAGTTGATCTCTATGATATCCACGTCATGTGCTGATGCCAGTACGGTCATTGTGGGGTGAAGGGTGTCTTCCTCATGGATCATCTCGGCGATATCATTGACGGCATCCCACAGTCTATAGTTGGTATAGCTGGCATCTGCCTCATTGCCAATGGCCCACATGAGAACCGCAGGATGGTCTCGGTACATCTGAACATAATTACGAAAAGATTCCAACTGAGCATTGACTGCTGCTGTGTCATTGTAGTTGAAAAAATCGGCTTCCCGGCCAGCATACAAGCCCATCGTGACAGTAATCCCCAAAGAATCAGCCCGATCCAATAGATCGATGGTTGATGAATCTGTGGAATATGTTCTAATGGAATTGCCTCCATAGGAAGGCAATGAACCTAAAAAATGTCCGCTGTAAGCAGCTCCCTGAATAAAATAGGGGTCTCCATCTCTATAGAGTTGATATTCGCCACTTTCCAGCTTGTACTCGACTTTCACCCCTTGAGAATAAAGAAGTGATGCGGTGCAAATTGCACCCATAAAAAGTAAAATGTATTTCATCATATATTGGAATTTGTTACATATCAAATCAATCCAATATGGAATAAAACCATCTTTAAAATAGACTCATAAATCTTGATATTAGACTCAATACTCGCTCACCTGCCCCACTTCGTCAGGAGGGACTTAGAGGCAAGTAAATCGTACCTGAATCGGTCTTTGAGGTAAAATTGCTGATAGGTTTGAGCTACTATCTTCTGGATTTCTGTATCTGTGATATCATACTCGAGAATAAAGCTCAGGGCGCGTGCGCGTGCCATGGGAGCTTGTCCATCTAGCAGGACCTCCTCGATGGCTTTTGACCACTCTTTCCTTTTAAGCAAATAGAGTATCTCCCCCAGCACTACCTTGGTGTCTGGGTGGGCTTGTTTTAAAGATCGCATCAAAACTTTTTGGTCACGCTTAGAAAGCTGCTTGTAATTAATTCGCAAACCAATGGCTGCCCAAAATTGAACTATACTATTTTCTGAGTTCAGTCCTTTCAAAAATGCACATACGTCTGTGTCAAAAGACGCTCGCTCGGCCCAGTCCAAAATCACGGGTAAATCAATCTGCTCTGATCTCATCAGGTCATAGGCTGGCATTCCAGTACCTTTCACAAAATCGCTCATCATTTGCTCCGGCACAAACCCTGTGTCTCTGACCTCCAGAATCCAGGCTCGGTTGGCAGCTCTCATTTCATCCAAAACACCTGCATATGCTGGGTTTTCAGCCAGGTTGTTCACTTCCCATGGATCGTTCTCTGTATCGTAAAGCTCCTCGGCCGGTTTTTCTTTCCAAAAGGCCATTTGCATTTCATTGCAATTTCCTTCTTCACATGCCCTTTGCCAGGATCCCACGGAAGGGGCTTTCCACAAATAGTCGATGTACTGCCCGTAGATTTCGTGCGGAAAATAATTTCTGATGTAGCGATACTTCTTTCCTCTCACCGCACGACTTAAATCATGACTGGCATCCATCCTATCTCGAAACATAAAGGCGAACTCGGATTCTTCTTCTGTGCTTTCCCCCAGAAAAGCCGCTCCTTGCATGTAGTCAGGAATGCTTTGTCCGGTTAAGCTCAGCATGGTTGGCGCCAAATCCACAAAACTGATGAGTCGATTTACAGGAGTTCCCACCACCGATGGGCGCAGGTTCGTAAACTTCTCAGGGATGCGTACGATGAACGGTACGTGCGTGCCTGTCTCATAGACAAACCGCTTGCTTCGCGCCAACACCCCTCCATGGTCACTGAAGTAAAAAACAATCGTGTTTTCCGCCAGACCACTTTCTTCCAATTCATTCAAAATCTCACCCACACGCTGATCCATCAGCGTGATCCGATCGTAGTACTGTGCCCAGTCGTGTCGAATTTCTTTAGTATCAGGATGGTACGGAGGCAAATTCATTTCCTCCGGCTTGTGTTTCAAAAGAGAATCCGGTGTAAACCTATGCAAGGAACTTTCGTGTGAAATGCTGGTATTCACGACATGGAAAAAGGGCTGACCTTCTTCCCGGTTTTTAAAGTCTGCCTTGAGTGAAGATTCGTTCCAAAAGCTATCTACTGTTGAGGTATTATAATCTTTTTTTGACTTGTTCGTGCAGTAGTAGCCGAGCGCTTTCAGGTACTCTGGGAAAAACTTCACTGTATCCGACAATGGATAATTACTGCGCATGTGCTGATTGCCATTGGAGTTGGCATACACCCCGGTAATAATCGTATTTCTGGCTGGCGCACAAACAGGGGCATTTGCATAGGCTCGTGTATATAAGTGTCCTTCACTCGCGAGCCTGTCGATGTTTGGTGTGGTTGCCAGCGTATCTCCATAGCATCCCAGATATGCACTATTATCTTCGCTGACAATCCATAAGATGTTGGGTAATTGCTGAGCTCCAGACTCAATAACCAACAGTGCAAAAGCACAAACTATTATCAGTCGATTTCTCATTCTTCTTCTTGAGCTCTTACAGCGTCCTCCCAATCGTCTGTTCGAAACGATGAGGCAGGTAAAAAACTATCTTCATACAAGGTTCCAACCACCCAGTTGCTCCAGGCATATCGCACGGCCAAAGGTTCAGGCACTTGCTCTGACGAAACAAGCAGGTCCCTCCTATTAACAATTTCCGCCTTGGCCGGATAAAACACATGATCCTCTCCTGCAATCTCAAATCCAGTCAACTCGCCATAAGCATAAAGCCCTCTATCCATATTCTTAAATTTCAATAGCAGTTTATCGCTTTGAATTTCCAGAGAATCATATACCGGAGATGTCGCATCTACATATTCATACCCATATGTTTTACTTAGGGCATTGTAAAGCAGCCTGTTGGCTACTTCCTTTTTCTTTGCCGGATGGATGTTGAATTGCTCACCCGCATCCAATGCGATAGCGATACCTGAATTCGGAATCAAATCCACGCACTCAACCTGCGCTTCTCGCATAAATGCAGAGTTGGTGTTGGTATTGAATGTATTGGGCTTATTGTAGAAATATGGCGCTATCTGCACGAAGTACACAGGAAAATCTCCCAAGCCCCAGCGGGTTCGCCAGTCTTTCACCATTGCAGGGAACAACGTTTTGTACTGTTCCGGCTTGTTCCAGTTGGATTCGCCCTGGTACCAAAGCAAACCTTTGATGGTAAATGGAATCAAAGGACTGATCATCCCATTGAAATGCGCCGTTGGGACAATCCTCGATCTGGCCATGTCAGCATTCTCGATATTCACATCCTGATACTCGCTTAGTGCCTCTTTACTCATCCACGCCTGCACTCGGCTCCCTCCACGACCGGACTGTATTAGCCCCACTGGCACATCCAAAATCTCTTGTAGCTGCTGACCGAAGAAATACCCTATGGCACTGAATTTCCACACACTTTCCTGGGATGCCACTTCCCAGCTCGTCTCCTTCCCCACGTCCTTCCAGGGGGTTTTGGATCCAAGCATGGGCACCACAAACAAACGCAGGTTCTTATTTGCTGACTTGGCAATCGCCTCATTGCTACCAAAAGTGGGCTGCCCATTAAAGCCTCGCATAGGCATGACCATATTGGACTGTCCCGAGCACAACCAAACCTCTCCAAAAAGTACATTCTCAAGGATTAGGGTTTCATCCTGAGACTCGATCTCAATTGCTTGCTCTTCCTTACTTCCGGTTGTGACAACTTCAACGCTCCAATTCCCGTCAGCATCCGCCCTCACCTTCAGTGGCTCATCCATCCAGGAAGCCTCTATTGTGAACTTCTCCTTAGGGTCTGCCCATCCCCAGAGGACAACCGTCGTATTTCTCTGAAGCACCATGTTTGAAGAAACAATGGCAGGCAAGGTGATTTTGGCCTGCGCGATAAGCGTACAGCATAGCAGTGAAAAAATCGATAGAGCCTTCTTCATTTTCTAATCATTTGATCCTAAAAACTTCATGTATCCCTCGGGATAATCGAAATTTTTGAGCGTTTCTTCATTCATCATTCTAAACACTTTCCTGTTGGCGTTTAGATCCTCCTCATATGCAACATCCAATGCGTCATTCTCCATCTGAAGAGGTTGCTTTCGCATATCATAGAGCTGCTCATTGTTTTCACTTCCGTTGAAGTAGATGCCATAGTAGAAATCAGAAGACACCAGGCCCATCCCTGTTGAAAATTCCACGGGAACGTGCGTTCTGCCTAGCTTCTCATTCGCACTAAAAAACAACTCGGACAAATCTTTACCTTCGAATTCCTGCTCTGAGTTTACACCAGCCAAACCAAAAAGTGTGGGCACCAAATCCAGTCCATTGGAGATCAGATTGGAGTCATCTACACGGCCTCCTACCAGCGATGGGTGAGTCACCACAAAAGGAACACGGCACACCTCATCAAAGAACAATCCTTTACCGGCCATTTGGTGAGCTCCATTCATCTCACCATGATCGCTAGTGAAAATAATGACTGTATTCTCACCCATTCCGCTCGCCTCCAAACCATCCAACAACTCGCCAACCTCACGGTCAATTTCCTCGACAAACTTGACGTAAGCAAACCGATGAAGCTTCCAATCAGTCGAGTCATATTGTCCTCTGTACCGCCCAAAAGAGGCTGCCATTCCACTCTCCCCGTTTTCACCCGAAATGATGGTTGGCTCATCGGATTGCGGCATATAATTATCCGGCAATGGCGGTGAGTTTTTTAGATAATAATCAATTGGTTCGAACCCTCCGGCTCCTACTTCACCTTCGGGAATGCGCAGGTTTGCAAGCACTGACTCTCTGAGTAAATCCTGCCACCCACCTGCATCTGTTCGATCATCAATTTTGTCCATATCAAACTTGTTATCCTTGATATGTGCGTAGCATATGTCATGCGGATTCATCAATGAAGCGACCATAAAAAACGGCTGATCTGTGTGATTGGCCTTATGATTATTTAGTGTTTCAATCGCCTTTGGCACACAATCCACTCCCCGATATTCTTTGCCATTGGCATAAACTTCAAACCCAAGATCTTGAGGCTTAAACGAATATTCTCTCCATCCAAAATGATCCTTGCCCCCATAGTACGTTTTGTAACCAGCCTGTTGCATCTGAGTTGCCATTTGATTCTCAGCAACATATTCCTTCACATCCACAGAATTATGTTCAATTCCTTTCGGTACGTGAAAACCAAAATGTGTTGGGCGCTGGCCGGTGAACATACTCACCCGTGATGGGATGCACACAGGATTGGCAACATAAGCTCTATCGTAGCGCACGCCGTGAGCCATCAATCGGTCGATATTGGGCGTTTCAACATATTGGTTTCCCATGGAGGAAAAGAAGTTCCAGTTGAGCTGATCACTGATAATCAACAAGATGTTTGGTTTCTCAGGTCGCTCTACTTCTGCAGCGCTTTTTTTATCGCAAGATGTAATTGCGACCATACACAGAATCAATGCGGTTAGTCTCGTTTTCATATCGGTTTCACTTCTAGTTTTTTGATTTTGGCGTTTTTGACAATCGCGAAAATTGTCACTCCAATACTTACGATCGCTCCAGTAAAAATTGACATATCTACAGGAAGCGAAAACCCTTCAGGAGCCAGTAAAATATAGGATACCACCACAGCTGTCATAAAGGCCGATGGGATCAACGCCAGCCAAAAGTTTTTCTTCTGTTTCATGAGATAGACGGTTACCGTCCACAACACCACAGTTGCCAATGTCTGATTTGTCCATGCGAAATATCTCCAGATTACGCCGAAATTGACCAGTGTCAAAAGGTAGCCTGTAACGAAAAGCGGGACACTGATAAACAATCTGTTTTTGATCGATTTTTGATCTGCTTTGAGGAAGTCTGCGATAATGATGCGTGCACTTCTAAAGGAAGTATCTCCCGAAGTAATTGGTGCTGCCACTACACCCAATATGGCCAGCAAACCACCGATGGTTCCTAGTGCGCCATTGGAAATTCTATTTACCATTAAGGCTGTATTGTCGCCATTGCTTAACATTTCCATGTTGAGCTCCTGCACTCCACCAAAAAAACTCATGCTGATAGCTGCCCAAATGAGGGCCACCACACCTTCGGTGACCATGGCTCCAAAAAACACCTTCTTGCCCTGTTTTTCATTTGAGATACACCTGGCCATCAGTGGAGACTGAGTGGCATGAAAACCGGAGATCGCTCCACAGGCGATTGTTACAAAAAGCATCGGAAATACGGGAAAAGAATCCGGTGTGTAATGGAAATTTGAAAAACTGGACATTGACAACTCAGGGACAACCATGCCTTGTGTGAACATGGAAATAAAAAGTCCGACAGCCATGAAAATCAACGCCAATCCAAAGACTGGATAGAGCTTACCGATGACTTTATCAATGGGCAAGATCGTTGAGAGGATGTAATAGCATAGGATAATCATCACCCATCCGAAGAGGCTAACCGAGTCGGTCATACCTGCTAGTATTTTGGCTGGCCCAAGGAGAAAAACGGCTCCTACAATGATCATGAGCAAAACAGTAAATCCACGCATGAATTGTTTCACCCAGCTGCCCAGATAATAACCGGATACCTCCGAAACACTTTGTCCTCCATGTCGGATGGAAAGCATACCGCTGAAGTAATCATGAACACCTCCGGCAAAGAGGCTCCCGAGCACAATCCAAAGAAAGGCGACCGGCCCCCACATGGCTCCTGCCACTGCTCCGAAAATCGGGCCCAGGCCGGCGATGTTTAGAAACTGAATCAGGAAAATTTTCCATGAAGGCAACACAACAAAATCTACCCCGTCAGCACGAGAGGTAGCTGGCGTTGCACGTTTCTCATCGATTCTAAAGACACGCTCAATCAGGTTGCCGTACAGCCAATACCCAATTATCAAAACCGCTATCGATATACAAAGTGTGATCATATTATTCTGTTAGCTCAACTGATCCTTTTATTAACTCAACACTGTTTGGGCCTACCATGATATTGAACATGCCAGGCTCCACGATGTAATTTTCACTGACTGGCGACCAGTATTTGAGCATATCAGTATGCAGCTCAAATGTTATTTTTTTCGTTTCTCCCGGTTTCAATCCCACTTTCTGAAAAGACTTAAGTTCCTTCACCGGTCTGACGATTTCTCCCACCACATCTTGAATGTAGAGTTGGACTATTTCCTCTCCGAATACTTCACCTGTATTGGTGACGCTAACCGAAATTCTAAGTGTTTCTTTCTCAGTGAATTTGTCAGTGTTCAACTTCAGATCAGCATACTCGAAAGTGGTATAGCTCAAGCCGTAACCGAATGAATAAAGTGGGCCATTGGGAAGGTCGATATACTTGGAGGAAAACCGCGATGATTGTGCGGGACGCCCCGTGCTGTAATGGTTATAGTACAAAGGCACCTGCCCTACATGGCGAGGAAATGTCATAGTCAGTTTTGCCGATGGGTTGTACGCTCCGGCCAAAACCTCCGCAATGGCATTGCCGCCCTCCGTGCCCGGAAACCATACATCGAGGATGGCGTCTACATTTTCCTGATACCATGAGATGGTAAGCGGACGGCCATTGAACAACACCAAAACCGTTGGTTTGCCTGTTGATTTCACCAGTTCCGCAATTCGGTTTTGGTTACCAGGGATGTCAAGTGTTGCTCGGCTAGCGGCCTCTGCTGACATTTCTTTTGGCTCGCCCAATGCAAGCAAAACCAAATCAGCTTTTTTCGCTACGCTGGTAATTTCAGCTTCATTAATTGGGCTATCTTCCCAAAAATCTCCAACACTCAACATGGTTATATTGGCGTCTGGAAATTGAGCTTTCATTCCTGCAAAAAGACTAACTGCATCGCTCGTATCTCCCTTTGCTGCCCATCTTCCCAGAATGTCTTTCGAATCTGCAAAAGGTCCAATGATAGCGATATTTTTCAACGAGCTGGCTAGTGGCAGAGTGCCGTTATTCTTAAGCAAAACCATAGATCTTTTGACGGTCTCTTTTGCTATTTCCCGATGATCAATGGAGAGCGTGACACTGTCGATGTACTCCCTGGACTCAAAGCGATACGGGTTTTCAAAAAGTCCCAATTCATGTTTTTTGATCAAAATACGCCTGACTGCATTATCGATAGCTGACTCTGCGAGCAGTCCCTCTTCCACCAGTGTTTTTACGTTTTCATGATAGTTACGGGATTGCATTTCGATATCTACCGTGCCATTCAATGCTTGCACAGTGGCTTGTTTGGTATCCTTTGCGTATCCATGTTTGACCAACTCTCCGACACTACCGAAATCTGAAATCAACACTCCATCGAACTTCATTTCTGTGCGAAGCACATCGTTTAGCAGTGGGCCATGTGCCACAGTAGGCACACTTCCAACCACGTTGAAGGAAGTCATCACAGAGCTAACGTTGGCGTCCATCGCTGCGATAAAAGGAGGCAGGTGAATATTGTGGAGCGTTTCATCACCAAAGTCAGCAGTATTGTAATCCCTACCTCCTTCTGCCGCCCCATAACCAATGAAATGTTTTACACAGGCCATTATCGTGTTGCCATTATCAATACCATCTCCCTGAAAGCCCTCTATTGAAGCCCTGGTGAAAAGCGCCGATAAGTACGGATCCTCGCCATTTCCTTCCATCACTCGCCCCCATCTCGGATCGCGAGAAATATCAGCCATTGGGCCATGATTATAACTAATACCAGCAGCTGAAGCTTCTATCGTTGCGATGCGGTGAGCCTGACGTACCAACGCGGTATCCCAGGAACAGGACATGGCCAACGGCATTGGAAAAATGGTTTTGAAACCGTGGATTACGTCGTAGTTGAAGAAAAGTGGAATACCCAGGCGGGTTTCTTCCACGGCCATTCGTTGCATGTCCGCTACATCCTCAACATCGCCGGGAACCAAGATGGAACCTACTCCTCCGGCCTTAACCAACTCCACCAAATCACGAGCTTTTTCTCCGTCCCCAACTCGTGCATGTCCCCTACCCAGACATTGATACATCTGTCCAATTTTCTCTTCTAAAGTCATGATTGAAATCAAAGAATCAACCTGACCAGTATAAGTGGAAGAATCAGATTTTATGGGATTTTCACAGCCGATAATCAGAACGAGAATCGCCAAAGGAAGAAGATATATCTTCATTATTTACCCTCCGCTTTAGGCACTAGCAATACTGCATCCGCACGGACAACACCATCCTCGCTACCATAGATAGTAACTCGATGTGTTTCTTCTTTATTCAGATCATATTCACCGATTGAAACCCATTCACCGGATGTTTGCCCGATCACCTCAATTTCATCAGCAACTATTTCAAATGGGCGTGTGAGATTTCCGAAAGAAACCGATCCCTTGGTGATAGGAGCCACACCCTCCAGCTTGCTGAAGTAAACAAAAACATTATAAGTTCCTGATATAGAGACGGATGTTTTAAACACAGCTGCTCCCACCCCCACTATCTCTAAGGCACTTTCTCCATAGCAGTCCTTATTTGCTTCTCTCCAATTCCCAGTAAATTCAACCAGTCCTGGGATGTTATCAACTAAAACTTCAGGAGTTGAAGCATCGGACAATGGATCTTTTTCCAGCTCTGATTTGATAGAGCGATAATCAACTTTTTGAACGGACGTTTTATTGCTAATGGCCTCATTGGCCGCTAAGGCCGCTACCTGACCGAGAGCCATGAAAACCGGTTCCATGCGGATAGAGCCATAGGCTATGTGACTTGCCGAAAGGCAAACCGGCACAAGTAGATTCTCACACTCCGCCGCTTTTGGAACGATGGCACCATAGCTGATCGGATAAGGGCCAAAGCCTCCTATTTCCACATTACCTTCATTTTTGACCATTGCCACTCCGGATTTTTCGACAACCACCCGCTGACAGTTGTGCGAATCCATGGTGTAGGCAGCCATGGCGATAGGATCAGAAACAACCTCCCTGCCCTGGCAATGGTGCTGGGTCATGACCGTCTGTCCAACCATCCGTCGGACCTCCCGCACATAGAGTTGAGGCGACCAATTTTCATTGTCGGCATATTCATCTTTCGGGTATCCCCACTGTTGGATTTCTTCTTGAAGTTCGGCTGGCACACGTGGGTCTGTTTTGTAGAAATAGAGCAGGCCCTTTGTATAATTTTCATGCGTTTGAATTATCGCCGCGCGATCCTCATACGATCCCTCCGGATAGTCGTAATTCATCCCGATCATGTCCGTAGAAAATCCACCACGATTGTTGATATCTGTTTTGCCTCCCGGCATCTTGCTCCAGATGAAAAAATCGTTGAGTTTGCGTTTGTTTGGTTGAGCATCGAAGAGGCGAAGGAGCAACTCATACCTGGATGAATCATAGTCCTGCGGACGAGTGATCTCGACGCGATTATCCGGAACATTCGTCAGGCAAATTCTAAAATTATAAGCCTGAAGTTTTTCATCTCCAGTGCCATCATCTTCAACCTCGATAGGACTGATTCCCCAAAGCAGACCACTGCTTGGATCGCCCTTCACTTTGTATGGATCAATGTTGTCGGGAAACTGATGTTTCTTTCTTAATTGAACTCCATTATAAATCTCTGCGTGGGTAGTGTTGCTCTCACGCCCCACGACATAAGAAACCCCTGACTTAGCCATGAGATCGCCTTCATACGTTGCGTCGATAAACATCTCCGCAGAAAGTACTTTTGTGATCTGGTTATTGTCGGCTTGCTCCAATTCGATTGACGAAATTTTCAGCTCAGATTTATTAACCGTGATCAAGCGAAAGCCATTTAGGATTTCAACATTTGATTCTGTCAGATAATCGTTAAAAACTTCAGTAGCCACACTTGGCTCAAAAATCCAGCGCTCAAACGCCCCATATTTGTCGCCTATTCTTCTGTAAAAATCCTTAGCAAGCCCTGAAATAGCATACTTATTTCCGATATCGGTATATCCAAGACCTCCTGTCGTCAATCCTCCAAGGTGTCCATTGGGTGAAACGAGCAAAACATTCAGCCCCTTCATCCTGCCTGTGTAGGCCGCAATGATTCCGGAGGATGTGCTTCCGTAAACGATCAAATCGTAGGACGATTCATTACTTTCAGATTGGTTATTACATCCAAATGCAAACGTAAAAACAAGGAGAAAAGAGAGTATTTGCTTGATCATTTCACTGTGAGTTTTGCTGTTTTCAAATCTTCATTTTCAGATGAACCTCCTACCATTAGGAAGAAATCTCCTGGCTCCACTACCTTCTGCATTTCCAGATTGTAGAAAGCCAAATACTCTTGTGTTACGTTGAAAGTCACTGCTTTCGACTCGCCCGGCTGAAGGCTAATTCGCTGAAAGTTTTTCAGTTCTTTCAATGGGCGTGTCACGGTGCTATAGAGGTCTCTTATATAGAGCTGCACAACCTCTTCTCCTACCATTTTTCCGGTGTTGGTGACCGTCACTGTGAGTGTCACCGATTCATCTGCATTGATCTCCTCCTCAGAAAGAGTAGGCTCAGCATATTCAAAACTGGTGTAGCTCAGTCCGTGTCCAAATGAATAAAGAGGGCCAGTCTTTGACCACTTGTATTTCTTCACATAGTGTGCGTTTTTGTGATTGTAGTAAGACGGCACCTGACCTACATTTCTTGGAATAGAAATAGGCAGTTTTCCACTCGGGTTGATCTTCCCAAAAATCACTTCAGCAACGGCCTTCCCTCCTTCACTTCCCGGCTCCCAAGCCTCGATGATTGCAGGAACATTCTCGGCAATCCACTCAGTGGCAAGAGGCCTGCCGTTTACCAATACCACTACCACAGGCTTTCCTGTTGCCTGGAGCACTCGCACAAGTTCCTCTTGCTTTCCGATCAACTCCAGATTGTCTCGTGCCACATTTTCTCCGTTGGTTTTTAGTTTTCTTTCGTATCGCAGGGAATTGCTACCCACTACAACCACAATGACATCTGCGTTGTGGCCCTTTTTAGCTGCTTCCTTCAAATGCTCATCGGTGAGCTCTGTCACTTGATCTCCCACATTCAGGTAATCAATTGCAACACCATTGGGTTTTTCACTCTCAAGCCCCTCGAGAATAGTTGAGATGTTTTCCTCTGGCTGCTCAAAACTCCAATCGCCCATGAGCGTGTGATTATTGGCATTTGGGCCAGTCACAAGTATCTTTTTTGTCTTGGAAGAAAGAGGAAGCACGGCCTCATTTTTTAAAAGGACGATAGACTTGCGAGCCGCTTCCAGCGCTGTTGCCTGATGGGCTTTTGTGCGGATGCGCTCAGCTACTTTTTCTTCCTCCACGAATGGGTTTTCAAATAATCCAAGCTGGAATTTTGCTTCCAAAATTTTGCTCACAGACTCATCTATGCGTTTTTCTGAAATTCGACCTTCCTGCACCAATTTCATAATGGGCTCCAGAAACTTCGGCCCGTGCATGTGCATGTCCATTCCCGCATCTACTGATAAAAAGCAAGCTTCTTCCTGACTAGATACCACTCTATGTACGGTCTTTAACCGCTCTATGTCCATCCAGTCGCTGACCACAAATCCTTCAAACCCCCACTCATTTCTGAGCACTTCTGTGAGCAGATATTTGCTCCCATGGCAAGGGTCACCGTTGATTTCATTGTGGGCAGCCATCAAGGTAAAAGCTCCTGCATCCAGAGATTTTAAGTATGGTGGGTAGTAAACTTCCCGAAGGGTTCGTTCACTCACATCCATCGGTGAGGCGTTGATTCCGTTGACTGGTTCGCTACCGGCCACAAAGTGTTTGATGCACGCCACGACATTGTCAGGCTGAGAAAAATCCTCTCCCTGAAGTCCTCTGACCATGGCCACTCCCATTTCTCCCACGAGGTGAGGATCTTCACCAAAAGTCTCTCCCACTCTTCCCCATCGAGGATCTCTGGCCACATCCAGATTGGGTGAAAAAGCCCAATGCGATCCAGTTGCTCTCATTTCTCTGGCAGTTTGTTTGGAAATCTCCTCTACCAGCTCTGTATCCCATGTTGACGCCAACGAAAGCGGTGTTGGATAAACCGTAGCGCCATTGTAAAGCGCATTGCCGTGAATGGCATCAATACCTATCAGCAACGGGATTTTCAACCGACTCTGCTGTGCCGCTTCCTGGAGTTCGTTTGCTTCTTTGGCAGAAAGCACGTGCAGGAATGAGCCCGTTTTTCCATCCTTGATTAGTTGGTACAAATCCTTGCCACTCATTCCCGGGTAGAAAGCATTGGCATCATCTGCCATTACGTCTATCGGTGTATTGAGATTAGCTGATTTCTCCAAATGAAACAGGCCAACATACTGGCACATCTGCCCTACCTTTTCCTCAAGAGTCATCTTAGAAATCAGATCAGACACTCGTTGACCAGTAGGTAGTGAGGAATCTAAATAAGGGTCAGGAAGGTTTCCTTTCGCCTGTTCACAGCTTTGAAACAAACATATAAACAGGGCTATAAAAAGCAAATTCCCGACCCCATAGCTGGCACTATTTCTTCTAATCATCTTAATTCTTATAAATCTTCAACCAAAAATGGAATAACTGCACTGGCAGCATTACCCTCAGTATCATACACGAAAGCATACAGTCTATATTCGCCACTTTTCTGCATGGTGAATTCGGCTGTTTTTGTCGAGTTATCGACAAAAACTTTGAGGCCAGGCAAAGCCCCTTCGGACGAATCTTCTCTGTCAATCACAATGCCTTCAGGCACAATCTGCCATTCGTAAGTCAGCTGATCTCCTTCCAGATCGAGTGCTTTTACTGAGGCTGAGTTTTTTATTCCTACCGACAGAGTGATATTTTCTTCTGCCGTTTTACCGTTCAGCGTAATATCATCAGAGCTTTCAATTCGTGGCGCACGATTGGCCGGGAATGAACCACTCCAATTGTAGTGCATTGCATGTGCGGATTCCAGTGGCTTTTTCTTCCTGGTGAATAAACCATACCATGTGGCCACTGCTCCGTGTGTTTGATAACCCCACAGAAATACATATGACCCTCCACAGTTATTGGAATAATTAGCTGTAATGTGGTCAGAATAGACGTTTCGATATACTTCTCCTTTCTCAGTACTTGTCAGTTCGTAAAGCCCTCCCCAGGAAGTTGCGTTATTATTATCCCAGGTTCCTTTAGGACCCCATTCTGTTACCAAATAGGGTTTATCAGTCCAGCCCGCTCCATGTATTTTCTCTTGTACCAAAGACACGGCATTGTATGAATTAATGCTGAGGATATCCAATGAAGGTGCCCGATCAATGATTTCCTCCACATCTGCAGGATCGGCTCCTGCCAATACTGTTGTGGTTGGATGATTGGGATCCAACTCATGAATCATGTCGGATATTTCCCCTATAAAATCCCAAACCTTGTAGTTGGTATATCGTGAGTCCACTTCATTTCCAATTCCCCACATGAGTAAAGCAGGATGATCGATGAATTGGATTACCTCCTGTCGTATTCGCTCCTTTTGCTCAGCACGGGCTTCTTCATCGTCATAATCAAATCCATCGGTTTCACGGTTGATCCAAATACCTAGGCATACGGTAATCTCATTTTCCAATGCACTGTCTAAAACGGCCATTGTTTCATCGCTCACACCATAGGTACGGATGCTGTTTCCTCCATACTTTGGCACCTCGCTGATAAAATTATTGTAGGCGGCCCCTTTGATGTAATAAGGCTTACCATTTCTATAAATCCGAGCAATTCCGCCTTCTTCGATTACTTCAACTTTTACAGCTCCTTCTGATGGAAAATCATCATTGGTTTCCTCTGTTCCCTCCTTTTTCTTTTTAACGGCATCCTCTTCCCCTTTGCAACTCTGCACGAGCAAAAGGACGACAAGCAAAAGGGGAATCTGAAATATTTTCATTAGTGTTTTCATATTATTCTACCAGAAATGGGATTACAGCATTTGCTGCTTTTCCGTTGTTGTCTTTAACAAATACATAAAGTCGGTGAGCACCGCGGCTCTTACAGCGGATCACAGCGCTCGAACCATTGTCGGTCTCCACCCAATCGGACAGGCCAGGAGGTTCATTACCCTCGGCAGCATCCTCCGCAACCACCACCCATTCGTAAGTGAGAGGATCAGTATCGTAGGCATCCACCACCGCCGTGTAAGCGCTTCCAAAATCCAGCTTGATTGCGTCGAATGCTTCCTTTCCATCCAATGTCATCTTGGTTCTATCCTCAATCAAGGGAGCTCTATTGGTTGGATATATGCCAGTCCAACCGTACTGAAGCTCATCGACTATTCCGAAAGTTTCTCCTGTAGTGGTGAAGAAGCTATGCCAGTTTCGCCTACTCCCTGTTTGATGAGTGGCTTTGTCTCCCCATAAAAAAGCGAATGATCCTACACACCCAAGCGCTGCATTGGGCAGAATATCATCATTCATAATGCCTGAAAAAACCTCCGCCTTTTCAGTGGAAGTAGGCTCCACCAGGGCTCCCCATTCTAGCCTCGGAGACTCAGGAAAGCCTTGTGGCAATGCTCTGTTTCCATATTCACTCATAATCCACGCAATGTCCCATTCGGCTTCTTGCAAATGCGCTTGCACAAGGCCGGTTTGTGGGTATTTTGCATTACTGGAAAACATATCCAGATCAGGCGCCCACTTCTTCATGTCGAGTAGTTTCTCGACACTCGAATTGACAATGGCAATAGAAGTGGGGTGTTCTCCATCTTCTTCATGAATCATTTTGCTCACGTCATTCACAGCCTCCCACATGGCCTGGCGTTGGTCGTTTTCGTCGTAGTGGCCGTCAAGTTCATTTCCCAAAAACCAAAACAACAATGCCGGGTGATCTTTGAACTCCCGAACCTGCTCCCGTATTACTTCGAGCTGTTCTTGCACGGCAACTTCATCAGTATAGTCAAAACCATACTCTGGTTGTTGCATCCACACACCAAACCCTACCGAAAGCCCATTTTCATGTGCCTTGTCCAAAATGGTCATGGTGGTGTCATTGACGCCATACAGACGAATGGTGTTAGCACCGTAATCACCAGGTGTGTAGAAAAATCCACTGGCTGCTACCCCTTTGATGAAAAATGGCTCTCCATCCTTGTACATTCTCCAAACACCACTAGCCTTACTTACTTGCACCTTTTCAGGGCCAAGGTTCAAGTCGTCTTCTTTTTTCTTGCTCACATCTTCATCGCCACTACATGACAACACGAAGAGCGCCACCAAAGAAACCAGACATATAAAACTGATTTTGTTCATCTTATCTTCTTAGAATCTGTCCGTCTTTGATAAGCTGCGCTTCCAATTTTTCGTAGGGCACATCCTGCACACTACAGTCCATGTCTATACTCATAGCTGCAGCTGTTGCTGCGGATTGACCAAGAACCATATATACCGGCTCCATGCGAATGGAACCAAATGCTGCATGCGATGCTGAAAGGCAAACAGGCACTAGTAGGTTGCTACACTCTTTTTCTTTTGGTCTGATCGTCTGATAACTGATCGGATAATTAGGCGTTCCCATCCAATAAGTTCCTTCCTTGCGGAGTTGTCCTTTGTCATCGACAGCCATTGAAACGTAATGACAATCCAGCCAATAAGTTGCCAATCCAACAGATTCTGGCGCAATTTCATTGCCTCTGCAATGGTGTTCGGTCATGACATAATCGCTGATCATACGACGTGCCTCGCGCACGTAAAGCTGATGGGGAAAGTTCTCATTGTCGATGAATTCATCCTTAGCTAACCCCCACATTTTTGCTTCATTTCTGACCACAGCAGGAACTCGAGGGTCATTGGCTAAGAACCATAACTTGCCAAGCGCATAGTCCTTGTGCATAGCAGCTATTTTCTCCCGCTCTTCATAGGTTCCTTCTGTATAACCATAATTGGCACCAACAAAATCAAGGTGGTTGGTATCCGTCTTACGATTCGGCATTGGGGTCAGCGTGATAAGTTTTTTTCTCAATGGGATGTTCGGATCCAGCTCAAGCTGTCGAGCCATCACTTCAAACCAAAGAGGGTTATAGTTCTCAGGCTTTTCGATCGGCACCATGTTGTTTGGATCGTCCGTCAGAGTAAGTCTATAGCAGTAGGTCTGCATTCTTTTATCTGCTGTGCCCGGCTTGGTGGAAACATTGGCTTCAATAAATGGAAGCAAGCCAGAATCGGGATTCCCTTTTTCTATGTAAGGATCTACTGAGATAGTGTCACCATCTTTTACTACTCCAACCACGTCGTTTAAACGGTAGCCATTTTTGGTTTCATTGTACGTTTTATTGTCGTCACGACCATACGTGTAAGAAATTTTAGCCTTGGCCATTAAGTCTCCCTCGTAGGTGGCGTCAATAAAAACCTGAGCAGAAACCTTCTTTCCACTTTCCAGCGTGATGGAGCGAATTTTTCCTTTTTTCTTTTCAACGCCTTTGTCTAAATCCAACCTTTCTTCGAACAACACTTTTACTCCAGCCTCTAGTAGCATTTGTCTCATGATGTCTTCTGCAACATGAGACTCATATACCCATTGCATCTGAAGTGAATCTCGATATCCGGCAAAAACTCGTTTCTCGATGGATTTAAAGTACTCATCTCTATCTTGATTTTTCCAGGCTGCCGGGTACTTATAGTATTGGTAGATTCTCTGATAAAACTCCCTTGACAATCCTCCGATAGACAGGTGAGAATTGATATCGGTAGCCGTGAGACCAGAAGTGGTTGTCCCTCCAACGTGTTTGGAATTGGCAATTAAAACAACCGTTTTCCCCATGCGTCCTGCCTGAACAGCCGCAGTGACTCCCGCAGATGTTTCACCATAGACACATATGTCGTAAGACTTCTGCTGCGCTGTTCCCAAAAGTGAGACAAAGCATGCCAATGAAAGTCCAACAGCCCGTAAACTTTTATTAAGTGTTTTCAACATTTTCTAATTGTATTAACATGACTGGCCGGCGATCACCGACCAGTCATTTAATGAGTTATTTAGTTACTTTCAGATCGAAGGTTACTGATCCATTTGACGCCATAACAGCACCGGTCACCTTAATGGCAGCATATTCACCATCTACAGTTTTGAATGCAATGATGTCTCCTACGTCCACTCCTGTGACATCTTCCACGGATGGTTCGCTTGCTTTGAAAGCTTCGAAGATTAGCTCATCATCATCGGTGATTCCATCAAAATCCGCTGCGGACATTACCTCTGGAGCAACACGTCTAACCTCTGTGTTATTCCGCGTTGGCCAGTTGCCTAACCAGGAATCTCCGTACCCACCATTGGTGTAGATAAACTGAGCCGCATTGCTATAAATAGGTGCAAACAAGTTGATACCTGAAGACCCACTTCTGAACGTACCAAGGTCAACCAGTTCACTGTTTTCATACCCTTCATGTATGGTGTACATAGTGGCGGTACTCAAATCAATAAACTGCTTATCTGTTGTATTGCTTTGCATACCCATCACCACATCAGCATAGATGTTAATCGGCTCTGGCTCTCTTGGCGCTTCAACGAAAATGGTGAAAGTAGCTTCATCCTTTTTCAGGTCGACATCCGTTACACGATAGGTGAATGTGATGTTTTTACCTGCATCGGCAGCTGCCACAGTGTAACTAAAAGAATAAGTGGTAACGAATGGGTCATCAAACGACTCAACTGTCAAACCGTCAAGTACCGTATCATCCAGAATGGTTTCAATCTTGGCCAGTGCATCCTCAGAAGTGATTTGAATATCAAACCCAATCTCATCCTCGACCTCCGCTGAGGTAGGTAAGTCTCCCGGGAATGTGAAAATGATATTTACGGGTTCTTTAACGACCTGTAGGGTGTAGCTAACATCATAAGTGTAGCCCTTCTTATCGTAGGCAACAATTACGAACTCCAGTGTTTGGTCAATATCTTCGTCGACCGGTGTGTAGCTAAAGTTGTACGTTCCGCCGTTTTCCGTTTCAAATGAAGTCTGCGTAAATCCATCGAGCGTTTGGTAATCCATTTTCAGCTCTACTTTTTCCAAACCAGCCTCAGCCTGAACTTCAACCGGAAAACTTAATTCCCTGTTGGGAAAAGCACTTTCTGGCGCAGTATCCGGCACGAGCACATAGAACACGGGATCTCCAATACTCTCCAGAGACTCGTCCTCGCTGCAGGAGAAGATCACTCCTATGCTCAGGAGTGTCAGTATTATATAGATTGATGTTTTCATCGTTGCTTCTTTAAAAATGTTGTGTATTCTCATCTTAGTAGTCCTCATTTTGATCCAACATATCGTTCACTATGAGCTCTTGCTCAGGGATCGGGAACAGCTTATGACGGTCCTGTACCAGAATACTCGGGTCTTGTTCTGCCATCGCATCGGCCAGGTCTCCCCATCTGAGTAGGTCAAACCTTCTTTGCCCTTCGAATGCAAACTCTTTACGTCTCTCCAGCTTCAGGCTGTCTAGAAACTGCACGTCTGAAAGGCCTGCTGTCAAATCTGCAGATGATGGCAGGGTCGTAGAAAAGCTATATGCCCTCCTTCTTACCTGATTAAAAGCGTCGTAAGCGGCCGCCGATGGGCCATTCACTGCATTTTCTGCCTCTGCATACATCAGCAGTACATCAGCATATCTGAGTATGTAGTAGTTGTTGCCACCGTCTCCAACTGTGAGTGCATCCGGATCCTGATACTTATTCACATAGTATGGATATTGGATAGAAGATGGGGCTGTAGGCACGTGAAGCACGTTTACATCTTTTCGTTGATCTCCTGATGTATAAATCTGATAGTGATTCTCTGTTACTGGATTATCTCCAAACCCTCCAAAGCTTCCTGCTGGTGGAGCCAATACAGCCGAAGATGGTCTAAAGAAACCTGCATAGGAAGAGCTAACTGCTCCGTTGGTTCCTTCAGTGCTCTTAAACTGGATTTCGAAAATAGACTCTCCAATATTCTCATTGGCGATTTCGAAAACCTCTCCATAAGTTGGCCAAAGGCTATAAATTCCAAGGTCTATCACTTCCTGTGCCTCCTGTTTGGCTTCATCGAATTGCTCGTTGTTCAAGTACACCTTAGTAAGAAGCGCCATAGCTGCTCCTTGCGTTGGTCTTCCATAATTCTCAGGCCCATATTGTAAAGGGAGGTTTTCTTTACATGATTCCAAATCACTTACTATGAGGGCATACACATCTGCAATTGGATTTCTTGGCACATTCAACCCTTCCAATGTAGTGGTTGGTGTAGTGATCACAGGAACTTTCCCGAAAAGGCGTACCAGATTAAAGTACATTAGTGCACGTACAAAGTGCGCTTCGCCTAAAAACCTGGACTTCAACTCAGCATCAATGGACATGTCCGGCACTTGAGTCAGCACAATGTTGGTTCGATTGATATTTACGTAGTGATTTTCCCAAAATCGATAGAGCAGTTCTGCCGATGCATCAAACTGAAACTTGTCCATTTGAAGTTTGTTGATGTTGCCCGTATTTCGGCCATATCCCCACTCGGCATCATCTGTACCTTGAGACTGAACCACCTCCATGAATTGGTTGTACACATCGTGTGTTTGCATGGAAGAATACATTGCATTAACTGCCGCCTCAGCATCTCTTTCTGTTTGAAAAAGATTTTCTGCGGTATTGATGCCGTCAGGAGTTACTTCAAGGTCAGAACAAGAAGTAATCAAGACTAAAAAAGCGATGTTATAAATTATTTTTTTCATCATTTCTTAGATTAAAAGGTCATGTTGAATCCTGCTGTAAAGAGCTTAGTATTTGGGTATGCTCCCGAATCAAAGCCTTGATTGATATTGCTAGAGCCGTAGCGACTTACTTCTGGATCGAGTCCGGTGTACTTGGTGAAAGTCAACAGGTTTTGAGCATTCACATAGACTCTTAAATTTTTCAACCCGGCTTTGTCAATAAGTGAAGTTGGTAAGTCATACGCCAACTGAATATTCTTTAGCCTCAGGTAAGACCCATCCTCAACATATCTATCATATGATACATTGACTGGCTTGGTGGAAGTAGCTCTAGGAATATTTGTTTCCGTATTCTCAGCTGTCCATCGGTTCAATACAGTTCTTCGTTGGTTTTGATTTCCCGTAAGATTCTCGAGGGTCTTTAGGTTTAGGTTGTAGAGGTCATTTCCGTATACAAACTGCATCAAGACAGACAACTCGAATCCTTTGTAAGAGATGCTATTGTTCCACCCACCAAAGAATTTCGGCTGGGCGTTTCCTATGATCTGCTGATCCGCTTCATTGATCACTCCGTTCTCATCATAGTCCACAAATCGAACATCACCAGGCTTTGCCCCCGGTTGTGCTGAACCTAAAATTTCATCAGTCGATTTGAATAAGCCATCAGAAACGTAACCATAAAATGTCCCAAGGCTCTCCCCAATTTTGATAATGGTAGAAGACGATGAAGGAAGTATCTCATCCTCGCCACCGAGTGCAAGAATTTTATTCTTGTTGAACGTGATGTTGGCGCTTGAAGTCCAAGAAACTGCCTTGTCAACGATGACTCCATTGGCAGAGAACTCGAACCCTTTATTCTCAATTGACCCAATATTCTTGGTTCCTGACTTGAACCCTGAGCTAGCTGGAATAGTCACTGCCAACAACAGGTCAGTTGTCTTTTTGTAGTAAGCATCCGCCACTACAGTGAGGCGGTTATTGAAAAAGCCTAACTCCAACCCAACATCGGATTGCGCTGTTCTCTCCCACTTGAGGTTCTGGTTTCCTACTTGTGATGAAGTGATCCCGTTTACTATTTGGTCTCCAATTACATATTGCACACCATCCCACAAATCCAGTGAAGGATGATTTCCAATTCCGTCCTGATTTCCTGTTACGCCATGGCTAATTCTCAATTTCATATCAGAGAACAAGCCTAAATCCTGAATAAAATCTTCTTCAATGGCACGCCATGCGAGAGCAACAGATGGGAAAAAACCGAATCTATTATTGGCTCCAAATCTTGAAGACCCGTCAGCTCGTCCAGTTAGCGTGACTAGGTAGCGGTCGTCATATCCATAGTTGATACGCCCGATATAGCTATGAATCACCCAGTTGGCTGCTGCCGACCCGGGAAGTTCGGCTGCCTCTGCATTGCCTAATCCAAGGTCATAGGTTCTGGTGACGTCATTCAAGAAGCCAGTAGCTGACGCTGAAACCGATTCGTACCTTGATGACTGCTGTGTAAAACCAGCAAGAAGGTCAAGATCATGAATACCATATGACTTCTTATAGTTGACAGTGTTTTCATTTA
Organism: Cyclobacteriaceae bacterium; assembly: GCA_039970095.1. Taxonomy (GTDB): domain Bacteria; phylum Bacteroidota; class Bacteroidia; order Cytophagales; family Cyclobacteriaceae; genus JAMZMI01. Next base: position 84,927 of record JBDVMP010000108.1, read on the forward strand.
GCCAAGTATAAGTTTGTCCTGAAAACACGGAAGCATTCCCTCCTACTTGTTCACCAGTGAAAACTGTTTGTCCTATATAGGAATCGTTTTTATTGAAACTCGCATCGAGTCCCCAGCTAGACCTTATAGTTAGGCCTTCAAGAATTTCTGCTGATGCGTATGCGTTTCCAATGGTTCGGAAGGTTTTGTTCAAATTCTGATAGGCACTCAACAGGGCAACAGGGTTATTGAACCCAATTCCATTGTTATTGAAGCTGGTGAAGCTACCGTCCGGTTGCTTGATAGGAAGATTCGGTGCTGTGGTGAGCATCGAAAAAATGGAACCACTATTGGCTCTATTGGTTTCTACGTAGCTAGCCGTAAGGCTATTCCCGACGGTAATTCGGTCATTGATATCCTTGTCCAGGTTCAATCTGAAAGAATATCTTTCTAAATCAGATGCTTTAATGATTCCTTCTTGTTTGTAGTAATCAAAGGAGATCAGGTAGTTTGTACCGTTTCCTCCGCCTGTAGCTGATATGTTGTAATTGCTGACAGGCGCATAGTCCCTAATCATGGCATCTTGCCAGTCAGTAGATGCAGGGTTGAGATTTGGGTCGTAAAGCAATGGCCCACCATCAGCAACACTTGCTTCGTTGGCCAGAGTCTCATATTCCTTCGCATTAAGTAATTCATATCGGTTGGTTTCCTGTTGGATACCGTGATAAACATTCACGCTGATTCTGCCTTCTCCTGACTTTCCACGTTTGGTCGTGATCAAAACAACCCCGTTTCCACCTCTTGATCCATATATTGAAGTAGCTGAAGCGTCCTTCAACACTTCAATAGACTGAATGTCGTTCGGGCTGATGGTATTAAGTGGGTTTAATGAGGTAGCATCCCCAGAGCCAGAAGCAATAGGTACACCATCTACAACATACAGAGGTTCATTACTTCCGTTTATAGAGTTGCCTCCACGAATCCTTACTGAAGCTGCAGCACCCGGCATACCCGAACTCTGAACGAAAAACACCCCAGCAGAACGCCCTTGTAATGCCTGATCTACACTACGCAAAGGCACATTTTGTATGTCCTTTGTGCCAATGGAAGAAATAGCTCCGGTCACGTCCTTTTTATCCTGCGTACCATAACCAACGACTACCACTTCTTCCAACTCAGATAAGTCAGCCTCCATTGAAATATCCACAATTTGTCTATTTCCAATTACTGCCTCTGTGGTTTCATAACCGATATAACTAAAAACGAGTGTTGGGTTTTCTTTCTGAGTACTGATGCTGTACTTCCCATCGATATCCGAAATGGTACCTTCAAGGGTGCCTTTGATTTTAACAGTCACACCAACAAGCGGCTCCTTGTCCTCTGCCGATGTAACAACTCCTGTAATGGTTGGGGTCTGCCCGTAGGAGGTGCCTACGAGTAGGACAAACCAAAACAAGGTGATAATAATGTATTTGTTTGCTCTCATATTTTAAGTTGTTTGGTTGTTAACATATATATCCAGGCCTGAGCCATCACATATGTTCACAAAGCAAGACATTACAGCATTGCTCAATCTTCAATTTCGTGTCTTAAATCTTGAAAATAATTCCAAAATATGCATTTAGGAGAAGTATTAACTGATATTATCACATTATGCGTGCTTTTTTAATTTAATTTCAAGCCTATGAAATTGATGGTGTCTATGACAAGAGTGACAATACTTTTACTCTTTATTTTATCGTATAAAATGGTCCACTCGCAAACTGGCGAACGGGTGCTTATGCTTACAGATAAAGATGGACTACCTCAAAACAAGGTAAAAGGGATACTGAATGATCAATACGGCTATATCTGGATCGGCACTCAAAACGGGGTGGCTAAATATGATGGATATACATTCAAGAATTATCCAGAGCTCAACGGTAAGGAAATAAGCAAACTATATATAAGCAAACAAAATGATCTGTGGATAGGTACTCATAGTGGGCTTTATATGTTAGACCGTATTAGGGACGAGTTTACACAAATCTCTCTAGGCGACATCAGAGATATCACAGAAGCAGAGGGCCACATATACTTTATAACTCCGGACAACTTATATGGCCTTGAAGATGAGCGAGCAATTATTAAATACGAAATTGAAACCTCGCACAACCTCAAACAACTTGTATATATCAATGGAATCTTTTACCTGGGTCTTGGAAGCAAACAAGGCATTTTAAGCATCAGGACAATTGAAGGCAAAGTATTGAGTTCGGAACAAAGCCTCGATGATCACCTGCCTAACCAAGTGATCACCTGCCTGCGCCTGATCGGCAATAAATTATGGGTCGGGACCTCTGAAGGGTATGTGTTTGAGCAAATCGGAAAACAATTCAAAAGTATTGACATAAATAACAGCTATTCCATCAAGGACATTATCCGCCTAAATGGCGCTACATGGGTTGCCACCGATGGCAATGGTGTCTTCGTCCTTGACTCTGGCAGGCATGCTCTCAGCCATTACTATGATGACCCAAATTCGAAAAGTATTTTAGGTAGCAACAACATTCATTCAATGATGAAAATGCCCAACGGTGACTTGTGGATGGGTACCTACGATGCTGGCATATGTTACTTATCCTCTCAAAGCACGCAGTTCAAAAACCTGTCGGACACCTACAAATCGACGCAAGTTCCTTTGAACAGAAACGCAACTGCAAGCTTTGAAGACTCTGACCAAAACCTCTGGCTGGGAACCCAGACCGGATTCATGAAACTAAACACACGTTTAAATGATATTCTAACGATCGGTTTTGAAACAAGTCAAAAACTACTGGGTGGCTCTAAAGTTCTGGCTATTCATGAATCCAGAAACAAAGAAATGTGGGTAGGAACCTATGACGGTGGACTGGGGCACTTTTCCAAAGACATGAAACATCTGGCGACTTACTTTCCTTTCAGTGAAGGACTCAAAAAAGAACAAAACATCAACTTCATACTTCCATACGCCAAAGGTCAAATCCTTATTAATTCTATGTACAAGGGAATCGGGGTTTTCAATATTGAAAAAAGGGAGATAACAAAGATTCCTCTGGTGACCAGCGATACGATATGGGAGTATCATACTCAAGCATTAAGACAGTTTGACAAAACCACTTATGCATACGTATTTGGTAAAGACCTATGTGCAATTGATGAAGAAACGAAAACATTAAAAGCAGTCCTGACACCTCCGCACAATGTCAATGATTTTTTAAAAAACCGTGATAACACATTTTGGTTAGCCACAAGAGGGGCTGGTCTTTTACTGATGGATACAGAGGGCCAGGTTCTAAAACATCTGAATCTGCAAGACGGGCTCCCGTCCAATTTTCTATTGAGAATAGAAAAAGATCATTTGGAAAACTTATGGGTAACAAGCATCTCAGGTCTGGCGAAAATAGATGTCAACGGCAATATCACCCTTTATGACCACCGCCATGGTTTACCATCAAAGGAGTTTAGCCCATTTGTGTCAATTATACTTCGCAACAATAACCTACTGTTCGGAACGGTTGCCGGATTTGTAATGACAAACCCAAACGAGCAACTGAATACTTCATTCCCCCCAAAGGTGGTTATTTCAGATATAACCTTTCAAAATAAAAGTGTCAAAACTTTGAAGGATGAAATACCTCTGAACGAACCTATTGAAAGTTTACAAACTATAGAACTACCTTTTGATCGAAACTCATTCACGATTCATTTTTTCAATAATGACTATGACTTGCCTAAGTATAACACTTTCCAATATCGGATGAAGGGTCTGGAAAAAGAATGGATTAACCTGCACGAGCACACCCACACCACCTATACCAACTTACTCCCTGGAACCTATCAGTTTCAAGTCAACTCTGCCAACAAATACAATGTAAAAGGACTGACTCCCACAACTATAAATATTACCATCATGCCACCCTGGTATCTATCAAAATGGGCTTACGGTGCTTATGTGGTGATTTTCATGTGCCTGATTTACACCATTTACAGGGTGATTTTATACAGAGCTCATGTTAAAAAAGAACTTGAGTTTTCTGAATTTAAAGTAGAAGCGATTAAAGATCTCAATGAAAAGAAATTGAAATTTTTCACCAACATAACACACGATTTTAAGACTCCTCTAACCTTGATCAGCGCACCTCTAGAATCACTCCTAAAGGATAACGAACTGAATAAGGAAACCAGGGATCTGCTGAACTTAATAAAAAGAAACTCCGACAGACTGCATCATTTAATTATTGACCTTCTGGATTTTAGAAAAATAAGCAACGAGCATAAACTTACCTTAGAAGCTTCTAAAACGGACCTGAATCGCTTTTTCATGGATCTTTTCGAGCCGTTTAACAGTGCTTGTTTATCTCAGAACATCACACTGTCACTAAACAATCAATGCAGTCAGCCTGCATATTTTGACAATGAAAAGGTGAAGCGCATCATGTGGAACGTACTTTCCAATTCTCTGAAATTCACACCTAAAAATGGCAAAATAGCGATCTCATGCGCTGCAAGTGAGTCAGATCCTTCTAAACTCAGAATTTCCGTGCGAGACTCTGGAAAGGGGCTGACCAGCGAAGAAATAGACCATCTTTTTGATCGATACTACCAGGGATCTACGGCCAGACAAGGAACCGGGCTGGGACTTTCTATTGTAGACGGATTGGTCAAAGCTCAGCGTGGTGAAATTTCTATCTACTCCAAACCTGGCGAGGGAGCAGAGTTTGTCATAACAATCCCTTTTAGAAAGAAAGACTACAAAGACGATGAAATTATCTCCAAACCCAGAGGCAACTACCAGTTCATTCCGGATGAAGATAAAACCGATCAACAACAGACCGAAGATGTCTCAAATGCGAAGTACAACTTACCCGTTTTACTCATAGCAGAGGATAATTATGAGTTAAATGCTTTTCTATCCAACGTCTTTCAAAACCAGTTTAAAGTACTCTCATGTCGTGATGGTCAGGAGGCCCTGGCAATGGCTCAGAAGAAAGCACCCGACTTGATTTTGAGTGATGTTTTAATGCCGAATATGGATGGTTATGAACTATGTGAGAAAATTAAATCTGATCTTACCACTTCTCATATACCTGTTATTTTGCTTACCGCAAACAGCTCGCTGGACGAGCAGGTCAAAGGAATGAAGCGAGGAGCAGATGTGTATATAACCAAACCTTTTAAAACCGAATTCCTGGTGGCTTCAGTTAACTCCGTTTTGGATAACAGAGAAAAACTCCGCGCAAAGTTTCAACTGCTTGATCATGTCAATGAAGATGAAGACGACCTTTCGACGCAGGATCAGGAATTCATCAACAAACTCAAAAATTATATCAACCAAAATATTGACAACCAGGGACTATCAGTAGATAGTTTGTCTGACCATATGAACTGCAGCAAATCCAGTTTGATTAGAAAAGTGAAAGGACTCACTGGCCTAACTCCAATGGCTTTTTTAAGAACCTTTAGACTGAATACAGCTTACGAAGCGCTACTAAAAAATGACCTTAGCGTCAGTGAAGTCTCATATAAGACTGGCTTTTCTGATCCTAATTATTTCACCACTTGCTTCAAAAAACAGTTTGGCAAAAACCCTTCGCAGATCTAAGGCGATGAACCTGAACAAACCATGAGTCACCCTGAGATCCTCGAAGAGTCGAAGGGTGTGGCATGAGGGCTGGATTAACGTTCAGGGAATGTGATCTTCGAGCGCCTGGAGGGCGCCCGGCCATAGTGCGTCATTTCGGAATTTTTGGGCGTATCTTTTAAAACGTCAAAAAATATCCGTAATCTCCTTGGCGCAACAAAAAGATTATGCCGCCACCGATAGCTTGAGATTCCCCGATCTGCACTCACTGCGTTCGCTCCGTCGGGGAATGACGGCAGTGGAGGATGGAACGACCTTGAGTCACCGACAAGAACGAGCTGATCTATGAAACAAAAAACCACTTACAAATTAATGTAAGTGGTTGATTATCAAGAGCCTCCTAACTAGCCGTCCGCATCGGGATCGAACGGGCCCACCCAGACAATGACCCACTGATTACAAGCCGGCATGGAATGCACAGTTGCTCTATCGGCACGCCGAACCGCAGCTAAGCCAAGGAGGCTTCTTTTGTTTTGCTCTTTATCAAAACCACAATTCAACTGTTCCCTGGTTCAGAGCAATTTTGCTCCCTGGAACTCATAAGCCAAAGCTGTAAGAAAAAATATTTACGAAACTGATAGGATCCGTGAAACAAAAAAACCACTTACAAATTAATGTAAGTGGCTGATTATCAAGAGACTCCTATCGGGATCGAACCAATGACCTACTGATTCCATGCCGGCATGGAATGCGCAGTTGCTCTATCGGAACGCCGAACCGCAGCTAAGCCAAAGAGGCTTCTTTTGTTTTGCTCTTTATTAAAACCACAATTCAACTGTTCCCTGGTTCAGAGCAATTTTGCTCCCTGGAACTCATAAGCTACAGCTGTAAGAAAAAATATTTACGAAACTGGATAGGGTCCGTGAAACAAAAAAACCACTTACAAATTAATGTAAGTGGCTGATTATCAAGAGCCTCCTATCGGGATCGAACCAATGACCTACTGATTACAAGTCAGTTGCTCTACCAGCTGAGCTAAGGAGGCTTGAATCATCTCTCCGAGATGCATTCTCTGGTTGCTCTAAAAGCGAGTGCAAATGTAAAATTACAATTCTTTATTGCAAACTTCGGAGAGGAAAAAATTACAATTTTCTGAAAACTTTTAGCTGCTTTCGAAGATTGGATATCTCTGCCTCAGCCTTTTCTATCTTTTCTTGCATTTCATCCTTCAATTTATTGGCAGTTTTAGACTCTGCAAAGAATTCCATATTGGTTTTTAGCGTAGATATTTCATTTTCCAATTCGCCCATTTTTCTTTTCACTGCAGCTTCCTTTCTCTGGATTTTCTGCGCACCATGAGGGCTATTCTTCAATTTGTTTACCTGAATCTTAATTTCCAGTTCAGAACGCTGTGTATCTGTCAGCTCTTCAAAACCGAGCAACTTCTCCATGATAGAATCAAACCGGGCATGTATGGCATCTATTGATTCTTTAGGCACAAATCCTACCTCGGCGTATTGATCGAGCAGACTATAAACCTCATCTAGCTCAATATCATCGGTATTCAGGTAGGCCTCTAGCATGGAGCAAATCTTTTCCTTCTCCACTAAATTCTCACGGTATTCAGCTCCCTGACCAGAACTATCAGATCGTTTCCTATCAAAAAAGGTATCGCATGCTGCCTTAAACTTTTGATACACATCATTCCTATGCTTCTCAGGTAGTGGGCCAATATTTCTCCACTCCTGCTGCAGCTGCTTCATATCATTGGCAGTTTTGTCCCAATCGGTGCTTTCTTTGAGTTCCTCAGCTTTTTTGAGCAACACCAGCTTCTTTTCGAGGTTTCCTTCTCGCTCGGATTCGAGCCTTTTGAAAAAGTCGTTTTTATTGGCAAAAAACTTCTTGAAATTCCCCCAAAAATGCCTGTTTATCTCTTTCGCGCTTTCTCGTGGCAGACCTCCTATGGCGTCCCACTTCTTTTGAAGCTCCAAAACCTGCTTGGTCTTCTTGTTCCAATCGCTGATTTTCTCAGAATTAAATGCAGTAAACGCTTCAGCCTCATCCCCAATTGCCATTTTAGCTTTGGCGTTTTCGCTGAGCTGAGATTTAAGTCCTTCGAAAAAATCCTTTCTCTTAGCATAGACATTGTCAGACGCAGCTTTGAACCTTTCCCAAAGTGGCTCCTGGTCATTTTTGGGCACAGGGCCAATGTGCCTAAATTCTTCATGCAACTCATTGAGCTGATGAATTGCACTTTTAATATTTTCGACTGCCTCAAGCGCCTCTGCTTTAACACAAAGCTCCAGCTTAGCCTCAAGGTTTTTCTTCCTATCTAGTTCTTTTAATTCAAAATAAATGCTCCTATTGTCATAGAAGCGATCCAGCAGTGCGTTATAATTAGCCCAAAGCGTCTTGGCATACTGTCCTGGCACCTGACCTATACTCTTCCACTGGCCTTGCAGTTCCTTTATGGCTCCAATTGATGTATTGGTTTCTTCGCCATCTACCAACTCTCTGATCTGGTCAAGCAGCTCATTCTTTCGTTTTAAGTTCTGCTCCTTGTCTTTATTGAGTTGGGAAAAATATTTCTGCTTCTTCTCCCTAAGGGTATTGTAGAGAAAGAAGAAACTTCCATCTGTCTCATCTCCTTTGTATTGAAAATCATCTGCAGTATTGCCTTCTTCGCCCAGAAATGCTTTTAGAGCCTCATCCTTTTCTACAGAATACAGCTTATCATAATATGGTTTTATCTCTTTGAGTGCACGGTCTACCAATCTCATGTCTTCTGAGTCTGAAAACTGCTTAAGAGCCTGATATACCTCTTGTTTGCCAGCATTCTCCAAATGAAGATCTTCAAGGGGATCATGATGATCATCATCATGCCCGTCATCATCAGTACTACCCGATGACTCTTTGTCCGTTTGAGACTCGGTAGCACTTTCCTCCTGAGTTTCTGCTTTTGGTGCTGCCTCCGGCTTCTCCGGCTCCACTGGCTCCTTTTCTTCCTGTTTCGCTCCTTCCTCCTTCACTTCTTCAGATAATTCAGGTTTATCCTGAACCGGTTCCTGCTCCTCAGCTCCTTGTGCCTTTGGGTCAGTAAATTTCTCGTCCTGCTTCTCCATATTTGGATAATATTCAATTCAGTTATTATTCAAAGCTAATAATTAATTCAATCTGGGATCAGTGGGATAATTAGATATCGCTCTAAATTTCCCTCCCATTTCCTTCAATACTGTTTGCCACAAACTGGCTGGATCTGTATCAAAAACAAGATGCTTTCCTGCTTGTTTAAACACTATCCATGATTTGGCTTTGATCTCGTCCATTAGCTGACCGTCAGACCACCCTGAGTATCCCACAAAGAATCTCACTGTGTTCGGGTCAAGGGTTTTATTTTCGATAGCGTCAATCAATCCATCAAAATCTACTCCCCAATGTACGCCCTCTGAAATCTCTTTATTTGCCTCCAATTGCAGATCATCACTATGCAAAAAGTGCAACGTATCCTGCTGAACAGGCCCACCAACATACACCGGCGCATCAAACCCATTGACTCCTATAAGGTTATCTAGGCTGTCAGGGGCCTCCCTGTTTAGCACAAAGCCGAAAGAGCCATTTTCATCATGCTCACACAGGTAAATAACCGTTCGCTCGAAATTAGGATCCGGAAGATACGGCTCAGAAATAAGCAGGTCGCCTCTCTCTGGTAGTACGATATCATCGTGAACAAAATAATCCATTAATGCAATGCGGGTTTTAAAGGCAAACTGTTTAAAATTTCGGCTTCCTCAAGTTTCATTTCCTCCAATCGTTTATAGACACTCTCTTCATCGAAATAGTTTAAGGCCATTTTAACGAATATTTCCCCATGTTTGGCCTCAGACGCCCAAAGCTGCTGGTAAAACTTCTTAAGTTCAGGGTCTTCCAGTGCCTCATAAACCATTCTAAACCGCTCCGCCCCACGTGTTTCTACAATCGAAGCTAGAAGCAATCGATCCATAAACCGCTCTTCCCTACCGCTGCGGCATTTATCTACCAGTTGTTTTACGTATATATCCTGAGGTATCTCATGTGTCAGTTGGATTTCCCTCTTTTCCATGATTTCATAAACCTGCTGAAAGTGCTCAAGTTCTTCCACTCCGGTCGCGATCAACTCTGGTATTATTTCTAATCGATCAGGGTATTTGGCCACAAAACTCATAGCCATTGCCGAAGCTTTGCGCTCACAATTAGCGTGATCTTTCAAAAATTCATCAAAATCGCCCATCACAGTGTCTAACCATTCCTGACTGCTATCAACTGACAAATCAATCCTCAATTTCATTTTTACTGCTGACTTTTTAAATCTCTTCATCACCACCGAAGCGGTAATGTTTATCTTTGATTACAGTAACAAACATAAACATTATTTACCCTGATGAGTAGCCAAATAAGCTCTGATATAGCCAACCTAAGAAAAGAATACACAAAGGCCGAACTGGACGTAAATAGTGTAGATACTTCTCCTTTCATTCAGTTTGAAAAGTGGTTTGAAGAAGCTTTAAATGCTGATTTATTGGAACCGAATGCAATGATACTAGGAACTTCGGACGGAAAAGGAGACCTGAGCCAACGAACCGTCCTGCTAAAAGCATACGACAAATATGGATTTGTCTTTTATACTAATTATAAAAGTAAAAAAGCCGAGCAAATCACCCTCAGCAACCAGGTAAGTCTGCTGTTCCCGTGGTATGGTCTGGAAAGACAAGTAATTATTAGTGGTACAGCCACAAAAGTGAGCAATGCTGAGTCGCTAAAGTATTTTTTGAGCAGACCGCATGGCAGCCAGCTGGGCGCGTGGGTTTCTCATCAAAGCCAGGTCATAACCTCAAGAAGTATACTGGAAATGAAGCTGGATGAAATGAAAAATCGGTTTAAGAAAGGAGAAATACCTCTTCCAGACTTTTGGGGTGGGTTTAGGGTCAATCCGTCAAAAATCGAATTTTGGCAGGGCCGACCAAGCCGATTGCATGATCGCATTCTTTTCTCCAGAGAAGACAACTCCGACAATTGGAAGATAGAACGCCTTTCGCCATGAGTTTATATCTGGAAAGGTACGGATGGCCTGATCGCGAATTTCCTGATTATTCACCGCCCCCATCTCTGGATATGATAGTGGTGATTCCGGCTTACAATGAAGGCAACATAATGAAAGCCATCAAGTCCCTATGCAACTGCCACAACCCGGAAAACACCCTCATATTGGTGATCATCAACGAATCCAGTAACGATTCTGAAAATGTCTTTTCCACAAATAAAGAGACACTTTTTGATTTGAAATACGAGTCCTTCCCGACACCCGTACTTTCCAAAATCATAAGACTCCCTCCGAAAAAAGCCGGTGTTGGGTTGGCAAGAAAGGTGGGTATGGATGAGGCCGTAAAGATTTTTGAAGGCATTCAAAAAGATGGGATCATCATCTGCTATGATGCCGATTGCGAATGTCAACCCAATTACCTCAATGAGATTCGTTCTTTTTATCAAACCACGAAGAACCATGTTGGGATTCTTCACTATGAGCACGATCTGACGGGACCAAACATTAAGGCTATCATTAATTATGAGCTGTTTTTGAGGTACTACGTGAATGCTTTGAGATGGGCAAAATTTCCGTTTGCGGTACAAACTCTGGGTTCTTGCATCACTGTGAAATCCAAAGCGTATCAAAGACAAGGAGGCATGAATACCCGAAAAGCGGGTGAGGATTTTTATTTTATCCACAAAATGGTGCCCCTCGGCGGAATTGGTGAGATCAACTCAACATGCGTCTATCCTTCGGATCGCGTTTCTGACAGGGTTCCCTTTGGCACAGGTCATGCCGTTCAAAAATACCTCGATCAATCCTCTGAAGAGTATGAAACCTATAACCCGCGCATATTTGCAGAAATCAAGCAATTTCTGGAAGGCTTGGAATACTTATATGCCTGTGACTCTTACAAGCAAATGGGGTATATCATGGCAATCGGAGATTTTCTGGATCAAAACACCTTTGATGACGCTTTCGCCAAAATGAAGAAGCAATCACCAACCTTCGAGATCTTTCTTACCAGGTTTTACGCGTGGTTTGATGCTTTCAGAGTATTGAAATTTGTCCACTTCGCAAGAGACAATTATTATCCCAATATAGAGATTGTGGATGCGCTTGGATGGCTCAACCATCAGCAAACCAAGATTCAGTCCTTTGAAGGAACCAAAGAAGAGAAATTGACCAAACTGAGAAAGTTTGATCGGCAGACGCAGTTTTATATCAAGTGATTCAGGTCCTTTACCCCTAAGGCCTGATTGTAATTAAACCCTTCGGCAAATGGCACTTGTATTCTATGCCCATACTCACGAGCCCTCGACTCGACCATTTCCATAAATTCAGGACGCGAGATGTAAGTTTGCGGCTCTTTGCTGTTGGGGTCAAAAAACTGGGTTTTATAAGCGCGAATGGCATCCAGTTTTTGTTCGTGAACTTCTGTTATGTCAACAAAAAAATCTGGAGTCAAGGAAGTGCTTTGAATACCATGAATCAATTTTTGTGGGCGCCAGGCTTCCTGTGGTTTGCCCGACTCATCTAATGTCTCGATCATCTTGAGGCCAGCCTTGAAAACTGCCTCCTCAACCAACTTTGCACCTCTAACATGATCAGGGTGACGATCATAAAGCGAATTACCAATTACCATATCTGGCCGATATTTGCGAATCTTGGCTATCAATTTCAGCTGATGCTCCTGGTCATTTTCAAAGAAAGCATCCGCAAAGCCCATATTGTCGCGTATGGACAATTTCATTATTTCAGCAGCAGAAGCAGCCTCTTCATCACGTTGTTCAGGGGTTCCTCTGGTTCCCATTTCACCACGAGTCAAATCAACAACCCCTGTAGTATATCCCATTTGCTGATGCGCAATGAGTGTGCCTCCACAAGACAATTCCGCATCATCAGGATGCGCCATTATAGCTAGAATATTGACCTTCATATCAAAAAAATGTCCCGATAGGAACGGGACATTTATTCATTTAGTTCAATTTATATCAGGATTCTTACCGGATCCTCTATGTAGCCTTTCAGCGTTTTTAGGAAAGCTGACCCTACGGCACCATCTACTGTTCTGTGGTCACAAGTAAGTGTCACCTTCATCACATTGCCCGGTACAATCTCACCATTTTTCACAACAGGTGTTTGCTTGATTGCCCCAACAGCCAGGATACATGACTCAGGAGCATTAATGATAGAAGTAAACTCCTCTATACCAAACATTCCCAAATTGGAAACAGTGAATGTGTTACCCTGCATCTCCTCTGGCTTGATCTTCTTTTCTTTCGCTTTTGCCCCGAATTCCTTCACTTCAGTAGAGATTTGAGCTAAAGATTTGTTATCCGCAAACTTCACTACAGGCACTAGCAGACCATCTTCTACAGCCATGGCTACACCCACACTGATATGATGGTTTTTGCGAATGCTGTTCGTTTCGCTGATCCAGTATGTATTTACATCCGGATGCTTTCTCAAAGCTGCAGCAACCGCTTTGATCACAATATCATTGAATGAAATCTTGACGGGAGAAAGCTCATTGATACTTGCTCTCGCCTCTATGGTTTTGTCCATATCCATCTCCATGGTGAGATAGAAGTGAGGCGCACCAAATTGACTGGCAGTCAAACCACGTGTGATAGCCTTACGCATCTGCGTAGCTGGCACATCTTCGTAACTTTCTTCACCAACAACTGCAGGCATTGACACCCCACTGGCCGCAGGAGCAGAAGCCGCAGATGGCTTGAAGTCTTCAATATCTTTTTTAATGATTCTTCCTCCTTCACCCGAACCGGCTACTTGAGAAAGATCTATGCCTTTGTCTTCAGCTAATTTCTTTGCAAGTGGAGAAGCCTTAACTCTCCCATTTGAGGAAACTGGTGTGGCACCAGGAGTAGCAGAAGCTGCAGATACTGACTCTTTCTTAGGCTCAGCAGGTTTTTCAGCTGATGTTTCTTCTTTGGCAGAAGTACTCCCAGCAGAAGCTTGAGCTTCAAGTAATGTTTTCCAATCAGCACCCTTCTCTCCTACAATAGCGATAGGTCCATCAATAGCAACAGAACCTCCTGCCTCTACTGCAATATGAAGCAAGACACCATCTTCGTAAGCTTCGAGCTCCATGGTGGCTTTGTCTGTTTCTACTTCTGCGATTATATCACCTGAGGAAATTTCGTCTCCTTCTTTCTTCAACCATGAAGCGATAACGCCTTCTTGCATCGTATCACTCATTTTTGGCATAGTGATCACGGATGCGTTAATACCCGATGTGTCAATTTCTTTAGTAGGTGCAGCAGTCTCTGCTTCAGCAGGTTCAGCTTTCACTTCACCACTTGGAGCCCCTTCTCCCTCAATTTCTTTTAGCAGTGCGGAAATATCTTCTCCTTTTTCTCCTATTATGGCAATAACTCCATCTACAGGAACTGCATCTTTTTCTTGCACACCTATATGCAACAACGTACCATCCTGATACGACTCAAGCTCCATCGTTGCTTTATCTGTCTCCACCTCTGCCAGGATATCTCCTGAACTCACATCATCACCTTCCTTTTTGATCCAAGAAGCAATCACACCCTCTTCCATGGTGTCACTCATCTTGGGCATTCTTATTACATCGGCCATTAATTAAACGTTAAGTTTCTAAATAGGAATCCAAAGTTAAGTCATGTCATTTTTTTAGCAACACATCTTCTTCTTTTTAATTATCGCATTTTAAAAGCTAAAATGACATTTTTTATTCATTTTTAACGAAAATTCTAACCGTTGCTCTCAGAATACAAAAGACCGTTACTTCTAGCCAATAGCCATTTAGAGACCATTTACCCGGCGCTCTTTCGTCAGGTAAAAAACACTCCTCACCCCCAAAGAGAGCGAATTAATACTCCTGATGGAGATTTTCTTGACCTGGATTGGTATAGAAGGGGTAGCGAAAAACTGCTCATACTACAGCATGGGCTGGAAGGGAGTTCTGACAGACCTTATATGCTGGGCATGGCCCGCGCATTTCTCGAAAAAGGATATGACGTCTGCTCGTGGAATTTCAGAGGGTGCAGCGGGGAAATGAATAAACAACCAATTTTTTACCACAGTGGCGCCACTTATGATTTGGATGCCGTGGTAAACAAAGGATTAGAATCATACGAAGACATTACGCTAATTGGTTTTAGTCTTGGCGGAAACCTGACGCTAAAGTATCTAGGAGAAGCTCAAAGAAACGAGCGTATAAAAAGAGCCGTTGCTGTTTCTGTGCCTTTGGATCTTGGTTCTGGTGCTGACAATCTGGATACACCTAAATGCTTTATCTATCAAAGGAGGTTTTTGAATAATCTCGTTAGGAAAGTAAGAATCAAGAACGAAACAATACCAGGATTCGTAGATCTTAACAAACTTGAGAAAATAGACAGCATTCGCTCTTTTGATGAGTATGTTACTGCGCCCCTACATGGGTTTAAAGGTGCAGAGGATTATTATCAACAAAACAGTTCAAAGCAATTCCTTAAGGACATATCCACCCCAACATTGATACTCAATGCCGGTAATGACCCATTGCTTACGCCTACTATTTTGAATCCGAACATTGAAAAAAGCGAACAGGTAGAATACCAAATTACAAAACATGGAGGACATGTCGGTTTTGCTCAATTTGGAAGTAACTCACAGTATTGGTCTGAGTTGAGAGCACTTGAATTCTGTGAAAGTCATTCGTAAATGTTTCGCATAAAGATCAGCAGGTTGTAACTTTCGGATTATGTACGATCGGTTAACCATTGGAACTCCCGCTGAGCAGCTGGAAAAGCAGTTTGATGCTCAAATGACGGAACCGTTCCAACCCTCATACAATGTAGCTCCCACACATCTAGCGCCGGTTATTACAAATCTGCAGTCTTCAAAGATTCAGCTTTTTCCCTGGGGACTTATGTCAAAGCTATCAAACAACAAAAGCATAAGTCCAAAGCTTTTTAATCTACCGGCTACTACGGCTCTGAGCCGACCTATGCACAGAAAAATGCTCCAAGAAAATAGATGTATCATATTAGCTGATGGATGCTATGCATGGAAACAACTAACTAAAAAGCAGCAAGTCCCTTATTATTTCTACAAGCCAGACAGAACAGCTTTTGCCATCGCCGGTGTGTGGGAGGAGTATGAAGATTTTGACGGAGTGGTAAACAAGTCTTTCAATCTAATTACCACGGAATCCAGAGAACCTCTGATCACAATACAAGAAGATCGCCCACTTATCTTAGCACCAGAGTTTATAGAAACGTGGCTTTCCGTTCATAGCGGTGAGGACGAGGTTCGTCGAATTATTGAAAATTCTCCAGTAATTCCCTTAAATTACCACCCTGTAAGTCCGCTGATTAATAACTTGAAAATATACGATCAACGATTGATCGAACCCACCCAGCCATCAGACCAGCATGGCAATTACACTCTATTCTGATTGTAGCAGAAACTGAAGTAGCAATATTTACCGTATATGATGAATCTACCTAAATTCTCAGGCTTAGCACGAGTAATAGTACTCGGCGCAATTTTTACTCTTATTCAAAACAGCGCCTTAGCACAAAAAGAAGATAAGGTATATGCAAACGCAATGGAGGCTTTCTACGACGAAGCATTCGCAGACGCTATCCAACTATTTTCAGAAGTGCAAGAGCTTAATCCCAAATTCAAGAAAAACGATATAGCGTACAGGCTTGAGATCAGCCAGCTGATGTTGAAAGAAAACAGAGAGCGGCCATTGAACGATATGCTGGCTTTTATGGAGACTACTGGCAAGAGGGATAAATTCTACCATTATTGGATGGGAAGGATTTACGCCAACAAGTACATGTTTCCAGAAGCGGTAGAGTCATGGCGAAAATTTTTAGGACAAAAGGCTTATAAGAGTAAAGAAATTGTAGAAGAGACAAAGGATTTTATAAAAGAAACGGAAACGTTAGTTGCCTTTTTTGATAATCCAGACAATTATGAAGTGCACCCCCTTGAAATTCCGATCAATACCAAATTTGCTGAAATGAGTCCTGTCTATTTTGAAGACAAACAAGAACTACTTTACGCATCTGCACATGGTTCAAGAAACGACGTTTTCAGAATATTTCACAGTACAAGACAAGATTACAGCTGGTCACCTCCCACCGAGGTATCCTCTCTGGGGAGGTTTAGCAAGAGCAATGCTAATATTGAAGTGGTAAACGAAGATGGTAAGCTATTTATATTCAATGAAAAAAAAGACGCTTTGTATTTCAGTGAACCCAATGGAAATGGGTGGAGCGAACCAAAAGAATTTGACAGCCATCTCTCCTCAAAGAACCTGGCCTCTCACTTCTATATCAACACACATGAGGACAGGATCATATTCGTAAGTAAAGAAAAAAAGAATGGACTGGATTTGCACGAATCATTCAAGGATGCCAACTCTGGCAAATGGTCAAAACCCACTCCGTTTGCTTCGGTAATCAACTCTTCCTGGAACGAGGAAAGCCCTTACTTATCTCCTGATGAAAAGAAACTATACTTCAGTTCGAATAAACCCGGCGGAATTGGTGGATATGATGTGTACATGTCAGAATTTGACGAGAGTGCCAATACATGGAAAGAACCAGTAAACCTCGGGTGGCCCATCAACTCTCCGGATGATGACTTGCATTTCAAAATGAATGATGATCTGGAATCTGGATATTTCGTTTCCAACCGCATCTACTCTCAAGGCGATTATGACATTTTCTTTTTCTGGGAAATAGAAAAAGCCTTTATAGAGGGTCGTGTTCTAAATGCACTAACAGAAGAAGTAATCACTTCTGGAGAGATCCGTTTTCATCCGTCTCAATACCTGATGGAATATTTCCGTTCACCAATTGATGAGAATGGAAAGTTCAGAACAGAGATCATTTCTGATGAAGCTTATCGGGTCGAAATCATTAGCGGTATAGATACACTGGGTGTGGAAACTTATGAAGTGCATGACTCCAAAGGTGAAGCCATTACCCACTTTCAGGATTTTTATGCATACAGCAAAAATGCCACTCCTGAAGAAATGGCTGCTTTTGAAAAGAAAATCGCTCAGATCAAAGCAGAAAACCCCACACCTGCCGAGCCTGCGATTGAACCTGAACCTACTCCTATCACAAAAGAACTAAAGGAAATACCGGAAGAAGAAATAGCTGTTGTTGAGGAAAAAGCTCAGCCAAAAGAGATAGAGGAAGTAGAAAACCTTGGCAGTAAATACCGTGTTAGCAATAAATCCATTCTAAGAAATATCTATTTTGATTTTGGCACAGCACAACTGACCGCTGAGTCAGACGAAACATTGAACATGCTGTATCAAACACTGAAAGCTAACCCATCTATGAAAATAGAAATTGGTGGCCACACAGATAATGTTGGAAAGCCTGACGTAAACCAATGGCTATCTGAAAACAGAGCAATGGCGGTAAAAAAATGGCTTGTCAAAAAAGGAATTGACCCCAAAAGAATGAATGCCAAAGGTTATGGGGAGTCCAGTCCTCTAGCAACAAATGATGATGAGGTTGACGGCCGGGAACTAAACCGTAGGATCGAAATTTTGGTAATTGAATGATTCCATAGTTCCGTAGTTTGAAAGAATTGACGAAATTGGTGGCCATGAAATTTCAAAATCTCTCTCAATATATTTTGGCACCACTTCTTTTAGTGCTTTTTGCCAATTCAACATCTGCTCAGAAACATGCTCGAACTTATCAAGACGCTGAAGAAGCTTTGCACGCAGAAGATTACAAAACGGCACTACTTGAATATCTAGAAGTCGCTGCAATCGACCCGAATTTTGAATCCACTGAGTACAAACTCGAATTGTGCTCACTTATGCAGGATTCAGATTACCCTCTGGACAATTATCTCCAACTTGAGACCGATTACAGCACCGACGAATACTATTACTACTGGCTTGGAAAGGTCTATATGTCCAGGTATATGTTCGAGGATGCCTCGAGCACGCTCAAACTATTCCATCAAAAAGTAGAATATAGTGGAAACACAGAAGACGAAGATGCACTCAGGCTAATCGAAACATCTGCTCATCTCATGTCATTTTTCGACAATCCTGACAACTATGAAATTCATCAACTAGAATCACCTGTAAACTCAGACGGAGATGAACTCTCCCCTGTATTTTTTGAGGACAAAAAAGAATTACTCTTTGCCTCATCACGCGGATCTGTGTACCCAAAGGTTTACAAAATATATTACGTCAAAAAAGACGACAATGGGTGGGGGTCGCTTACGGAAGTAAAGACATTGGGTCGATTTGATGAAACGACAGCCAATATAGAAGTCGTCAACGAAGATGGCAAGCTTTTCCTATTTCGTGAAGATAATGGAGGTGACCTTTACTACAGCCAACCAAGTGGCGAAACATGGACCATTCCCGTAGAATTTGATAGCCGCATTTCCAATAATCACCTTCACTCACATTTTTTCATCAATGAGCATGAAGATCGGATCATTTTTTCATCCGACGAAAGAGGCTCAGGGCTAGACCTATACGAGTCATATATAGATCCCGATAATGGAAAATGGACCAAACCTGAAGATTTCTCAATAGACATTAACACCCCTTTTGATGAGGACAGCCCTTACCTCTCTCCCGATGAAACCAAACTCTATTTTGTTTCAGATAGACCCGGGGGTGTTGGAGGAAAAGATGTTTACTTAAGCGAACTGGATTTGGATGAATTCAAATGGTCAAACCCGAAAAACCTTGGTTGGCCAATTAACTCGCCTGACAATGAGTTCCATTTCAAAATGAACGAAGACCAAACCTCCGGATACTTCGTATCTGACAGGGTGCATTCCAAAGGCGAAAATGATATCTATTTTTTCTGGGAAGTCGAAAAAGTCAACATCACAGGTAGGCTAGTTGATCGCGAAGGAAACCCAATGACCGATGTACAAATCAGGTTTCACCCTTCACAATACCTGGACGAATATTTCCACTCCAAAACAAACGCTAGTGGAATGTACTCAACCAAAATCATCTCCGACGAAATTTTCAATGTTGAAATTCTACAAGATGGCAAGGTGATTTACAACGAGAAGTTTGAAGTGCATGATGCCAAAGGTCAGGCCATCACTCATCATAAAGATTTCAAAGTTCAGTAAAAACTTTAGTATCTTATTTGCGGTTTAATACTAGTCTTTAACCCACCCCTACTATGTACAGAGCAAAGATCAGTGGCATAGGCCACTACGTCCCGGAAAATGTAGTCACCAATAAGGAGCTAGAGTCTTTTATGGAGACCTCCGATCAGTGGATCCAGGAAAGGACTGGTATAAAAGAACGAAGGTGGATTGACCCAAAAACAGATGACATGCCATCTACTATGGGCACTAAGGCTGCCAAAAAAGCAATCGCCAATGCCGGACTCACACCAGATGATATCGACTTCATAATCTTTGCCACACTGAGCCCGGACTATTATTTTCCAGGACCAGGAGTGCAGGTGCAGGATCTTTTGGGAATTGCCGAAGTAGGTGCACTTGATGTCAGAAACCAATGCTCTGGCTTTGTTTACGGATTGTCCGTGGCAGACCAGTTTGTGAAAACAGGAATGTATAAAAACATTTTGGTTATTGGTTCTGAATATCACAGCGGCGGTTTGGACAAAACTACCAGAGGACGTGGGGTCACCGTCATTTTCGGAGATGGTGCAGGCGCAGTAGTAGTGTCCCGATCCGATGATGACAACAAAGGCATCTTGTCCACGCATTTGCATTCTGAAGGTAAGCATGCAAAAGAGCTAGCTTTATTGGGGCCTGCCACATGCCACTGGGTAGATGAAATTATGGAGAAAAATGATCCGAACGACCTGAGCTACTACCCATATATGAACGGAAATTTTGTTTTCAAGCATGCTGTCACTCGTTTTGAACAAGTCATAAATGAAGCTTTGAGTGCAAACAATAAAAGTGTTACCGACATCAATTTATTAGTGCCACATCAGGCCAATTTGAGGATCAGTCAATTCATCCAAAAGAAAATGGGACTTGGAGATGAACAGGTTTTCAACAACATCATGCGCTACGGAAACACTACAGCTGCATCCATTCCCATAGCCATGAGCGAAGCATATCAGGAAGGAAAAATAAAAGAAGGAGACCTGGTGTGTCTGGCTGCTTTTGGCAGTGGATTCACCTGGGCATCCGCATTGATTCAATGGTAGAAAGTGCTGATCCGAGTAACGAAGAATTACAAGCACTCTCAGACATACAGTTTCTGAGTCTGAAAGATTCGGTATCAAAAAAAATCATTGCTACGCTCTCCGGGATAGAAAGAGAACTTCACAACCAAATCCAATCATCCTCTTTTCAATTTCCGAACAGTGCATTTTTACGTTCAGGGAAAATCTCAAAAGGTGAAAATTACCGAGGGCTCCCCTACTTCGTTTTGGACTATCCCCGGCTCTTTACACAAACGGAAGTCTTTGCTTTTCGTACCATGTTATGGTGGGGGCACGAGTTTAGCTGCACTTTGCATCTGGGCGGCAATCAACTGAAACGCATATCACCTAAAATACTGCATGATATTAGTCTGGATACAGATATCTTTTTTTGTATTCAAGACAATCCATGGGAGTATCATTTTGAAAAAGACAACTATTTAAAATCTAACGAATTAAGTGCCGATCAAATGCAATCCTACATTTCTAAAAATAATTTCATAAAAATCAGCCGTTGTATATCTATAAATGAGTGGGGAAAGTTTAAATCGCACACTTTAGAAACTTTTGCCCGATTTTTGAAGCTTCTAGATTAATATGAAATTTAAAATCTCTCTTTTTCTATCTCTTTTCATTTTGGTGTGCCATGCTCAAGCTCAAACCCCACTTACCTCGATGCTGGGCATACCAACTGATTCACTCAAAGATGGAATTTATGAAATCAAATACCCGAACGGTAAACTGCAACTTCGCGCCCGAATTGACGATCATTTGCCGCAAGGGGTCTGGAGGTATTTTTATGAAAACGGAGAACCCAAAGAGTACATCAGCTACAAGGATGGAAAAAAGAATGGGATCTCTCGAAAGTTTGACAAATATGGCACTACTATAAATGAAGCCAGCTACAACGACGGAAAGCTGGACGGCCGATATCAGGAATTTTATGACAATGGCTCACTAGCTCTAAAAGGCGAATACACAGAAGGGCTGAGGACTAATACCTGGATAGAATATTTTCCCGATGGTGCTATCAACTTTAGAAAGCAATACAAAAATGGCAAAGCTCATGGAGAATGGACGTTCTACTATTCTTTTGGCAGAGTAAGGGCAACCGAAAACTATGACAATGATGTCGCTACGGGCACATGGAAAACCTACTACCCCAGCCGCTATCTCCAAAAAGTTTTTAACTATGAAAACGGCCTGCTGGAGGGACGCTACAGCGAGTACCATGACAATGGAAATAAAAGTGTAGAAGGAAAATATCATCTCGGGCTGAAAACCGGTACATGGATCAACTATTTTCCCAATGAAAAAATATACGCCACCGGAGATTACAAACTCGATCAAAAAACTGGCGTTTGGAGGTACTTTACGGAGAGTGGCACCCCCGATCATGAAGGCAAATACCTCAACAATTTGAAAACAGGCCAGTGGATTTATTACCATACAAATGGTTCACTCAAAATGATTGGAAGTTTCAGAGCGGATGAAAAGGACGGTTTGTGGGGCTTATTTTATAAGAATGAACAGCTCAAACAAGAGCAAGACTGGTCTATGGGACGATTATTAAACGTCACCAAATTCTATTCGATACAGGGCGAAGAGATGGACCCGGGGACTTTGAAAAATGGCACTGGAACTTTGATCGATTACCATGAAGACAAAACCGTATCTTCCTTTATTTACTACAAAGACGGGCATAAGGATGGCACAGCCAGATATCATTTTGAGAACGGAAACCTGATAGAAACCGGGCCATATGAGAATGGGTTGCGTACTGGACTCTGGAAAGAATATCACGAAAATGGGAACCTCTTTTCCCAAGGGCAATACGAGGCTGACAAAAAAACTGGAGTTTGGACTATCCATGACGAAAATGGGCGTCAGGTGGATTTAGAAACTTACGAATAAGCAACTTTCTTTGCTTTATCTTTTAGCGGCAACAATGAACTATTTCTACCTACCCAACATATCGGACTCTAATCAAAAACTCGAAGGAGATGAATTTACGCATTGTACTCGGGTACTTCGGAGTAGAGTTGGTGATCACATTGGGATTTTAGATGGAAAAGGTGGCTTTTATCATGCAGAGATCACTTCTATTCAAGGAAAAAATCTGGATTTTAGGGTTTTAGAAAAAGAACACAAACCGGCAAAACCATTTCATCATCACATCGCCATAGCCCCAACCAAAAATATTGATCGGATTGAGTGGTTCGTTGAAAAGGCGTGCGAACTGGGTGTAGATGAGATCAGTTTTATCCTCACAAAAAACTCGGAGAGAAATAAGCTTCGCATAGATCGCCTTGAAAAGAAAGCCATTAGCGCCCTCAAGCAATCCAAGAGCGGTTTCTTAACCAACATCAACACGCTGGTGAAATTCCCTGTTTTCATCAAATCCATTGCAGGATCTAAAGCTGCCAGGCACATCGCATATGTAGCGGATGGTTTGCCTTATTTCGCTGATCAGATCAGACCTGCGTCCTCAATTCTAACTCTGATAGGACCAGAAGGTGATTTTGATCCGTCTGAGGTAGAAATGGCAATGGATAATGGGTTTGAAAAAATATGCCTCGGCAATAACACGTTGAGGACGGAAACAGCAGGAATTGTTGCCGCCCAATTCGTAAACATTAGCAATAAGTGCTAATCCGCTATAATCAGCCTGGACTGCTTTGAGTTAGTTCCCTGACGAACAATGAGCAAATACAACCCATCGGGAATATTCACTTCGCTACCTGAAAAGATAGGCGTTTTAACCTCAGAAGCTTCTACGATTTCACTCACAAACACCACCCCATTTAATCCCAACAAACTATACTGAATCGGAGTTACGGTATCAGATGTAAACCACTCCAGGGTAATTTCTTCCAGGCTTCCCGGGTTAGGGTAAACCTCAATATCAAAAGTATGGGTCTGATCATTGAAAACATAAACCAATGGCGAGAAGGCAAAGCCTCCATCAAAATCTACCTGCCGCAACCTGTAATAACTCTTGCCCTGATAGGGTTTTGTGTCAACAAAACTATAGTCATGCACATCTGTGGTGTTTCCATTCCCCAATACTTCAGCTAAGCGTCCAAACGTCTTCCCGTCAATAGATCTTTCAACAACAAAATGACTATTATCTATTTCAGTAGCCGTTTGCCATGTCAATTCAACTTTATGTTCAACCAACTTGGCTTTAAAAAAAATCAACTCCACAGGCAGGGCAGACTCAGGCGCATTTCCCATTCCAAACTCTTGAGAAGAGAAGTGAATGGCATTTTCGGAAGTCACAACACCCGATGAAGTATTGCCAGAGACAATACCCCCTTGATTTTCCCATTGGGAATCTCCAGAATCCCACCACGTGACTCTTATCTCTGCAGTGGTTGGAAAACTGTTGTGCGCCCCATACGTCAATTTAATGAATGCCGTATTTGATCCGCTGCTTGTCACATTCCACCTATCATTAGCTTGTATCTGAGTTAGAGCATTATATCCCGAACCTGCATCGCTATCATCAAACGCTGCTGTAGTTGGCACTGAACCATCAACTGCAGATGTAAAATACTCGGCTGTCCAGTTTTGCCCTCCCGAGGAAACATTGCTGATAGTGACCGGTGAATATCTCCCTCCTTTCCCTACCGGGAAAGTATAAGTAGCAGAAGCAGAAACGGCGTTCTTTGTTACCGGACCTCTGATATAGCTCGCCAAACTGGCTCCTGAATAAGACCCTGTAGATGTAAGCGTAACCTTGTTTGAACCATCCGTAGCGATGACCCCATCGGTCATAGTCAATATGCCGCTAACATTAAATGTACCCCCACTGGAAAGATCCAGTCCGGCTCCTGTATTTTCTACGGTGACATTTCGAAAGTTAAATGCACCGGTGATGTTCTGAACACCCGATCCATTGAAAAAGAAATCCGCATCATTGGATGTAAAAGTTGCCCCCGTCAATGTCAGGTCACCGCCAAAAGTCACATCCGCTCCACTGAAGCCTACAAATGAACCTGCCGTAAAAGCAGCATTGCCCTGCACCTCCATTTTAGCACTTGCTGAGGTAAGCTGCACAGAACCAGAATTGAGAGCGAGATCACCTTCCACTATGAAATCATTGGAACTGTCCTTAATTAGTGTGGGGCCATCTACAGTAAGGTCATCACATATGGTAATCGAGTTGCTCGGTATAGTCCGAGAACCGGACCCTGATAAGGTAACAGCCCTGACATTAGAAATTCCAGATAAAATGGAGTAGCTGTTTGAGGACGAATACTCTAACTCTCCACCAGAACAAGTGAGGAAATTCTCATAATTACCCGATGGGAATATTTCGTTTTGAAGCACCAATGTACCTGTACCTGAAACTTCTCCAAGTCTGGTGCCATAATAGTCCTCCCCAATAATGAGTCGTCCTCCTGATTCTATCTCCGTAGAAAGCAGACGCACATTATTGTCATCAACTGTCACCTCATCCCCTGAACTTACAGTCACTCTGGCGCCTGCTGGTACAGTGGAGGCTACTCCCCAGTTTGTACCTCCATCCACAGAGACCTCCCAATTGGTGCTGGAAGAAAAAGTAACATCTCCATTGCTTCTGTATTCAGGCACATCTCTAAAGGCGTTATCAATACCAGCCGTATATTCACCAGCAAAATTCACGCTCTCATCGAGAGGAAAAGTCATTGTATTGTTAATAGTGTTTATGGCAGTCCCAGCATAGGCCTTATCCCACTGATACTCCTCTGTCGTAAGTCTTGCCGCTATATAATCACTTTCCGTAAAGGCACCAGTTACAGAGACATCCGACTGATCGTAGGTGAACTGAGCAGAACCACTGGCAGCATTGGTCAGTCCGGAAGATTTGACTACCCAGTGATATTGAAGTGTATTCTCAGTTTCGTCATCGCCTGTCCCTATATCATCACTCACCGCAGGATGATATTCGTTGGCCGGCCTGACTATCACATATGAATCCTCATCTATTGAGGAGATAGTTGTAAACTCCAGCGGAGTGTACTTAGTCTCTCCTACCGGGAAAACGAAAGACGGTTCCGATCCTGCAAAGATTTTTTTCACTCCATTATCAGCAAAAGAGGAATTCGTTTGAATCATATTACTAGTCGAAAAAGTGCTCAACTCTTCTATGATTCCGTTTTTTCCAATGGTCAAAAGACTACCCCCAATATCAAGCACGCCCTGAGAGAGTCGGAGTGCGTCCGTGATGGTAAAAGTGTAGCCATTTCCTTCTGGGATTTCTACACCAGCCGAGTTGGAAATTGTTATTCTTCCCAAGTCAATCTCAACATTACTTTTTCCAAATAATTGCTGAGTCTTTGTTCCTGTAAAGACAATACCACTGCCTGAACTCGTTTGCACGGTACTTTGTATCGTCACATCTCCCATAACGTTGATCGCACTGCTACCATGACTTACAGTACCCTGAAGCACCATAAAATCATTGTCCACAAATATGTCCTGAGAAAGGTTTAGTGTTCCTCCTTCCGACTTTTCAAGATTATAAAAAGCTGAAGTGCCTGTACCTGAATATGCCTGACTTCCGGTTGCAGCGGAAAAAGTCGTAGTGTTACCTGAAGGCACATAAGTTCCATCATTGACAAAATCACCATTCAAGGTAATGTCAAACCCATTTGAGTTGAAAGTAGCACCTGCATCCAGAGTTAAAGTCCCCTCAATAGTCAAGGGTCTGGAATAAAGTAATGCCGTAGGGTCATTGCCGCTATCATTGTTGATTTCAAGATTGAATAAATCTATTGAGGCTTTAATTCCTATCATACTACTAGAGGAACCAGACGGAGTGTCTGCATTGCCTATCACAATGGTAGAACCATCGATGTTATAGCTTTCAGGTTCGATCAACAGGGATGGAACGGTAGTAGAGTTTACCCCTCTGACGATAGTGAAAGTACCTGCGGTAAAATCAAATTCACTTCCTGAGTTTACTACTTCAAAAACTCCTCGTGATGATTCAGGAGCTGCATTTATTCCAAGCGTCACCGCTCCCCCATCTTGCCTGTATTTTAGAATCCCCGAGGTGGCCGTCAAACTTCTTCGGACTTGAGAGCCAACGAGTAATTCCCCAGCGCTGATTTCAATTTCAGCTGACCCAGAGCTGCTGTATTCAATAAAATTGTTGCCATTACTGCCCACGTCATCTAGATCCAGAGTACCTCCACTGATTCGCAGAAGACCGTCCAATAAAACACCTGTATCATCTCCTGAAACACCTACCTGACCTTGCATTATCTCCAGTCCACCAGAAGTTGGTATTTCAAAACTGGCGCCACCATTAGCAAGGGTGATGTCAATTGAGGCATTGTTCAACACAAGAAGTCCATTTTCGATAACAATAGGCAGGCTATCAGAGGTGGAATATCCTGCGCCCCCGCTAAGATTAAAATCATCTGAAAATGTGAAAGCAGAGGTGGTATCCGACCCCTTGTTTATTATCACCCTGTAAAGTTCGGCGACTGTCCCCGTATTGTTACTGAAACTATGCTTCCCTTCTCCCTTTAGTTGAAGAATTACTTGAGCGCCTGTAACAGATGTCAAATCAAAACCAGTTCCTTGATCAAGATCAATATTTTCTCTCACACAGAGTGTATGAGTGTCGCTACCGCTATTTGATACTGAAATATTGTTACTAGCATCATCGCTAAAAACAAACTCCTTGCATTCAAACAATATATCTGACCCGACATTCGGAAATTCGAGTGTTCCCGCACCATTAGACCCTATCGACACCTGACCGTCAATATTAAAGTTTGTAGTCGCAGACAATGTTGTTCCATTATCAATAACCGCCCCTTTGGCAGTTACATCCTGAGAAAAGTCCAAGGTACCAAACCCTCCAAACGTCCTGAAAATAGGATAATCAAAGCGATCAGTGATGGTAACATTCGCGGCACTCTGAAACCAAAAAAACCATCCATTATTCGGGTCTTTTACAAACTCACCCATATCTGCAACTATAGTCCCTGTTTGAGCTGCTGAGCTTCCTATATCTTGCACCATCTCCCCATCTCCTCTGATCACGCCGGCCGTCAAGGTAATGTTTCCTCTAACCCTTACTCTAGACATATCCGACACATTTTGAGCCGTTCCTCCATCTACTGAATCAAATATGATTTCAGCTACATCAATATCCCCTACCGTATTGTCTATCCTAATCTGATGCCTACCTGTACCTGATTGGCTATAAGATCCGCCAGTTAATGCATTGACATAATCACTCCCCACCACAGCTATGTCTCCAGTCGAAGGATATGCTCCCACTGGCGCCCCTATATGCTTATCCGTCTGATCTGTGGACCAGTGATTCGTCTCTTGCCATTCCCACCAGTTTCCATTGGTAGCTCTGCTGTAATAAATTGTAGGAGAACCGGTGAATAGATTGCTCGTTCCGTCACCAGCAGTATAGTTTGCATTTTCTAATGCAAACCCACTGCCACTACCATCAAAAACTATATCCAGCCCCGTTATATCACTGGTATTTTCCTGTGACCGTGTGTAAGGCAGCTCATCCAAAACTTTTCCAGGCACAAAATTAGCATTGAAACCTGCAGGAGTAGCTCCCGCGTCTGGGTCATCAGAATCTGACGCACTAAAAACATAGCTATCTACATTTGGGATGGCTCCATCCTCAAAGCCCGAATGACCAATTGTCCAGTAGTATGTCAATAAATTACTGGATAGCGCACTAAGGTCAACTGTCTGAAGTTCAGTATCTGCTATCTTCAAAGTAATAAACCCATCGTTATCAATTGATGACAGAGATGCCTGAAGCGGCGTGTACCTTACTGAATTTTGATCTGTCCCAATAGGGAAAAGTACGGTTTCTGTTGCTGCACCTCCATCTATATATATACTGAGTCCTTCATCGGAGGCGTTACCACTCGTTTGTATCATTTTGGTAGTACCAAATCCACTCCCCGCCACTTCGTTACTCAGGGTCAATTGATCTGTATTGATATCAAAGACGCCATCAGTAAGAGTCAGGGTTCCGCGGATTGCTAAATCACCACTGAGGTCCGCCCCATTCGAATTATCTAATTCCAAATTAAAAACAGCTCCTCCATCTGAAGTCAATGTTTGCAAGCCCGATCCACTCAGCAAGAGCTTGCCAGTAGAACCGGACTGTCCAATGGTATCTGCCAAATAGATATTTCCTTGCGACTCAATGTTGAAGGATTGATAGAATAGTTTGCCACCCTCTAGAGTCAAATCTCCAGCGAGTGTAATAGCACTTGTCACATTTCCATCTTCCACCATCACTCCGCTGCTATAAAAATTCTTATCTATAGTTACATTATTTAGAGATTGACTGCTGGCAGGATCAAATATCATCCTGTTTGTGCCCTCTCCTTCAAAAGTTATCGTATTTGTTCCTGAAGTGAACAAAGCTCCAGCTTGTTCCTCAATATTGCCGTATAGATATATATCCACATTATTGGCTCTAAAGTCTCCATTAAAACCTGTGGTAGTTGCATTTCCATAAAAGTCAACATAAGCTGCGGAGCTGTTCTCGATCACCAAATCATCAAGTATAACCAGGTCCTGAGCAGCAAGCGTGCGCGGGTCAGAGCTTCCATTGGCAGAAGTACCGCCATCAAGTATGGCATAACCAGAATTGCTGGTGGTCTTACGAACGATCAAATTGTTAAATGGTGCTTTAGATGTGATGACAAAATCGTTATTGTTATCAAGCTCACATACTACTGTACCACCAGTAACATTGAAGTTTCCAGGTGACCCATTGATAAAAATACCACCACGTGAGTTAGCATTGACTGTCAATAATCCGCCTGTCATAGAAAAAGTATTTCCTTCATAGGTAGAGCTGAAAGCATAGTAACTGGTACTTGTACTTCCGCCCGATACGTACACCTCTCCTCCAGATTGACGATAGCCACCCTGATTAACAGAACCATATATCGAGGTGCGAAACTGGTTCATCAACACTTTACCCCCTGTAACATTGAGATAACCATTTCCACGAGTAGTGATTCCGCTGTTTATGCTGGCTGTGAGTGATCCTTCGGAAACCAAAACTCCTCCATAAGGCACTATGGCTGTACCTCCAGATTTGGTAGCCGAACCACCATCAATCCAAAGTTTTGCCTTTTCGCAAATGTTATAATTCCCTCCTGTGTTTAAGACATCCACATCAACATTAGTTGCTAATCGAACTGTTCCCTTTAACAAGCCTAAAGCATTGGTATTTGAAGTCAACTGAGCCGTGGATGCGTGAGACTGAGCAGCATACCCGTTCAAGTTAAAGTAAGAAGCATCACCAGCTTCTATGTTGAGTGTATAGGTGTCATCTTCTCCTTTGTCTATTTCTATTCTATAGAAATGCGTTGTGTTATTGCATTGGATCGTTTGATCCTCATTGTCATTCAGGAAATTGGCATCAACAATACCATCCGTAGCTTCTGAGCCTGTCACTGCGGAGGTTCTCTGCGTAAAAGCAACATTACCGTCATTAACAAAATCTCCATAAAAATTGAATTGATGTCTGGCATCTCCTGAACCAGTGGCAAGTGCACCATTAGCTCCCACATACAAATCACCATAGAGGTCTATTGACAGGTCAGTAAGTGACACGTCATTTATTTGAAAAATACCGTCTGAAACGGTGAAGTCACCAACTAGCGATAAGTCACTTAGGAGTGTTACAACATCCGATGGGTTGTCAAGATTTACGATTAAGTTGTTGAATGTTTGCGTAGAAGTAACTTCAAGGCCATCTCCTTGTATCTCTACAGTTCCTCCCTCCGATCCAATAAAACCGGAAATATCTCCACCAATAAAACTCAATTCATCGGTAACGGAATTACCTTCTAATATCACTTTTCCTGTACCTAAAAGTGTTCCTGCATTGTGTCCATATGAGGTTCCCAGATGCAGTTCTCCTATGACTTCTATTTCGGCGACCGAGACATTATTATAATCCGCAGAGCCGGCCAAATCCAGCATGCTGATGGTTTTGCCTGATGTTATTACAACCTTATCTGATCCAGTAGGTATGACCGAGCTTGGGTTGACGTAAAGTGGTGTTGCCGCTCCATCTAGTGTCCAGGTAAGCGGATCTTCCCAATTTCCAGATTTGTAGGAATACCATACCTTTTGAGCTCCACCATCTAAAGGTGCTGTTGAATTATCTACAGTGGCAATTGAATAGTAACCGTCAGTCAGATTGGCATCCTCTACATTAAAAACCAAATTATCGTCGGATACATAAACTGAGGCTGTAGTAACTATATCATAGTTGGCTCCATTTCGTCTGATCAATCTGTAATCAGCGGTTTCCTGAGGATATTGACCAGATATCACATCCCCGAAATCAAAAGCGAGTGCCAAATTCATGTTGCCGGTTTTATCCAGATACCAGCTCTTAGACCACCGCTCTTGCATCACGGCATTTCCATTGAGGCTATCTGTCACGATTGAGGCGCTGTGATTATTATGAGCCGCCATCACAAATTCACCACTGGCAAAAGTTCCGTCATACGTTTGAAGAGTCATCCCTCCAACATAAGCCTCATCATGCGTTTCTCCAGCATCATTGCCCACTCCTGCAATACCGACCGCATAACCGCCCGGATCACTGTAAAAATCATTGGTAATGGTGATGCCATACTTTTCAGATAGATAGTTCTCTACCATCAGCCTTTGAGCACGGTTCAGTCCTTGATTATAGAGAATGATCTCAGCAATATCTCCGGCAAAGTAGGTCCCGTAGTTTTCATTTAAAGCCCCTAGAATAAGAGGTGCCGTTCCGTCGTTAATGTCACCTGATTTACTCTGAGAAGTACCTGCTTGCACCGACTGTGAAAACATAGATTTAGACGAACTCCCATAGACGGCCGAGAAGATATAGTCTGTAGATGTTGTTATAGCTACTGGGTCCGTATTGGAACGACTATCTGAAGTTGTTCTGATATCGAAATTGATATAGTCGTTGGTATAGCTAAATACACTATACTCCTCGTTGCTACTGGAACTTTCCCTTTTAGAAATAATTCCTCTTGGCCCACTAAGTGCTGAGGATTGAAAAACCATGATTATAGAAACTCCCGGAAGACCACTAATACTGGAATTATCAGCTATGGAAAGATACCGTTCTGAACCATCAAACCGAACAACATCATAGCTCCCTGAGGCCAATCCATCATTTCTGAAAATAGGCAGGTTTTCTGCCCCCAACTGCCCCAGGTCATTTGCATTACCACTAAGGTCTGCCCAGGTAGTCACGCTGGCATCATTGGCTAGCGACAAAGTAGATGCGTCTAACCACAATATATTTTGAGGCTGACCTCCGTTACCATCAGAATTACCAACCCCGCCAGGGCCATTTTGGGCACACAAATAATTAAATGAAAGTACAATGTGCACAGTGCACAGTAGTAGTCGGTGGGGTAATTTCATGGCGGATATATTTCACCGCTAAAATAAGAATTAAAATATGAACAGAAAATATTGAAAAGTTTATAAACCCAAGCATTCGCTGAACCCTTGTTATCCTTCGGTGAAAGTATTGGTTCTCCTGGTATTTATACTAGCCATCAATCCAAACGCTCGTATGTAGCAACGTGAGTTGAGTCTGATCGCTCGTATTGAGCTTCAAAACTGGTTTGATCAAAAGATGTGATTATCATATCGCTGATGTCGCCTTCATCAACCTGCAATAGGTAATTGAAAAAACCCTGATCATCTCCGGGCACAGACACTTCCCCGATAAAGGCAGTGCTGTAAGACATGCAGGTTGTGTCAGTGGCTTCCAGCTCATCCAGCGAAATCAAACCGTCGGCACCAGACCTGCTGAATTTAAAAATGGTGGAATCGGAACAATTGACTAACTGACTTCTGGAACCGTCTATAGTCAATGAAGTCAAATACCAACTAGCAAAATCCCCTGATGTCGCTCCCCCGCTCAAAATTGCTGCAACCTGCCTTGGCAGGTACTCAGACCGAGTGGCTTCAAACGTGGAAATTATTTCTTGTCCGTTCTCTGTATAGGTTACCGAAAAAATATCAGATCGAATAAACCTGGGTAGCATGAATGTCTTACTCCCTCCCTCAAACTTCAGTGAATCCGTAAAAACTTCCTCATAACTTGAAGCGCTAAATGCTCCGAAAAACGCAGTATCATAGAACAAACACTGATTATCAAAGGTCAACTTGTAACTGGCAGTAGAATCATCACTGATAACCTCGAAAACCCATAACACAGAATCACTGCAACTTTGAACCACACGACGTTCGCCATCCACAACAAGGTCTGTCTGGATCCATGTTTTGATCTCGCCCCCGGTCAAAAGCATCTCAACTTGATCCGGTTCTAGTTTTTTCACGATATCAGACTCCACACACCCAAGCGTGAACAGGACAATGAGGACAATATAAAATAAGCTGCTTTTCAATTTCCGAATTTACCTTTCAACATCGCAAGTTTAGCCTGCAAATCTCCATCCACCTGACGTTCTTCTCTTTTTCTTTGAGGTGGGCTTGATTTCTTCTTTTGAGGTTTTGGGCTATTGCCAAACGGATCAGACTTCATGGATAGAGATATTCTCTTTCTAGGCACATCCACTTCAAGCACCGTAACCATCACCTTTTGTTGCAGCTTGACAGCCTCAGCCGGGTCAGAAACAAAACCATCTTTCAGATGACTGATATGTACCAAACCGTCTTGATGAACTCCCACATCTACAAACGCTCCAAACTTGGTAATATTGGTAACAATTCCCGGAAGTTTCATGCCAATAGAAAGATCCTTGACCTCATGCACATTGTCGGCAAAAGAGAAGGTCTCAAACTGCTCACGCGGATCACGACCGGGCTTAGCCAGCTCTGCAACAATGTCTTGCAAGGTTGGTAAACCTATCTCATCATTAACGTACTTCTTCAGGTCAATCCTTGATCTCAGATTGGCGTCTTTCACCAAATCCTCCACCTTGCAACCAAGATCTTTAGCCATGGTTTCTACGGTCTCATATCGCTCTGGGTGCACTGCACTTCGATCCAGCAAATTGTTCGCTTCATTTATCCGCAAAAAACCAGCTGCCTGCTCAAAAGCCTTATCACCGAGCCTTGGTACTTTTTTCAAATCTTCTCGGCTCCTAAAGGCTCCATTAGTGTCTCTATAAGCAATTATGTTGTCCGCAAGCTGCGGGCCTAATCCAGACACATAGGTTAAGAGTTGCTTGCTTGCTGTGTTCAACTCTACCCCCACAGCATTTACGCAGCTCATTACCACATCGTCGAGCGAAGACTTCAATGCATTTTGATCCACGTCGTGCTGATACTGCCCCACACCAATAGACTTGGCATCAAGTTTCACCAATTCAGCAAGCGGATCCATCATTCTTCGCCCAATCGATACAGCTCCGCGCACGGTCAGATCATAATCCGGAAACTCTTCCCTTGCCACATCAGATGCTGAGTAAATGGACGCTCCGCTCTCACTCACCATGGCAATGATGATGTTATTGGGCAAGCCAACGGACTTTACAAACTGCTCTGTTTCCCTACTGGCAGTCCCATTGCCGATAGCTATCGCTTCAATGTTGTGTTTTTGAGCCAAAGCCAAAACAGTATGACTTGCTTCCTGGGTCTTCCGCTGTGGCTCATGAGGAAAGATGGCCGTATTGTCCAAAAGTTTGCCCTGTCTATCCAGACAAACCAACTTGCAGCCGGTTCTAAATCCCGGATCAATCGCCATGACAGCTTTTTGTCCAAGTGGTGCGGACATGAGCAATTGTTTCAGGTTTTCAGAAAAAACTCCAATCGCTTCAAGATCAGCTCTTTTCTTTGATTCAAGTCTAATTTCGGTTTCTATACTTGGTTTTATCAGACGCTTGTATGAATCCTTAACAGCCAGCTCAACCTGACCGGCAGCATCATTCGACGACTTTACAAACTGCCGATTGAGCAAGCCAATCGCCTGATCCTCATCTGGAGCAATGTCCATAGAGAGCACTCCTTCCTTCTCCGCCCTCCTAATGGCCAAAAGTCGGTGAGATGGAATGTCTTTTATCGACTCTTGCCACTCAAAGTAATCCTTGTACTTTGCTCCAGCATCTTCCTTACCTTTCATCACTTTAGACACAATCACTCCTTCTGTTTGGAATAGCGATCTCACTTTCTTTCGCGTATCAGCATCTTCACTTACCCATTCGGCAATGATATCTCGCGCTCCCTGCAAGGCCTCTTCTTCACTGGCCACCTCTTTTTCTTCGTTGATAAATTTTGCTGCCTCCAGTACAGCGTCAATGTTGCCCTGTTCGAAAACCAACTTTGCCAGTGGCTCTAATCCTTTTTCCTTGGCTACAGATGCCTTTGTCTTCCGCTTAGGTTTGTAAGGCAAATACAAATCTTCCAGCACCGACATTGTTTCCGCAGCATCTATCTTGGATTTAAGCTCAGGTGTTAGCTTGCCTTGCTCGTCTATTGACTTCAAGATGGCATCACGCCTTTTATCCAAATCTCTCAACTGACTGAGTCTGTCCCTTACCCCAGCTACTTGCACTTCATCCATGGTACCTGTTACTTCTTTCCTATATCTTGAAATAAAAGGCACAGTGGATCCATCATCAAAAAGGTCAATGACCGCCTGCACATGGCGCGACTGTAATGAAAGTTCCTGAGCTATCTTAGCTGCGTAGTTAATCATGCTGTATTAATATATTTCTATGAAAATTGCCTTACAAAAGTTATTGACAATTGATTATCAGATAGTTACTTGTTAACTCCAATATTTATCAGATATTGGGCGTCAAAATTAGAAGTCTTGGGATTTATTTCGATAGGATTTCGTTAGTAAAATGGAATAAAAATTTGCAAACGGTAAATGGCTAAGAAATCAAAAAAAAGAGAGATCATCGAATGGGTAATACTTTTGACTGTGGCAGGAACCCTATATATCACCGGATACCATACGGAGGTGATAGGTCTGGTCCAGAGAGCCGCACTTTCAACCGGGCTATTTAAGCCTGACACAGAACCTGAGAGTGAAGTCAATGCTGATTATGATTTTACGCTAGTCAATGCAGCAGGCAGGGAAATTGATTTTTCTGAATTCAAAGGACAAACAGTCTTTTTGAATTTTTGGGCCACATGGTGTCCTCCTTGTGTTGCTGAAATGCCCGACATTCAAAGTTTGTATGAGAAGACAGGTCAGGAGGTAGCATTTGTGATGATATCAGTGGATAAAAATAAATTCAAAGCAAAGGAGTTCGTTCAGAACAAAGAATATGACTTCCCAGTATATTTCCTCAAATCGGGACCACCATCTGTCTATAATGCCCGTTCTATCCCGACCACCTATATCATTTCGTCAGAGGGTAAAATCGTAGGTGAGCGACACGGCATGGCCAAGTACGACTCTGAGGAATTCAGAAATTTCTTGCTCAGCCTATAACCTACCTGCAAGTTTAATAGCAGCTAACTCAAGATTTTTTCGGGTATTCTTGATTGAGTCTTCCAGACTTTCACTTGATTGATTGATGGCAACAATCTCATCAAATGGCTCAATAGAGCCATCTGTTAATTCTGTTGCTCCACAAAACCCTATGACTCTTTTGCCTGCTTTTTTGGCTTCCACCGCGACAAGTCCGGGACCTTTCCCTGAGAGTGTTTGTCCATCTATTTTACCCTCTCCGGTTATCACTATATCAGCAAAATTCAGCTTATCTCTAAACCCACTCACATCTAAAATAAAATTCGCCCCGTCAATCAGGTCAGCCCCCAGCACTCCGTGCAAAACTGCAGCAACGCCTCCCGCCGCTCCTCCGTGTTTCAACTTTTGTATATCCAATCCGAAATCTTTTTTTATGACATCAGAAAGATGTGTAAGTGCGTCTTCAAGTTTTAGAACATCATTTTGATTGGCCCCTTTTTGTGGTGCGAACACTTCAGCGCTTCCTTCCGATCCTAGCAGCGGGTTTTCCACATCGCATAAAATTTTCATGCTGACACCCTTTAAAATCTCCTCCACTTCTCTAATATCCACCCCATCAATTTCCAAAATCCTTGAAGGGTTTAAGCCGTTCAACACTTTCCCATATCTATCCAAGAACTTGACTCCAACTCCCTCCAGTAAACCAACCGCACCATCTATGGATGCACTACCCCCAATGGTGAGATAAACATCCTTTGGTGATCGCCGCAAGACTTCCTTTAGAATCAGGCCCGTGCCGTAAGTACTGGCCTTCCATGGGTTCAACTCATCCTTGCCGAGATGCCTAATCCCGGATGCTTCGGCCAGCTCTATCAGAGCTGTGTTACTGGACTCTGACCAGCCATACCTTGCTACCAAAGGTCGGCCCAGTGCGTCAACGGTATCCACTGAAATCAAGTCTCCAGAGAAATATGAAGCAGCAATAGGCAGAGTTCCATCTCCACCATCAGCGATAGGACAAATCTCTAAGTCCACACTTAGCTTACCTTGTGCAAGGCCACTCTCAAGCGAGCGAGCCACTTCAAATGCATCAAGTGAACCTTTGAAAGTATTCGGAGCAATTAAAATTTTCATTTTTGAATATAAACAATGGACACTGCCATCATGGTATCGTTTTTTAATTGACCACTCCGCAGCTGCCCTGAGATAATTGTGACCAATCACCCATACCAAACTCAAGTTTTACCAGCTGACCGGGCAACATATTACCTACTATTTCTCCTGACAAGTATTCTGCCAGATAAGTAATTCCTGGATTATGGCCTATTAGAAGAATGCTCATTAAATTCTTGTCCGACTCACAAAGCAGCTCAAACAACGTTCGAACTGATGCCTCATAGATATCTTCTCGAAACTCTACTTCCAGATTTTTCTTCAATGCCTCCGACAGGTGCTGAAAAGTCTGACGAGTACGATCTGAACTGCTACAATATGTCAGGTCAACATCAAAACCCGCATCACCCATCTTAGCTCCAAGCGTTCTGATTTGTGTGCTTCCTTTGGAGGTAAGGGATCTCTCCATGTCGTCCATTCCCTGTTCTGGGTAGATTGCCTCGCCATGACGTAGAAGAAAAATTTTTCTAACCATCTTTGTCAGAATTCAGTTTGTGATAGAGCAATTAAGTATTAAATATGCGCCTATCAAAAAGTATCCATGAAAGTATTTAAAAAATTTCAGGATATTTTAGCACAGATTTTTAGACTAGAAAGAGAGAGAAGGCATGGCAAAAAACCTGGTAATAGTAGAGTCCCCTGCAAAGGCAAAAACAATAGAGGGGTATTTAGGCAAGGACTATACGGTAAAATCCAGCTACGGTCACGTGCGGGACTTACCCAAAGGTGATAAGGCAATAGATATCGAAAATGGCTTCAAGCCAACATATGAAGTTTCGTCGGATAAGAAAGATGTAATCCGAGAATTGAAAAAACTAACCAAGGATGCCGAAACAATCTACCTTGCTAGTGATGATGACCGTGAAGGAGAAGCTATTTCATGGCATCTAAAAGAAGCCCTGAATCTGAATGACTCCAATACGCGAAGGATAGTATTTAGAGAAATTACCAAAA
Source organism: Cyclobacteriaceae bacterium (assembly GCA_039970095.1). Lineage (GTDB taxonomy): Bacteria > Bacteroidota > Bacteroidia > Cytophagales > Cyclobacteriaceae > JAMZMI01. Next base: position 123,299 of record JBDVMP010000108.1, read on the forward strand.
ATGCCATCCAAAATGCCATTCAAAACCCAAGAGGAATAGATATAGACCTTGTAAATGCCCAGCAGGCCAGAAGAATATTAGATCGTCTGGTTGGGTTCGAACTCTCTCCAGTGCTTTGGAAAAAAGTAAAAAGAGGACTTTCCGCTGGTCGGGTGCAATCTGTCGCGGTGAGACTTGTCGTCGAAAGAGAAAGAGAAATCGAAAAATTTGAGGCAGTTTCAAGTTTCAAAGTATCAGCCTACTTCAATCTCGATGGAGGCAAAACTCTTCAAGCTGAGCTTGGTAAAAAATTCAAAACAGAGGAAGAGGCTCAGCAATTTTTAGAGAAATGTACCAGTGCCGATTTCAAAATAGACAACCTCGAAACCAAGCCTGCCAAAAAGAGCCCTGCGCCCCCATTTACAACTTCCACGCTACAGCAAGAGGCAAGTAGAAAGCTGGGATATTCTGTATCATATACCATGTCGCTGGCACAAAAGCTTTATGAAGCTGGTAAGATCACATATATGAGAACTGACTCAGTGAACTTATCGCAAGAGGCTATCAACGGAGCAAATGCGGAGATCTCTTCTGCTTATGGCAATGATTTTATCCAGAACAGAACATACAAAACCAAATCAGCATCTGCTCAGGAAGCTCACGAAGCAATAAGACCCACCAACTTCAACATGCACAACATGGGTGGTAGTGGAGCAGAAGGTAGGTTATACGAACTCATTTGGAAACGAGCTATTGCGTCGCAAATGGCCGACGCGAAATTGGAAAAAACCACTGCTACGATCGGTATTTCTACCGCGGAAGAGACTCTAGTAGCAAGAGGTGAGATGATCAAGTTTGAAGGTTTTCTGAAGGTTTACCTGGAATCTACTGATGATGAGGAAGATGAAGAACAAAAGGGAATGCTTCCTCCTTTGACCATCGGACAAGAGCTGGAGCTAAGAGACATGATCGCCAAAGAAGGCTTCACCCGCCCTCCGGCAAGATACACTGAAGCGAGTTTGGTAAAGCAGCTTGAAGAAAAAGGGATAGGAAGACCATCTACATATGCGCCAACTATTTCTACCATCCAGAAGAGAGAATATGTGGTAAAAGAAGAACGTGATGGTCGTGAAAGACAGTACGTTGAGCTGACCTTAGCCAAAGGAAAAACAAAAAAAGAAGTCAAAAAAGAGATTACGGGAGCGGAGAAGAACAAGCTCTTCCCAACTAATATTGCCATGATTGTCAATGACTTTTTGGTAGAGCATTTTGACAATGTGGTGGACTATTCGTTTACGGCGGACGTGGAAAAAGAGTTTGATGACATAGCCAATGGTGGAGTGTCATGGGAACAGATGATCAAAAACTTCTATGGAAAGTTTCACTCTAAGGTGGAAAACACTGAAAACATAGAACGAGCAGACATCAGTGCAGCCAGAGAGCTAGGTGAAGACCCAAAAACAGGAAAAAATATCTATGTGCGTATGGGCCGCTATGGCGCTTACGTTCAGTTGGGAGAGTCACCTGAAAATGAGGAAGATGAAAAGCCGCAATATGCCAGCCTAAGAAAAGGGCAGTTTATAGAAAACATTTCATTGGAAGAAGCTCTGGAGCTTTTTAAGCTACCAAGGCAAGTCGGAGAATTTGAGGACAAAGTTATGACGGCTGCCATCGGCAGGTTTGGCCCTTACATTCGCCATGATGGCAAGTTCGTGTCAATTCCTAAAGACAAAGACCCGCTAACGATAACAGCTGATGAGTCAGTAGAGTTGATTTTGGCAAAAAGAGAACTAGATGCTAATAAATACATCAAGACATTTGATGAAGATCCTGACGTTCAGGTGCTGAATGGTCGCTTTGGACCTTACATCAAGTTTGGAAAAAAGAATGTGAAAATCCCTAAGGATAAAGTTCCGGAAGAGCTTACCTATGAGGAGTGTAAAGACCTTGCGGCAAAAGCCCCCGAGAAAAAAGGAAGGGGAAGGAAAAAAAAGTAACAGAGGATAGGGTCTCGCGAATTGGAAGACCAACACCCGCATACTCTAAAAAATAAGAGGCCGTTCAAAGTGTATTTGAGCGGCCTCTTTGGTCATACCATCTTCAAATGCTCTTGCAATGAAGATATAACTGAGTTAACCACCAGCCCATAAAACGGCTCAGGATTGTTGTTCACCTGAACTTCTTCCAGAGATTTATAATACTCCAAACGGCTGCTCAGATCACCTTTAATATGAGTAAGCGTATAACCATTTTGAAGCATCACCACATTCATCAGCAACCTTGAAGTCCTGCCATTTCCATCTATAAACGGATGTATACTGACAAGCCGCTCATGAACTTCGGCTGCCAGAATCAAAGGATGAAGGAGCCGTTTCTGATTTTGGTAATGTCTAAAAAAGTCTTCCATCAGCTTATCCAGCATATATGGCTGTGGTGGCTCGTGCCTGCTTCCGCTTATCCTCACCGGCACCTGCCTGTACACTCCTGCATTTTGCGAGTCAACACCTTTCAATATTAGCGAGTGCAATTCCAATAACGTTCTTTTTGAAATAGTCTCCCTATTTGAAATCATAAGAGCAACATAGTTCAGAGCATCTATGTGATTCACTGCCTCTAAATGCTCTCTCATAGATTTCCCCCCAATGGTCAAACCTTCCCTCACTACCAGATGTGTTTCCTGGAGGCTCAGTGTGTTGCCCTCTATCCTATTACTCTCATAAGTGTTTTCTATATCAAAAAACTCGCGCATTTTAACAAGCTGAGTTTGGTTGAGCGGCTTGGTTTTTTCCCACGAGTTTTTTAGTTCATCAGCATACTGAAGTTTCTCTTTCAGCTCCGATGACACATCAGGCACATCAAATGTTTTGGAGCTTTTTAGGTACTCAACCCTCGTCTCAGCCACGGCGAGAGCCTCGGCAGCCTGAGGTTCATATTTGACAATTTTGATGATCTTTTCGGCCAACCATTCGACTTTTAACCTTTCCAAATCCACGTTAAGATTCGTCGATAACTTTTCTAATTGCTCATAGGTGGGCACTCTGGTGCCTGATTCAAATTTACTTACCAGTGCCTGATCTATATTGAGAAATGCAGCTACTTCACGGGTTTTCAAACCCATCTTAACCCTACCTTCTTTTAAAATTTCTTGAAGCATGATAAATCAAATTATGACCAATAATTTCATGACAAAATTAGTCATAATTTTGAAGAAAAGAAAACGCAGACTAATCTGCGTTCCTTTTTAATATTCTATTATACCTGATTATTTAACATAACCGGCATTACTAGCATCAAGATATCTTCATTTTCGTCTTTATCATTTGGTGTGATAATACCAGCTCTATTCGGAGCACTCAACTTCAATGTAAGGTCTTCTGCGTCAAGATTGTTTAGCATCTCAATCAAAAACTTGGCGTTGAATCCTATTTCGATATCCTCGCCATCATGCTCGCATGACAATCTCTCGTTAGCCTCATTGGAGAAGTCGAGATCTTCTGCCGAAATCATCAACTCGCTACCAGCAATTTTCAACCTCACCTGATGTGTAGTCTTGTTTGCATAAATAGCAATCCTTTTCAAAGAACTCAACAAAGCACCTTTATTGATCACCATGCTGTTGTTGTTGTCAGCAGGAATTACGTTTTCATAATCTGGAAAACGCTCATCGATCAAACGACAGATCATCTTCACATTGTTGAAGTTGAAAAATGCGTTTGAAGCATTGAATTCAACATTCACATTGGTATTCTCACTAGGCAAGGTGGTCTTCAAAAGCGTCAAAGCTTTTCGAGGGATGATCATGCTGTGCCCCATATCTGCAGCCACGTCCACTCTTCTGTATCGGATCAGCCTATGGCTATCCGTTGCAACAAACGTAGTATTCGTTTCATCCAACTTCACGTATACGCCAGTCATAGCCGGGCGAAGCTCATCATTGCTCGTCGCGAAGATGGTATTGTTGATAGCTTGCGAAAGCACACCGGAAGCCATGTTCACAGAGTATCCGTCGGAAACTGCCGGAATCTTAGGAAAGTCCGTAGCATTTTCTCCGGACAACTTATATCTACCATTATCAGAGTTGATCTCGATGCTATAGGTATCAGAATCTATAGAAAAGGTCACTGGTTGCTCTGGTAAGTTCCTCAGCGTTTCCAACAAAATTTTGGCAGGAATCGCTATGCTTCCATCCTCTTTGGCTTCAACCTCCATTTCGGTAATCATACTTGTCTGCAAATCAGACGCTGTAATGGTCAACGTACCATCCGTGATTTCGAAAAGGAAATTCTCCAAAATAGGCACAACCGGATTGGTAGTGATAACCCCATTGATGGCAGAAAGCTGTTTCAAAAGGTAGGAAGAGGAAACAATAAATTTCATATTGGTATTTTATTTAAGTGCCAGCAAATGTTGTTGCATTTTTTTGGCGATTGGTTATCATGTTGGATTTGGGCGTCAAATTTAAGAACAAAAGTTGATAAATCAGCCTTAAAGTCCGTATCACTCGGCGAGTTTAAAATCATCTCTGGACATCAGCATATTACTGATCCTTCTCCTGTCAAGGATGACCATTTCCCCGATGCTATTTTTTACCAAATTAAAACCCTCTTTTTCCAGCGAAGGGTATATAATCAGGGTCTCCGGGGCGCTGTAATTAATTGATTCTAAAGTAAGAGTAGCCAACGGCCTGGTCTGTACAAGACTATCGTAACGCGGAAAACGCCCTCTACTTATTCGCTCGTTGGCCTGCAAGTACTGGAACTGATTGAGGTAATCAACCACAAAACCGGAATCCAGTTTGTTTACCCCTGAGACATTGAAAAACTCTTCATTAAAACCAATCTCAAAATCCTTTTCATCCGATTCCGTATAGTCCAAATTCAACCTTTGGATTGTTCGCCAACTACCATTGAAAATCAACCTGTCTCGCCACTGATCCGCATTTAGTTCGAAAATACTCGCTAAATAATCCCTGTACCCGGGGATCTCTACTTCGTAGGATTTTCCATTTTTAGTGAAATAGGTTTTCGTTTGAGTGGCATTGCCTGATACCATAAAAGAATCATTGTTCAATTTGACCTTGACACCATCTTTTACAGCTTCGTGAACAGGGCGCTTCACCCGCACCCTTTGCATAATTGAAAAAAGTAACCTCCGCAAACCCTCATCCATTCGGTGCTGACCGTTGAGCTCCCAACCTTCGTCTGACCTATTCATCTCCACCACCTTATCACCAAACGTCAACTGGACGCTCGAAACAGACGCAGTGTCAGCCACAGTAAACATATGTTCGTCAAATGTGGTTTTGGAGCCTTTTCCCGGAAGGAGAAAAATCACAAGGTTGATTATCAAAACCAACACAATCAACCCGAAAAGTCGTTTATTCTTCTTTTCCATTAAGCCTGATTTTTCTTTTTGCGAACGATTGCCTTGGCCACACCAAATAGCAACAAAAGCAATACGGGCGCTCCCAAATTGACAACCTGCCACTTCAAGCGTTCTTCTTTTACTTTTACTTTGTCCAGAGGACGGATCTTAATCTCCTTTGTCCGGGACTGAATAATCCCTTCATCATCCATGAGATAATCAATAAGGTTCAAAATCAAATCTTCGTTTGCGTATTGAGCCTGACTATAAGGCTCCATACCCAAAGCCAAAGGCTTTCCGTCTTCTAAACTCAATTCATTCCTTATCAAATCGCCATCGGCGATGACCACCACTTTGGAATCCACTCCATCTTCTATCATTTCATTGCGACTCATTCCTTTAGGAGGAAATTTATTCTTGTAAAGCGAAGTAAACGCTCCCTCAAGCAGATAACCCACAGGCTTAGGGCCCGATTGAAATTTATCCGGCAGCAATTCACTTTTCAAATCATTGAAACTCACCTGAACGGGCGAACCCAAAACTTTTGTGTGAGCTGAAGTGAGCATCAAAGGTGTTTTCTTTACACCTATGGCCTTCACCGTATCGATAGTAGAGCCAAAGCGCACCATCACAGCATCCAGATTTTTGACCACCGGGTGGTCACCATAATTCGTGATTATTGGGAAATATGGCCATGGTAGCATTCGTATCTGTGGCTGATTGCCAATATTGCCAGCCACAATCGGAAAGTCTCCACAGTTGAGGTCAACCACATAATCCTGATTGATTCTGACTCCATATTTGAATAGCATGTCGGCAAGGTTAGTCTCATAAGGAATGGCCACAGTTCCATCTCCTGAGGCACTATCCATGTTGACTCGCAGTGCATCAAGGAAAAACAAAAGCTTTCCTCCTTTCATGAGGTATTGATCCAAAAGATACTTCTCGCGATTTGAAAATTTGGAAGTTGGCTTAGCCACAACTAAAAGATCGTACCCCACAATGGGACTTTTCTTTTCTGGAAGATTGAGTCTAAACAGATCGTATTTTGACAAAACCAGATTTGTAAACCCTGCTAGTTGTGCAGTATCAGGCTCATTGTGCCCCACAACCAGTCCTACTCTTTTCCTCCTCAACTCCGACAATTGGATCAACCCACTGGCCAGTTCATACTCCAGACCTTCGATAGATTGATTAATCATTTCCTCAGGGCTAGTGGTTCGGTTACCTTTCAAAAGGTTAATACCAATCTCCTGGCCGTGATAAGAAAGAATCAGCCCAGGGAAAACCCATTTCTGGGAAGTTTGGCCGTCTTGTGTATAGTTCAGATTGGTTGGTTGCAACCCACGCTGAATCAAATCCTGGTAATACTTATTTCGTGCCTTGGCGCTTTGAGCCACCGACGGATCAATGAATTTATAATTGATGTTTGTTTGAGCATATATCGAAAACTCCTCTAGCGTCTCACGAATGGATTTTTGAAACCTGAGAAAGTTTGATGGCAACTCTCCCGCCAGATAAACTTCAACGTAAACATCTTCATCGAGTCGCTCAAGGAGGTTTTTCGTTTGATCGGACAGACTAAACCTATTCTCCTCAGTCATGTCCACGCGAACCCTAAACTGATTGGACAACTGAAAAACCAACCACACCCCCAGCACAGTAAGCGCGATCTGCAAAACCAAATTTAACCGATGACTATTCCAACTGATCATTTCTTAAACCCCAGGATTAGTTTGGTCAACATTAGAATGATCGTGATCATCCCCACAAAATAAGCTACATCGAGCAAGTCTACGAGTCCCTTACTCATAGATGAGTAATGTGCCATGATTCCTAAATCAGAAATGAAATAGGACCAGCCGGACCACACGTCTATTGCGGCAATGGAATCGAACCCGGCATAAAGTAAAAAGCTCAGAAATGCAGAAAGGATAAACGAAACAATCTGGTTGCCCGTAAGCGCTGAGGCAAGGATTCCCACGGATGTGAAAACACCCCCCAACAACAAAAGCCCGATATAAGAGCCCATGATGCCCGGAGTATCCAGGTTGCCAGCTGGGTTGCCCAATTGCGATAGCGAAAAGTAATACACCAACGTCGGGACAATTGAGAAGAAAACCAGAAAGTATCCGGCAAAGAATTTCCCAAGAATGACATCAATCTCTTTGAACGGGAGTGTATAAAGCAGTTCCAGAGTGCCGTTGCGTTTCTCTTCAGCGAAAGACTTCATGGTGATGGCCGGAATCAAAAACATGAAGACATATGGCCCGAGTGAAAATACAGGCTCCATGCTGGCATAGCCATAATCCAGCACATTCGTATCTGGAAAAACCCACATGAGCAAACCAATACCAACCAGAAAAACGCCGATCACTACATATGCGATAAGTGAGTCCAAAAATTCGTTTATCTCCTTCAGAAATATACTGATCATCTCTTCTGATTTTGGGTTAAACGATGGAAAATCTCTTCGAGGGACTTTTGGGCTTTCGTCAAACTCACGAGCGGCAGGTCATACTCTGAGGTAATTTTTAGCAGCTCAGCCCTAAGATCATCACGATCTGATTCTATGAGGTAAGCATTGTCTCCGTAGGGTTTCACCTTAAACCCCTGCCCTTCAAACAGGCTGATTTCTATCTCATTTTCGAAGGTTATGATGATACCATTGGCTTCATTCATTCCTTCCTTGAGTAAACTGAGTTTATCATCCGCTACAATCTGCCCCTTGTCTATTATCACCACTTTGTCGCAGATGGCCTCCACCTCCTGCATGATGTGAGTAGACAGAATCACGGTTTTGTCCGCACTAATGTTTTTGATTACTTCACGAATTTCGAGAATTTGATTTGGATCAAGCCCTGTCGTTGGTTCATCCAAAACCAAAACCGACGGGTTATGAATAAGTGCTTGTGCAAGACCAACACGCTGACGATACCCTTTTGATAACGCGCCTATCTTCTTTTTACGTTCGCGCTGAAGTCCGACAGTTTCTATCATCTCCTCCACCCTGCTGTTCAGCTTTGACCCTTTGATATCATATGCTCCACCGATGAATCTTAAAAATTCGCGCACATACATATCCAGATAAAGCGGGTTGTGCTCAGGCAGATAACCGGTAAGCTTTTTTACCTTAAGGGAATTGTCAGTTACTGAGACACCATCCAGCGCTATAGATCCGGAGGTTGGCTGCACGTAACCTACAGCCATTTTCATGGTAGTAGATTTTCCTGCTCCATTAGGACCCAAAAATCCCGTAACCTTACCCTTAGGCGCTTCAAAACTGATAGCATGCACAGCGTATTGCTCGCCATACATTTTGGTCAAATCCTGAATGATAACAGACATCTTATTTCTGTGGCTTTCCTTTAGGTCTAAGCGGACGAAGCTCCAAATCGGCCGGAAGTAAATTTGGGTGAGTGTCAAGCACATCAACAATTGCCTTGGCAATATCTTGCGGGCGCATCATATTTTCGTTGGCCTGAATCGCATCTATGTCATCGAAAAATGCTGTGTTTACACTACCAGGATATACATTGGTTACTTTGATTCCCCAATCGCGAAGCTCCATCATGAGCGAATGTCCAAATCCGGTCACGGCATGTTTGGTAGCCACATAGCCGCTCAAATTCTTGATCCCATTGATACCAGCTATAGAGCTCACATTGATGATATGTCCTGTATCCATTCGCTTCATGTCCGGCACTACCATTTTAGTGCAATACATAAGCCCATGTACGTTTACATCAAACATGGCCTTCCAGTCTGCCACCTCTATTTCATCTATTGGGGCCATCACTCCAAATCCGGCATTGTTGATTAAAAAATGAATATCATTTCCAAGAAACCGGACAGACTCAGCATGGGCTGCCTGTACAGCGCTCAAGTCGCCTACATCGGCTTTTACAAACTGGAAATTAGTATCGTCGAGATCGGGTTTATTTCTACTCCAGCCGGCAACTTTGACTCCTGCTTGCAAAAGCAGTTTCACAGTTTCCAGCCCAATTCCTTTACTTACTCCCGTTACAATTGCATTTTTGCCTTTCAGCATAGAAATAGCTGTTTTTAGATGAGTATTCTCAATCGAATATCGAAACGCAATATTCAATCATTTTATTTTCAATCCCAAACCAAGCAGAGCTGGGAATGGTTCTGTTTGAAATGAAAAACTTTAGTAAATGATAACCATCGTTTGTGGCACCAACAGAGTGGACTCTGTTTCATTCAAAATATGTGAGCAATATCGCGATCTCCTTGGGGAAAAAGGTATGAAAAGTCAGATTATAGATTTGAAGGATTTACCAGACGATTTCACCTTTTCGGCACTTTATCACAACTCAGGAAAGAATCAGGTTTTCAATGGATTCAGGAATGTGATGAAAGAAAGTCAAAAGTTCGTTTTCGTGGTGCCAGAGTATAATGGTTCTTTCCCCGGCGTACTCAAAGCTTTCATCGATGGGCTGGAGTACCCAAATACTTTTAAGAATAAAAAGTGCGCGCTTATCGGCCTTTCTTCCGGCATTCAGGGAGCAGGTCTGGCACTCAGCCACCTCACAGATATTTTTAACTATTGTGGCATGCATGTGCTGGCGCAAAAAGTGAAGCTGGCAAGAATAGAAGCCAATACTGATGACGACTGGAACATCACAAATGATTTATATAAGCAGTTGCTGCAAGAGCAAGTAGGAGAGTTTGTTGAGTTTTAGAATTTAGATATGAAATTAATTCTTATTATCATATTTTCAGTTTTGTTTGGAAGTGCGCTAGCTCAAGAAATACTGGAAATCAAACCTCGGGGTTCTTCTGTGCTAATAATTGCAAAAGACACATTAGAGGTTAAAAACATAGGATTCCCAATTCTCAAGGAAAAGCCAATAAGGGGGATTTACATGAATCATCAAGAATTCCTTTACAATAAACCACGGACGGTGGAAAATTTTAAAGTCGTAAAGGAAAAGCGCTTTCATAAAAGCTGGAAAGGAACATATTCATTTTATCCGGTCAAGATAAAAAGAAGTCGAAAAATTCGATGTTGGGGTTTTTTCGATGGAAATAATTTTTACGTTAATCACCTTGATGAGTATTTCCCGATTGAAATAATTGATTCTGAATTCTTTTTTTATGCATACGGAATTCCCAATTACGATTTCGCTAATGTTGCCGCTTACACCGGAACACTATTAGGAGGAGCTGTATCAATTGCTGCTACTGAATCAGCAATAAATAAAGCAAAGAATCAAAGAGTCTATTACCAGTTTGATCCTGGGACTGGAAGGGCCAAACCTAAAAAGCTAATTTCTGAAGACGGAACGGTTGAACATTAAAGTCGAGAAACTTGAATCAAATTAACTTGAAATTTTACCTTTGCCACCCTTTTCAAAAAACTCAAAACAAACAATAGATGAAAACCTGGTATTCGTGCAAAATCAAATACAACAAAGAACAAGAAAACGGAATGCTCAAGCAGGTAACAGAAGCGTACCTGGTAGATGCATTGTCTTACACGGAAGCAGAAGCCAGAATCTATGAAGCCATGGAGCGGGACCTCAACGGGGAGTTTGCAGTGACCATGATCACAAAGACCAATCTTTCAGAAATCATCAAAGATGAAAACGAAACCGCCGAGGAGTGGTGGAAAGCCAAAGTCATTTATACGACTGTAGATGGCGATTCTGAAAAAGAGGTGAGAATCAACAACTACTTTCTGGTAGCGGCAGACAACATCAGCGAATGCGTAAATAAGGTCAATGAATTTCTTAAATCTATGCTTGTGCCATACGCCATCCCATCAGTGACACTCACCAAAATCATTGATGTATTTGAATATGGAGAGGAACGCATCCCTTCCAACCTTAAGCCTCTGAGTGAAGTAACGGGAGAGTAACTTTTCAGATCACAAAAAAAGATTAGGATCGCCGGTTACCGGCGATCCATATTTTCGCTCCATGCGAAAAATAGCTTCTGCTGCTCAGGAGTTGGGTCAGTCATTTGGGTGATCACCGGTCGGTCTTGATCATCACGCTCTATTTTCAGGCCGATCTTAGCAAAATATTCGGCATGCGGCAGAGGGTTAGCCTCCAGCACATACATATCAAAAAAATCTCTGATTTCAGGATACGTCATCTCGGCAATATCATCGAAAAATGTCTCCTCAGAAACCGGATTTCCTTTCCCATACTTATCTACCAGATCAAGCATCAGTTCACGCAAACCATATGTTCCTTCTGACAACTCCAATAAACGAATATCCAGCAGCCCGGCTGTAAGCGACCCTTTGTAATAAACATTCCCATATTGTTTTGAACCTTCTCCCCCATTGAAAGACTCATCGGAAATTTTCTTTAAACTCCATGTTGTATCAAAGTAGCGCTCATCGACAAGTATTTTATAAATGATTGAGTTGGACAAATAATCCTGAAGATCAATCACCCCACCTCTGTAAAGCAACATATTAGAAGCCCACTCCGTGACACCTTCATACAGCCAAAGGTGAATGGAAGGAGTTGGCTCCACAAAATTGAAGGACTCCACCACCTCACTGTGGATATTGAGAGGAGTCACAATGTGAAAAAATTCATGAGAGGCAATATCTGTCACACTTTTCATAAACTCGGCTGTAGGCTCTCCTTCCTTTAGCACATACTCCGAGCTATAACTATGCTCCCAGGCACCTGTCTGCCCGGTAAGGTTCGGTTCGAAAAAGTAAAGAAAAGTGTATCTATCCACAGGCAGACGGATCAAAAAATCATTGGTCGCATTGAGCATATCTTCCATATTGGCAAGCAGCAATTCGGAATTGAGCAAACCCTGAGCAGAATACGTGTAAATCTCCACTTCAGTGTCTGCCACCTTTGCCGCCGCAAAAGTCAAATCTCCAGAGAGGATCGGCGAATCAACTGCATGATCAAAATCATCTGCAACAAAGTAATCACCCGATTTACCCAATGCTGTTCCTGTTGTCCAGCTATCTTTTCCCACCACTTTTACTTGCAAAGGACTTTTTTGATACCCTTCAAAATAGCCAATCATAGTGTGGGTATTGATCAAAGTATGATCCTCCTCAATAGAAGAACCTGCCATCAAATAAATGGGATATTCTTCGACCTCCGTATCAAAAGTTTCCGCCACCTTATAAGTGATTTTTTTCACCTTATGTGGCTTGTCTATCTTAAACTGATTGACCGAAACACGCTCGGCTTCAAGTTCCATTCCAAGCCAATTATACGCCTTAAAATCACTAATGAAACGACCAATATTCATGGTCTGATAAGTGCCCGGTGCTGTAGCTGCAAACTGGTAGATATTGCTAGTCTTGTCTATTTTAATTTCCGGAGTTAGCGAAACATAAAACGTGTCCAGATTTTGTGTCACGTCTATATCATAAGAGAATTGTGCCTGTTGTGCAAAAGCCGAAACAAAACTCAAAGCCACGAGGGTAGAAAGAATATTCTTCATGTTTTTTTTATTAGTCCTGAATTTATACGCCTAAAAAGCGCTGACAAACCTAATGATTTGATTGATGGTGAAAACTGTGTTTAACTGGAAAAATTAAATTTTGAAGTGGCTCATCACACTCTGACTTTAGCTGAACGCACATTTTTAAAAATGATATAAAACAATCAAATGAAAGTACTTTATGTTTTGAAATATATATTTACAACCATGAACACCTTTCAAAACACAATTTTCCTACAACTAATCTCGTTTATCCTTTTTTCTGCTTTTGAAAACACAGCTACTGCGCAGGATTTGCAGGAAGTGGAAATAGATAAAGAAATCACGGAGGTGCAACCCATGACAGGGATTGTTTTTTGGCCAGGCAACTCTCAGGTAGAGACTGATGCCATATCTCTTGAGTTTTCGTATATGCTTTACAATGAAATTGTCTCGGAAAAAGGCGTGTATGACTGGTCTGAAGTAGAAACGCTTCTAGACGAAATGGCTGCAAGAAACCATCAGGCAGTTCTGAGATTCAGGTTTACCTACCCCGGCAAAAAGACTGCTGTACCAGATTACATCAAAGCCCTGGCTGACTACAACGAAACCGAAGGCACCACCGAGGGGCAAACCACCTGGTTTCCCGATTGGACACATCAGGAGTTGATAGATTTCACCATCGAATTTTACGAAAGATATGCTGAGAAATATGATGGCGATCCACGTCTCGCTTTTGTCCAAACCGGCTTTGGCCTGTGGGCAGAGTATCATATCTATGATGGCCCCTCTATCATCGGGGAGACTTTTCCCAGCAAAGATTTTCAAGCAAGCTTTTTTAAACACCTGGACACTCTTTTTGTGCAAACAAATTGGAGTATTTCCATAGATGCTGCCAGCAGTACCTACTCTCCTTTTTCTGCAGATCCGGATCTCCTTAATATCAATTTCGGACTGTTTGATGATTCGTTTATGCATTCGACCCACAGCGGATACAATACACAATCGTGGAATTTCTTTGATCGCGAAAGGTACAAAACAGCACCAGCTGGAGGAGAATTTAGCTACTACTCAGATTATGATCAAAAGAATGTGCTCAACGAAGACATAGGTGCATACGGTATTGCTTTTGAAACTTTTGTAGAAGACTTCCACATGAGCTATATCAACGGAAACGATCAAAACAGATATCAATCCATAGATAGAATCAAGGATGCGAGCATGTACATGGGCTATCGTTTTAAAATTAATTCGTTCAAAACTGCATCCGCCAATTCAATTGTAGAAATAAAAAACGTGGGTGTCGCTCCCATCTATTACGATGCTTACGTAACTGTAAATGGAGTTCGTGCTACTGAATCATTGAAATATCTATCTCCAGGAGAAAATCTAACCTGCGAAATCGCTTCTGGCGGATCACCATCAACGCTTACGATAGAATCAGACTATATTTTACCTACTCAGGAAATAGAATACTACGGCACTGTAAACGAGCCTTATGTATATGTGCCCAAAGACCCTGAGGAAACGCTGGATATAGAAAAAGCAAGCCCGACAGCAAAAAACCTTCAAGTCATGATGAGTGATGATAACATCATACTGAAGGCCAACGATCAGGAGTTAGGATATGTCATCATCTATGACCTGCAGGGCAAGATTCTAATGAACCTTACCCTCCCCTCTTCAACACAAGTTTCCATTCCAAAATCTAACATTCAAGCATCGGGTATTTTAGTTATCCGAACCAATCTAGGATCTGAGAGAATACTGATCAAATAGCCCTGATAGAGGTGGTATCCTGGCGCCCAAGCGGCAGATAAAGCCGATAGCAGGAATATCTGTTCGCACCAAAAAAGTCCGTTCGCTTCAAAAAAAAAAAAAAATACACATATATGTAGCTAACTACGTAAATATTTTTACTTTTATGTAGTCAACTACGGATCTAACACAATGAAAGACTTTACGACAGAACTAGGGTGCCTTGGATTTACCATGCGGCTGAAACGATTAGCCGATGCGCTGATTCACGATGGCCGGAAAATGTACAAAGAGTTGGGGATCGATATTGAACCAAATTGGTATGTGGTGTTTCGCCTGATCAAAAAAGAAGGAGAACTGTCTGTCACTGAAATAGCCGAAAGAATTGGGTTGGCCCACCCCTCTGTTATTTCCATTACCAATAAAATGATCAAAGCGGACTATCTCTACTCCACCCCCTGCAAACTAGACAACAGAAGGCGCGTACTCAACCTCACCCAAAAAGCGCAAGCAAAACTGCCCGAGCTTGAGCGAATATGGGATGCCGGAGAACGCGGTGTGATCAAAGCCTTGACCGACACCAACACCATGCAAGCACTCGCCATCCTGGAAAAACGCTTTGGCGAAAAGGGATTTAAAGATCGAACACTGGAAGAACTAAACAATTGAGAAATGAACGCTATCTCACAACCTGAATTAACTGTAGAAATCATCAACTACGAGAAGCGATATGCCTCGGATTTTGCCAGGCTAAACTACTGGTGGCTGGAGCAATACTTCGAGGTAGAAAAGCATGACCAGGAAATGCTTGACGATCCTGAAAAGTGGATCATTGAGCCGGGAGGTCAGATATTCTTCGCTAAGTACGACGGGCAAATCGTCGGGACAGCTGCGTTGATTGTGGAGGACGCAGAGACTTTTGAGCTGGCCAAAATGGGTGTATTACCGGAATATCAGGGCGCCAAAATAGGAAAGCGCTTAATTCAGCACGCCATAGAAGCTGCTCGTGTAGCCGGCATGGAGCAACTGGTACTTGAGTCTAACACCAAACTCACGCCCGCCCTCAACTTATACATCAACTCTGGTTTCAAGGCTGCACCACTGTCGGACTGCTCTCCATACGCGCGATGCAATATCAGAATGAGTCTAAGCTTATGATTGATTCTATCAACCCTGAATGGATCGGCTATCTGGCTCTCGGGCTGGGCATACTCGCTATCAGCATGAAACGAATGTTCTTGCTGCGCATAGTTCATGCCCTTTCGGCTATTGGATACCTGATCTACGGAATCCTGATTGAGGCCAGTCCGGTAATTCTTGCGGGTGTTTTGTTTCTGTGTATTCACAGCTATCATATTCTACAATTACTAAAGAAATCATCACATGAGTAAAGATTACTCTCACCAACTTCTGGTAATACTCAACTTCATAGCTATTTATATCATTTGGGGCACCACCTATTTGGCAATAGCTCTTGCTGTGAAAGAAATACCCCCATTTTTAGTTGCAGGATTACGCTTTTCTAGTGCTGGAATACTGATGCTCATGTACGTTATTCTAATCAAAGGAGAAAAACTCCCATCCATTAAAACCATCATCAACAACCTGATTGTTGGCACTATCATATTGGTTAGTGGTCAGGGGCTATTGATTTGGTCCGAGCAATATATCGCTTCAGGGTATGCTTCTATTTTGATTGCCACCCTCCCACTTTGGTTTATCCTCATGGACAAACGGCACTGGAAGTTGTATTTCAACAACCCCTTTATCATTATCGGTTTGATACTGGGATTTGGCGGCATCTTATTGCTTTTCAAAGATCATCTAAGCGGACCAATTGGAGAAAGTGAAGTTCCCCTTCAAATTATTGCATCATTGGCTGTTCTGGTAGGGGGCATTTGCTGGGTGGGGGGCACTATCTATTACCGCTCCTACCCATCACCAGGCTCCATGTATTCCAATTTGGGGTGGCAGCTGGTTTTAGCTTCTATAGTCTGTTTTGCGATAAGCTCAATATTCAACGAAACAGAAGGCCTGATCTGGAGCTCCATTTCGTATCAGGCATGGGGATCATTGATGTATCTTTCCATAGCAGGCTCGATCATCGCCTTCATTGCCTACACGTGGCTTCTCAACGAAGTTCCTTCCGCCATTGTCAGCACATACGCCTACATCAACCCTATCATTGCGGTCTTTTTTGGATGGCTCGTTGCTGATGAAATAATAACC